>CAZSBS010000443.1:0-1501 GCA_964605095.1 uncultured Planctomycetaceae bacterium | reverse complement strand
CCGTTGCGGTAGGGGCCGCCACGGGTGCCGTAGACGGCTTCACCATACTTCTTCAACCACGCGCCCATGGCACGGGCGACCTTGGCCTCACCCTCGGCAAAGGCCCCGTCCGGCCGCGGGCCGAAGTTCAGCAGCAGGTTGCCGCCGCCTGTCGTGCAACTGACCAACATCTTGATGCAATCCTCCGGCCCCCTGAACCCATCCTCGCCGCCATAGGCCCACTGGCGCCCCACATGGATGCAGGATTCCCAATCGCCGGCGATGTTCATCGCGCCAATGAAGCCTTCGGGCGTGTCGTAGTCGCCCCGGGTCATTTTAGCAATCTCCGGCGTGGCCGGGCCGCGATCTTGCGGCGTTTCCGGCCCGCAGAAAGCGGCCGCGCGGTTGTTGACGATCAGTTTGGGCTGAAGCTGATACATCATCTCGAAGAGTTCGTCGAACTTCCACTTGCCCCAATCGCGCCCGCCGACGTGATCGAACCACATCACATCCACCACCCCGTAGTTGGAGAGCAGTTCCCTAACCTGAGCGCGGTAGAACTCGTCGTATTTCTTGTTGTCGCCGACGAGGTAGTCCGGGTGATACCAGTCGCGGGTGGAATAATAGAGCCCGAGCTTCATCCCCTGCTTGTGGCAGGCATCGGCGTAGGCGCGGATAATGTCTTTGCCATAGGGGCTGGCCATGATGTCGTAGTCCGAGACCTTCGAGTCAAACTGCGCGAAGCCGTCGTGGTGCTTGGCGATGAGCACCATGTACTTCATGCCCGACTCCTTGGCGAAGCGTACCCATTCTTCCGCATTGTATTTTGTCGGGTTGAACTGCTTGTAGTAGTTGTCATAAACGGGGTCTGAGGTGCGCGGGGTCTGGACGCCGTTTATGTCCCAGGGACGGTTCGCGTTGCGGCCCCAGCCTATTTCCTTTGCCCCTACGGAACAAGGGCCCCAGTGGATGAACATGCCGAACTTCGCGTCGCGGAACCATTGCATGCGCTCATCTCGCTGCTGCTTCGTTTCGTGAAGCTGCGGCACTTTGGACAAATCAGCCGCCCCCGCCCAACTCGAAACCAGAAGAACCGATATCAATACCATGATTGCAGTTTTCATTTCTTCTCGTTCCTTTAAACTTGGTTCTGAATAGATGCCAGATCAGCGGACGACGGCGAGCAATATGATGCTATCGAGACGTAATGGACGAACACGCCGAGCTTGGCCCGTGACAGCGCCGGTTTCCGGTCTTTCGAAGCGGATGCGCCCGTCTGCTTCTCCAGCCAGGGCGCGACTTTCTCGGCCCAGCGCGAGCCATGTTCTCGCAGGCCCTTGCCGCTGAAATGGACGCCGTCGCGAAGGTCGCCCCTGAGTGAGTCGCTGTCCGGGCCTTCCAGGGCGATGCCGTCATCCCATAGCGATTTCTGGGCGGCGCGGATGTCCGGCACCCCCTTACCCCCATGCGAACTTACCAGCGCGACAAACCATGGCGCATCCCAGCCAATCTCCCGGCGCGA
>CAZSBS010000442.1:0-1556 GCA_964605095.1 uncultured Planctomycetaceae bacterium | reverse complement strand
GTAACACTTCACCCATCTGCAACACAGACGCATAAAATAATGTGAAAATTCCGATAATTCCGACTTGCGCTCGCGCGCCTTGCGTGGTATTCGCAAGGTATGGACGCAAGAATCGGCACGGATGAACGGATCGCAACGCTCATAACAGCGGCTCTCGACGGCAAGCTCACGGATGCCCAAGCCAAGCAGTTGGCGGCCATCGACCGTGACCTTATCAAGCTCGCTTTCCTTGCTACGGCAAAGCGAATTGCCGAACTCCAGGCCAAACTCTCCGGCCCGCCAAAGATTGACCCGGCCACGCCGTCGGGGCAGCGGCCAATCTACACCAAGCCGACCGCGCCCAAGCGAAAGGGCAAGCCCGGAGCAAAGCCTGGACACCCCGGCGCACGACGGCCCGAGCCGCAGCGAATCGACGACCACAAAGAGCATCGCCTTGAAACCTGCCCCTGCTGCGGCGGGCAACTTCAGCGGTGCGGCCGCAAACGCACGCGAACCGTCGAGGACATCCTCGAAGACCTTCGCACCGTCGTCACCGAACACGCCATCCATCGTGACTACTGCCCGGCCTGCAAGAAGCACGTCGAGCCCGTCGTCCCCGACGCCCTGCCCAACGCCAAGATCGGCAATCGAGCCGTGGCGCTCAGCGCCTGGCTGCATTACGGCGTGGGCGTCAGCATATCCCAGGTGCGGGAGCTTCTCGGCGGGCAGTTCCGCACGGACCTGTCGGCCGGCGGGCTGGTGGCGGCCTGGCAGCGCCTGGCCGAGGTGCTCGAACCGTGGTACGTGCGGATCGGCCTGGACGCGAAAGCCTCGGCCGTGCTGCACGCCGACGAGACCGGCTGGCGGATGAACGGCAAGACGTGGTGGCTGTGGTGCTTCGCCAACCGCCTGACGTGCTACTACATGCTGGACCCCAGCCGGGGCTCGCCGGCGCTGGAGAAGTTCTTCGCCGAGGCGTTCGACGGCGTGCTGGTAACGGACTTCTGGGCGGCGTACAACGCATTCGCCCGCGAGCGGCAGTGCTGTCTGGTCCATCTGCTGAGGGAACTGGAGAAGGTGGACGAGCACAACAGTTCCGCCGAATGGCGGGCATTCGCCAAGATGCTGCGCCGGCTGGTGCGCGACGGGATTCGGCTGCGGAAGCGCCCGGACTTTGAGCCGGCGCGGTACCGGTCGCGGATTCTTCGGATCGACAGGCGGCTGGTGGCGTTGTCGGAGGCGACGTACGGTGACTCCGACGCGGCCCGGCTGGCCAAGCGCTTGCGGAAGCACACCGACGAATTGTTCACATTCCTGGACTATCCGGAGGTGACGTTTGACAACAACCTGGCCGAGCGGATGATTCGGCCGGCGGTGATCCTGCGGAAGATCAGCCAGTCCAATCGCAGCGAAAAGGGCGCGGCCGTGCAGGCCGTGCTGATGAGCGTCTATCGGACTTTGAAACTTCGTGGGCATGATGCTCTGGCGACCATCACCTCAGCCCTGCGGGCCTACCTGACCACTGGCCAACTTCCCCCGCTGCCGGTACAATCCGTTGCAGACGGGTGAAATGTTAC
>CAZSBS010000441.1:0-1563 GCA_964605095.1 uncultured Planctomycetaceae bacterium | reverse complement strand
AGATGAACTTCTTCAGCAGGCCCGTGTGTGAGCTGGGCGGCTGGCCCGGCGCGGATATCGCCTTTCGCTTGCGGATACTCGACTTGGCCGTCGTGCGGACAAAGGCGCCGGCCTTGGACAGAACCTTGCGCGTGGCGGTATCGGCCGCCCGCTTCACGCGGTCGGTGTCGAAGAACATGTCCAGGCTGACGGTCTTCATGCGGAGCATGGCGGGATCATCATTAACTTGACTGGGACCAGCGGAAGAATGTACTCTGCACATGTCAGCCCAGCTCCCCCCCGGCTGAGGCTGGCCACGGATCGGCGCGTTCCCCCCGTCGCGGCCGATCCACTTTTTTGCGCTACTACTGGGCCTTGGTCACCTCGTTGCCGATGCCGGCCCGGATGAAGCAGGCCTGCGCCGCAGCCCACACCGCCGCCAGCAGCGCCACGCCGCCGATCTGCCCGTCGGCCCAGGCTGCAACTGCGCCCAGCAAACCGATGGCAGCCGTGATGTACGCCTTCTTGCCTTTGAGGAACTCTCTGACCTTGTTCATTCGGATCTCCTTGTCTCGCTTGTCAAAGACCCGCCATTGCAGCCAGCACCGACAGCACGATCGGCGCCAGCCGCAGCAGGATTTCGTTCTTGAGGTCCTCGCGGACCTTGTTGTACTGGGCGACGTTCTCCCAGCGGGCCGTGTTGGCCTTCACCTTGGCGATGAAGGCGTCATCACTGAGCTTCGCATCCAGCTCGGTCACGACGTCCAGGTCGCCGGCCATCAGGCGGCGGAGGTACTGCCAGGCGTCCTCCTGGGCCAGTTCGAAGAATCGCGGCCCGTACTCAGCCAGCAAGGCGGCAGCCGCCTGCCGCTGTGCTTCAGGAACCTTCGCCAGGAGCATCTGGGCTTTGTCAGTCAATTCCAACATGGGTCAACTCCTTCCGTGTTTGGCAGTTCGCGGGGTCCATCCCCAGCAGATTCAACAGCACTCAGCCGCCCGCCTTGGTGCCCGGCGCTGATCCGCCCGTGGCGGACTCCGACGGTAGCTTCGGCCCCCAGGTGACATCCTTCTTGGCAGACCAGACGAAGCACCGCCACTGCTTGAAGTTTTCATCAAGGTACACCTGCGTCCAATGAGGCATGTTCGGGTCAGCCCCGGCCCGCTGGGATGCGTTGTAGGCATCCAGCGTCGAGACCTCCGCGGCAGTCATGCTGTCGCCCTTCAGCGTCACGTTGCCACAGCCGGCCACGGTCAGTATGGCCAGCACAAGCACCAGCGCCAGTATCAACCATCTCCATGCGTTTCTCATGTTCTGCGCTCCTTCGCGTTTGGACCCGGCTTCCTTGCCGGGCTGGTTTTGTCCTTCGCAAACACTGCCTTCAGGATCTCGATGTTCTCCGCCGTCAGCGGAATGCTCTGTTTGCCCGACCGGCCTCGGCCACGCTCGTATGGATGCAGCTTGGCCGGGTCGATCATCTTGTCGCGGAAGCTGCTCAGGGCAGCCGCCGCAATCGTCGCCGTGTGGTCCCAGAGCCTGCGGTTGCGGCCCTCGGCCATCCACAGCAACTCGCGTACCGTCAAGGG
>CAZSBS010000440.1:0-1564 GCA_964605095.1 uncultured Planctomycetaceae bacterium | reverse complement strand
CGTGGGCCGTAACGTAGTCGCCGCCGCTGACGAGGATCATCGGCCCGCCCGGGCCATCGTATGGTATCGGCGTGCTGTAGGCCTGCTTGCTCTCGCGCACCGCGTCGGTTGTGCGCTTGTGCTTCCAGATGTCCTTGCCCGTGTTGGGGTCCACGCACAGCAGGTAGCTCAAGTCGCCCGCGCCCTCGCCGGTGGGGCCGTGGATTACCGGCACGTAAAGCCGGCCCTTGTACAGCAGGCCGGTGGCGCCGTACTGCCAGAGCATCTCGAATTTACCGTGGTCGTCCTGGAGGTTACGGCTCCAGAGTTGCTTGCCCTCGAGGTCGAATGCCGCCAGCTCGCCCGTGCCGAACTGGAATACCACGATCCGGCCATCGGTTATCGCCGAGGGCGTGGCTGCGTTGTTGCCCATCCGGTTGCCGAAGCCCTTTTTGCCCACGAGTTGCTGCCAGAGGATCTTGCCATCGGTCCGGCTGACGCAGAAGGCCCAGGACCGCTGCGGGTCCGGCTGCTCCATGGCTGTAATGAAGACGCGGTCGCCCCAGACTATCGGCGTGGCGGCGCTGACGCCGCCCGTGTCGAATGACCATGCGATGTTCTCGTCGGGGGAGAACTTCACCGGCAGGAGCTTCTCGTCCTCGCCGGCTGAGCCGTTGAAGTTGGGTCCGCGCCATTGGGGCCAGTTGCCCGCCCGGGCCGCGGCCGGGGCAGTCGCCAGCACAATCCCGGCCGCAAGGACCGCCATCCATCCGAGTGCGTGGTGGTTCTTCATGTCGGAATCGTCGCCTCCGGCCGGGCGCAAGTCAAGGCTCGCCGGCGCGACTGGATCCGCGTGACTTGATTTCATGAGTGCCATTGACTCCCGCCGGTAGTATAATTCTCGGATTGATGAATCGCACTGGCTGGGACTTGGCGGTATACTGTGCGCAAGTTGAGCCGTCCCGACGGATCGGGGCGACTTGATGAGAAGGACCAGGACTAACCCGATGGGCGCAACCATCAGGCTGCCTGCTGAGACTGTCCGTTTGATTGCTGGGATGGCGTGGACAAGGAGACTATGATGCGCCGATTCGTGACCAGTGGAGCTTGGCTGATTGGGGTTCTGTTGATGAGCACGGCCTTGACGGGCTGCTGCTGTGGTTTTCAGAGGACCGTGCCGGAGGCTCCGATCGTGCAGGTGGAGCCACAGGGTCCCGCGGTAATCGCGACGATACCTCCTCCGCCGCAACTGCCGCCGCCAGTGGCGATTCCTGAGCCCGCGCCAATGCCCGTGATTACCCCTCCGCCTCCGCCGGTGCCGACGGTTGAAGTGCCGCCGGCGGTCGCCAAGGCCATCGAGGACCTCGGCACCAGGTATCCGGGCCTCTTCACGTTCGATGCCGCGCGAGGCATGTTCAGGTTCAACTCGGACATCACGTTTGACTCCGGCTCAGCCATCGTAAAGCCGCAGGCCAAAGCCGCCCTTACCCACCTTGCCGAGATCCTCAGCGGCGACGACGCGAAGGACCGTCTCCTGACCATTATCGGCTACACCGACACCGACCCCGTCCGCAAAGCAAAGACT
>CAZSBS010000439.1:0-1596 GCA_964605095.1 uncultured Planctomycetaceae bacterium | reverse complement strand
ATGCCGCCTGCCTTCACTTGGCTCGGCCAGGGTTAAGCAGTTCGCGGAGCAGGCGGTCGAGGCTGCGCAGCGGCACTGTCCTCATGCGTGGCTTTGCCAGCGTGCCGTCGACGTGGATCTCCGCTACCTCCCTGGCGATGCCTTCGAGCAGTTCGCTGAGGCCCCCCAGCCGCGGCAGCTTCTGCGGCGGGCCGGAAAGAAACCTCAGGTCCAGCGTCTCGGTCTTCATGTCCATCCGCCCGGAGCCGACAATCGACAGCCCCGGGCCGCGGAAGTAGATCTCGTCGAAGATCAGGTCGTCGTTGCGCATGTGGTAGGTAAGCTCGCCGTCGGTAAAGGCCGTGTCGCCCGGCAGGTTCAGGTACATCACGTTGAGCAGGCCCAGCATGACCGGCAGCTTGACCAGCTCGCCTTGCGATATCTTCAGCACGCCGGAGGCCTGGCGGCGCGGCTTGGGGCCCTCAATGCTCGTCAACTGAAGATTGCCCTTCAGGAGGCCCTTGACCTTGTTGTCCTTTGCCGCGCCCGCGGTGCCGGAGGAGAACATGTCCTCCAGCCGCAGGTCGCGAACGGAAATGCTCAGGCCGATCTCCAGCGGATCGACCAGCCGGACCTCCCCGAAACCCGCAATCTGCCCCCCGTACGCCTTGGCCGCAAGATCGGTCAGCCTCATCATGTGCCCGCCGGCCTTCTTGGAAAGCCGGCCCGAGAGCTTCGTCAGTTCCTGCTTGCCGACTCGGACGCTGTCAAGCTCAATGGCGGCGTCGACCGACAGGTCCTGCCCGGCCTGGGCGGCCGAGCCGGTCAGGCTGCCCGTGAGCGTCTTGTGGCCCAGGCCGATATCCACCGTCGCGCCGTCGAGGCTCACCCGCCCATCGACCATCCAGCTTGCCCCGAAGCCCGCCGGGGCAGTCGCGGGGGCCGAGGCCGGCGCCGTCGCCGGGGCCGATGCGGGCATCGACGCCGGCCTTAGGCCCCCGAGGGGGGCGTTTGGCTCGCCGACGGTGTGGACGATCCGCAGCCGCTTGAGGTCCAACTGGCACGTGCCGCCCGGCTGGAATCGCCTGGCCAGAAGCGCCAGCGAATCCGGAACGGCATCCAGCAGTTCCTTGTCGATCGGCACTTCCGAGCCGCGCACGGTCAGGTCGGCCAGGTCGGACTTGGGCGTGAAGGTCATCTTCCCGTCGGCGGAAAACCTGGCGTTTGAGTGGCGGGCGGTGATGCCGGTCAGGCGGACTTCGTCGGGCGTCGCGACGGCCCGGCCGTGGATGTCGGTCAGGGCGTATGGGAAGTCGGCATACCGCAGGCCCATGCCATTGGCGTCCAGAACCAGCCGGTAATCGTAGGGCCGGGGCTGGTCGGGCATCGAGTGACGAATCGAAAGCTCCAGGTCGGCCTGGCCGCTGGGGGCCAGCCTGGCCCAGGTCTTCTGAAGGTCCTCCGGCAGCATTCTGCGGAGTTCGTCGTCCAGCCGCGCCGCGGGGGCCTTGACAAGCAGGTCCATGCCGACGCGGTTGGGGTCCAGCAGAACCTGCCCGCTTGCCTGGACGTGCAGACTGCCGTGGCGGGCGGTCAACTGCTCGATGACCATTCGGC
>CAZSBS010000438.1:0-1638 GCA_964605095.1 uncultured Planctomycetaceae bacterium | reverse complement strand
CCGGCCCGCCAGTGCGAAAGGTCGTCGACGAACTGTTCGACGATCTTGTTCAGGGCGGTGGGCGGCGCGTTGACGAACTCGGGAATGTTGGCCGCCCGGTCCCCGGCCGTGAAATGCGCCAGCTCGACGGGCGGGCTGCTGTGCCCGGCTTCGTCGATGTGCGTCAGGAAAATCTGCGAGTACGGCCCATTGGCCTTCGAGGTGAACGCCAGCCAGCGGCTGTTTGGCGACCAGGTGTGCCAGGAGTTCATGCGCCGGGTGTTGCACTCCATCCGCCGCGCGGAGCCGCCCTCGGCTGGCATGATCCACAATTCGCTGTCCGGCTGCAAGAGCATGAAGCTTGCGGCCTTGCAGAAGACGATCCACCGCCCGTCGGGCGAGTACTTGGGAAAGTAATTGCTCATGCCGTTGCCCGAGGCGCCCGCCAGCGGCACGGCCTGGCCACCCTTGCCGCCGTTGAAAGCGACGCGGTACAGGTCGAACTGGAACGTCTTGCCTTCCTCGAGGAACTCGGCGCATTCCTTGGCGGTCAGCAGCGCCGCGCTGCTGTCGGCCAACTTCTTAAGCTGGTAGGCCTTGGCGCGGGCGAAGACGATGTGCCGCCCGTCCGGGCTCCAGGCCGGGTTGCTCTGCACGTACTGCGGATCGTCGGCGCCGGGCAGGGGGAAGAACTGCTTCGTTTGCCGGTCGTAAACCACCAGGATCCCCTTGATCGGAAAGAACAACTGCGAGAACTCCAGGTCCGGCTTGGGGACGAACACCGACCGGTCCTTGACCGTGCTGACCACGTGGCGCCCATCGGGCGAAATCTGCGACAGCAGGCCGAATGTCGGCTCGTTGGCGTCCCGCTGGTAATCGCTCCAGGTGATGATCTTGCTCGGGTCGAGCACGGTCTCCGGCTCGACGGAGGACAGGACGTAGGAGCCCTTGTTGTTGGCGTAGTCGACGTCCATGCCGAATTGCCGGCCATCGGCCGAGAATGAGTGGCAGTTCCCGCAGACCGGCAGTTTCTCCAGCACGATGGGCGGCTGGGTGGTCGACGACACCGACCCGAACCGCCAGCGGATCCGCGACGGGTCTTTCACGGCCTCGGAGAACGGCAGGTTCACCTCCCGGAAAAACAGCGGCGCCCCGACGGGCTCCTTGGCCGTGCGGATCGAGACGCTGCCGCGGCGGGCCTTGCTGCCGTCGCGCCGCAGCCCCGCGACGGTCACGGTCGCTGCGCCGGCCACCGATCGGCTCTTGATGTCCTGCCACTGGCTCTGGGTCGGGGTCCACGTCGAGGCGGCTGCCGTGGCCTCCAAAGCCGGCCCACCATCGTCGAAACTGACTTCCACATGCCACTCGACCACATTGGCATCGGCCCCGGCCCAGCGGAAGGCCGGTGCGGCGATGTCCGGCGGAAAGACGGTCCCATCCGCCGGGTAGTCGATCAACGGATGGCCAGGGGCTTTGAGCAGGAAGATCACCCCGGCAACAAGCGCCACGCCGGCCAGGCAGCCAACAAGCACGAACCATTTACGGATGCGAGATTTGACTTGGCGTGGGCGAGCGGCCGGGGCCCGGGGCTCGGGGGCTTTGGGGTTGGGGTTGCGTTTGCGTTTGAGGCGGCGGGGCATAGTCGATAACCTTGACGTT
>CAZSBS010000437.1:0-1672 GCA_964605095.1 uncultured Planctomycetaceae bacterium | reverse complement strand
CACATCGACGCCTCGCACGCGGACCACACCCAGACGGCCGAAATACTCAGGCAGTCCGCCCGCCTGCTTGGTTCGGCCAGCACGCTGCTGTTCGCCGGCGTCGTCGCCATCGGCGAGCCGGCCTTGCGAATCATTTACGGCCCGGCCTACGCATCGGGAATCGACGCGCTGCTGGTCCTGCTGGCCTTTGCCGCCATCGACAGCTACGCCATGCCGCTGGACCAGGTCCTCAAGGCGACCAGACACGTCAGGATTGTTGCCGCGCTGGAGGCGGCCAGATATGCGATCATACTGGCGGTCTGCTGGCGGGCGATCCCCGCATGGGGCTTTATCGGCGCGGCATGGGCGATCCTCGCGGCCTCGCTTGCCACTCTCCTGGTCAAGATGTGGGCAACCCGCCGCGTTTCCGCCTCCGGCGCCGTGGCCTTCGCGGCCACCGGCGCGATCCTTGCAATGCTGGCGGGACTGCACCTGCTGCCCTACGGGTATTGGCTGGCGCTGCCGGCCTGGATGGCGGCTTCAATCGCCCTGCGACTGCTTCGCCCGGCCGAGATGCTGCGATGGACCAGGCTGATTCGCGATTCGCTGAGGTGAAAAGATACAGAAGAAACAGCGTTTCACGCAGAGGACGATTCTTCTGCTGCTTCTTCTTTCCTATCTACTTCTTACTATCTACTTCTTCTTCCCCGATACCACTCCACCTGCGCCTTAACGCCCTCGGCGAAGGGTTTGCTCGGGCGGTAGTCCAGCAGGCGATGGGCCTTGCTCACGTCGGCGCAGGTTCGCTCCACATCGCCTGGCTGCATGGGCTTGGGCTCGATCACGGCCTCGCGCCCGCAGGCGGAGGCCACCGTGGCGATCATGTCACGAAGCGTCACCGGATGCTCGCTGCCGAGGTTGATGATCTCGTAGCCGGCGCATCGCTCGATCGCGCGGCGGACGCCAAGGACGATGTCGTCGATGTACGTGTAGTCCCGGCTGGTCGTGCCGTCGCCGAACATCTCGATCGGCTCGCCGGCGAGGATTCTCTTGGTGAACTTGCAGATCGCCAGGTCCGGCCGCTGGCGCGGGCCGAACACGGTGAAGAACCGAAGGCACCATGTCGAGAGCCCGTGGAGGTGGTGGTAGGTGTGGCAGATCAGTTCGCCGGCCTTCTTTGTCGCGGCGTAGGGGCTGATGGGGTTGTCAACGTTGTCGGACTCGCTGAAGGGCACCTTGGGATTGTTCCCGTACACGCTGGAGCTGGACGCGAAGACGAACCTAGGCAGCGGCCTCTGGCGCACGGATGCCTCGAGCATGTTCATCGTGCCGGCGACGTTGACCGACTCGTAGCCCAGCGGGTCGGCGATGCTGGGCCTTACTCCGGCGCGGGCGGCCAGGTGGAGCACCACGTCGAACGGGCCGTGAGCGCGGAAGACCTCGTCGACGGCGCCGGCGTCGCGGATGTCGCCCTCGACGAAGTTGAAGGCACCGCCCGCGCCGTGCACGTGCCGGAGGTTGTCCTCCTTGGTCGCGCGGTCGTAGAACGGGTCGAAGTTGTCGAGCCCTACGACCGGCTCGCCGTCAGCCAGCAGTGCCTCGGCCACGTGCGAACCGATGAACCCAGCCGCGCCGGTAATGAGCGTTTTCATTGGGACAATTCCAACTAAAGGCTTCAGGCTTCAGGCTCCAG
>CAZSBS010000436.1:0-1679 GCA_964605095.1 uncultured Planctomycetaceae bacterium | reverse complement strand
CGCCGATCTCGCCGGAACGGCACCCTCACCCGGCCCTTCAGGCCACCCTCCCCCTCGAGGGGCAGGGATTCAGAAGAAGCCTCCGCCCTGCCAAAACCCCTCCCCCTTGAGGGGGAGGGTGGCCCTTCAGGGCCGGTGGGGGTGACTCGGCTATCCCGACCCGGCCATCCCGACCCGGCCGAACATTCCTTTTATTGACCCGCCAAGCACCGTATAATGCCCCGTCGCGTGAATGCAATGGAGAGTCCCGAACGCCTAACTCTATCAGGAGTCGATGAAATGTCTCTTACACGAATACTGTCGGCCGGGCTGTTGGCGGGCCTTCTGCTTGCGGCCATGCCGCTTCCGGCAAAGGCTCAGCCTGAAACCAAACCCGCCGCCGCGCCCGCGGATGCGAACATCCCGCCGAGCGCCATAGCCGAACTGGAGCAGACATTCCGGCCAAAGCAGCAGCCAACCAGCCGCGAAGAAGCCATCGCCATGCAGGCCGCGCAGATGCTGGAGGTGATCAAGTTCGGCGAGGGCCTCGAGGCCAAGTACCCCAAGTCGCCGAACCTTTACGAGGTTCAGCGGCGGATGCTGGTCGCGGCCGACTTCATCGTCAGATACCAGCCCAAGGCCGACGCCAAGGCTCAGCGCCAGGATATCTCCAAGCGAATCCTCGCCTCCAGTGCGCCAGCCGAGGCAAAGGTCACGCCGGACTACTTCGTGACACTCGATAAGCTCGCCCCAGCCAGCGGAGAGATCGCCAAGGACGCCCAACAGCAGATTCAGGCATTCGCCGACCGCTACGCCAAGACCGACGCGGCGGCATTGTCGCTGGTCCGGGCCTCCCAGCTCGCACAGAAGGCCAAGCTCAACGCCCTTGAGGCCAAGCTGCTGGACAAGCTGGAGAAGGACTACTCCCAGGACCCGCAAATCCAAAGTTATCTCAAGCAGATAGGGCGCGGGACCAAGTACGTGGGAAAGAAGTTCCAGGCCGACCTTACGCTCACCGACGGCAAGAAGCTCAGCCTGCCGGATGACCTGCTGGGCAAGGTCGTGGTGATCGACTTCTGGGCCACCTGGTGCGGGCCATGCATCAAGTCGCTTCCGCACATGAAGACGGTCTACAAGCAGTACAAGGACAAGGGCGTTGCCTTCGTGGGCGTCAGCCTCGACAAGCCGGACCAGAAACAGCACCTCATCGACTTCGTAAAGAAGAACGAGATGCCCTGGCCGCAGTCCTATAGCGGCAAGTTCTGGCAGGACCCGACGGCCCGGCAATACGGCGTCGAAGGCATCCCCAGCATGTGGGTGATCGGCAAGGACGGGAAGGTCTTCTCCGACAACGCCCGCGCGGACCTCGAGGGCACGCTCGACAAGGCCCTGGCAGAAAAGGCCCCGGCGACAAAATAACGCCCTCACGCCGAGGTCGCTCGCGGAGCCGGCGACGTACCTTGGAGTGTCCCGGCGCGCCGGGATTAAGGCCCGCGAAGCGGGGCGCCACGCCGCTTTGGCTTTACCGTTCGATGTGGAGTGGTGTTGGACACGCGCCAAGGCGCCACACAGTGCGAAAACGCGAGCCTTAAACTCCACGATAACGTGAAGCCCCTTGAACTCGGCGAGAGCAGCAACAACGCGAAGCCCTTGGAGTGCGGCGTTAAGGCCCGCGAAGCGGGCCGCCACGCCGCTTTGGC
>CAZSBS010000435.1:0-1686 GCA_964605095.1 uncultured Planctomycetaceae bacterium | reverse complement strand
GACGGATGAATTATTGGCTTGACGGGCGGGCCTTACTCATAGAAGGCTTCGCCCCTTCCATGCCATTGCTATGAAGGCTTTGCAGGCATCTCCGCCGCGATGTCATCCTTCCTTTCGTCAGACGACTTGCCGCTGCCGCGAGGCTCGCTCTGTCCCCCGTCGTCGCGCAGGTTTCGCCCCACGCTGTAGAGCAAATAGCCCTTTTCGCTCGGCCGGTAGATAAGCGGGCTCGTGCTGAACCTGTCGGCCGGAATTTCCTTGAGCAGTGACGGGCACAGTTCCTTGAGCTCCGCAGGCCAGCGGCCTTGCTCGGCGTGGAAGCACGCCAGCGCCACCGCGAGCGTTTCGATGTCGAAGGTCATCCCGGCCCTGTCTTCATAATCGCAGGCCGTTGCAAATGTGGGAATCATGATGGAGATCAGGCAGTCCGAGATCACGTCGGTGAGGGCCTGTCGCGTCAGCCGGCCCCCTAGTTTCAGCAGCCCAATCCGAAACGGCGTAGCCCTTCCCCCCCTCTCGGCCGCGAACGCCCGCAGTTCGTCGTCAAAGGCCTTGAGCCCCTCCGTGCGGCCCTGGAACCTCGACAGTCGCATCGGCTTGGCCATGCGGTCGTACCAGGAGTTCATATCGCGAAGCACCTGGTTGGTATTGAGACATACCTTGCTCCCAGAGGCTTGACCTCCGGAAAGGGAATACAGTTCACTGATATCATTTCCGCGGCTTATCCCAACGGCCACGTCGAGCCCGCAAAGCCTCTCGCACTCATCGTAGACTTCGACGATGTTCGTCGCCGGCCCAAACACGTTCAGCTTGCCCAGGACATCTCGGGCCAGGGCTGCCCCCATGGGCCATCGCGTCGCCAGCACAATGCCTGCCCTGCCGGCCAACTCCTCGATACCCACCGCCACCAGGCAGTGAATGAGTGTTGGGGAATCCTTACCCATCAGGCGAGCCAACCGATGCACGGCCAGCACGTCGTCCCAGGCGCCGGCCGGATCGTCGCGCATCATCTTCAGGATCGCCCGCGCCGACAGCGCCACGGCAGCCGACCGGATCGCCTGTAGACTGGGAATCAGCACGTCAATCATCCTCGGCGGAGTCGAAGTCGAAACCAAGGGCAGGTAGAATTTGTCCCTGGCCGTTGCCTTGCTGACCAGCTCCAGCGGGCCGGCGTTGGAAGCCAGCCAGGCCTCAAGGTCCGGGTGAACCTGCCCGGCTTGGAGCATCTCGAAGACTTCATTGACGTTTGGTTCGTTCGCGGATTCACCCTCATCCGTTTCCGTGTGTGCCGGCGAGTTCGCGGCGTTGTCGTCGCCTGCCCCGTTCGCATCGGCCTTGGCGGCGCGGGCGCGGTCTTTCCATCCGATGAAGTGCTTGTCGCGGTCGAAGATGTCGGCTGGGAGATTCAGTCGGATCAGCGTCTCGGCCCGGATTTGGGTCGGCAGCAGGTCCGGCCCGAAGGCCCGCAGCAGCAGCGGCGCGGCGTTGTTTTCGGCCGTTACGCCTTCGGCGTACTTGTCGTCGAGGTACTTTACGTAGTTGGGCGTGCCGTCGGCGTTCAGCGGGCCGAGGATGTACGTCGTCTCGCGCGAGATGATGATCTTGTCCGGCCCGCTCGGCCAGTAGTTGTACGGGCCTGTTGCTCAATTGCCGCCCAGCCCACTGCGAACCTGAACGGCTGGACAT
>CAZSBS010000434.1:0-1724 GCA_964605095.1 uncultured Planctomycetaceae bacterium | reverse complement strand
TTGGGACGATCGTGAGCAGAAGATCGTCAAGGACCTGATGGAGCGCACGTACCGGACGTTCACCTCGCGCGTTGCCCAGGGGCGCGGCTCGCGGGTAAAGGACATCGCCAAGGTCGCCCAGGGCAGGGTGTTCACGGCCCGCCAGGCGGTTGACAACGGGCTTATCGACGAGGTCGGCGGGCTCCGCGAGGCCCTGATGGCGGCCCAGAAGGCAGCCGGGATCGAGTCCAGCAACATACTTGAATTGCCCAGGCCCAAGACGCTTGCCGACTTGCTGACAGGCGACGGCACTTCCTCATCCACGCCCATCGGGGCCGACGCCGCCGCGGTCCGCACGCTGCTGGCACAGGCGCCGGGAATCCTCGCCGCCGGACGCGACGACCTCCAGGGCGTCTCGTACCTGCTGACGCTGGGAGAGTTGCTCGGACGCCGCCGCGTCCTGACGGCTATGCCGTACCACGTGTCAGTCAAACCCTAGGCCGGAGGCCTAAATGTTCAATGCTTCCCGGCGCGCCGGGAAGCATTGAACATTGAGCATTGAGCATTAATCTTCCTCATGCCCCAGACCAAACCGTTCAACCTGTTCGTTTACGGCACGCTGATGAACGCGGAGGTGTTCCGGGCCGTGACGGGCTTTCGCTTGGTCAAGCGCGAGGCCGAGTGCGACAACGTCACGTGCTTCCGCGCCCGCCGGGCGATCCTGGCCGGCTACCAGAAGATCAGCCCGGACCAGACCTACCTCTACGCCGTACCGGCCCAGCACGGGCGGATTCGCGGCTACCTCATAGGACCGCTGCCGCCGCGGACCATGTCAGCCCTGCTCCAGTACGAGGGGCGAAACTACTCCCGCCGGACGGTGATGGTCCAGACCCGCTTCGGGCCTGAGCAGGCGAAGGTCTTCGTCGGCAACGTCAAGCAGCTCCAGCACGCCTTCGGGTACGACTTCCACGACTACTACAAGCAGGAGATCCTGCTGGACGAGAAGATCGAGGCTGCCCTGGTGGAGACCGAGCAGCAGCAGCTTCACCGCACCGAGGAACTGCTCCGCCGCGCGGTGGCCGAGTTGCACGGCTCGACTATCCGCGACCTGCGGCGGCGGCACTTCGAGGCGGGCGGGATAAGCGACTACGCCATCCGCCACAGCCTCATGGACGCCCCGCTGCCGGACTTCCAGCGAGTCGCCAACGACCCGGAGGCAAAAGCCCTGGCGCCCAACTACCTGGCAATGGTCATTCGCCAGGTAATCTTCAACCAGTACGAGGACCGCATCCGCAAGGACTTCCGCTACGAGGTCGAGCATATGAACCCCGGCCCGGAATACTACGACCGGAGCATCAGTTCGCTTGCCGCGCTGCGGCTGGTCAACGGCGCCGAGTCGGCCCTGGACATGATTATCGCCGACGCCATGAGCGACCTGAGCTTCGAGGCGGACCACCTCGTGGACTATGTGCGGTGGTCGATCCTCGCGGCCGATGAGCTTTACGATTCTCGCCTGGCCAAGCCCGAGATCGAGTTTATCGGGAGCCACAAGGGGCGGGGCTACATTCCGATGGGCGCCGAGTTGGAGTTCTCGAACATCGGCCATGCGGTGATAAATGACCCCCAGGGCCAGGCCGTGCGGGACATGAGCTATGACGGGTTCCTGTACTTCCCGGACTTCGGCCTCAATGTGCTGACGTGGAAACTGGGCGGGCACGTCGACGACCACCACGACAAGGCGTCGG
>CAZSBS010000433.1:0-1730 GCA_964605095.1 uncultured Planctomycetaceae bacterium | reverse complement strand
ACACCTGCCGTGTTTAACAATATGTGACCACGGAAGGCACACAACTCCTCGAAGCCGCGACGCTCCCCAAAGACCTGACGGCCTGCCATGCGTTGATCCGGCAGTTGCTGGAACAGCTCGACAACTCCACCCGCAAACTCACCCAGATGGAGCATCAGCTTCAACAGTTGCTGCGCCGGCTGTACGGGCGATCATCGGAGAAGATCGATCCCAAGCAGATGGTCCTGTTCGCCGAGATGCTCAAGCAACTCGAGGCGCAGAACCCGGCGGTCGAACTCCAACCGGCACCCGCCGCGCCGGCGGCGGCCCCTCGCAAGGGTCATGGCCGACGGAGGATCCCCGACGACCTGCCGCGCGAACGACTCATCCACGACCTGCCCGAGAATGAAAAGCCCTGCCCGTGCTGCGGCACCACGCGGGAGGTAATTGGCCAGGAGGTCAGCGAGCAGCTCGACATCGAGCCGGCCAAGCTCAAGGTCATCCAGCACGTGCGGCTGAAGTACATCTGCAAGGCCTGTGAGCAAAAGGCCGCCGAGGGCGGCCCGCAGATCCAGACGGCGGAGAAGCCCCTGGCTCCCATCGAGAAGGGCCTGGCCGCGCCGGGCCTGATCGCCTACGTGATCGTGAGCAAGTATTGCGATCATCTGCCGCTGCACCGCCTGGAGCGGATCTGCAGGCGGCACGGCATCGAAGTGCCGCGCTCGACCCAGTGGGGCTGGATCTTCCAGGCCGGTCAGATGCTCGCGCTGATGACCGAACTGATGGCGAAGAAGGTCAAGGCATCCAAGGTGATCCACACGGATGACACGCCGGTGAACGTGCTGGAACCCAAGAGCGGCAAGACCCGGCAGGGCCGGTTCTGGGTGTACGTGGGCGACGAGGCCCAGCCGTATGTCGTGTTCGACTACACGCCCAGCCGTTCACGCGACGGCCCGATGGCGTTCCTGCAAAACTGGGGCAATGACGAGCGGAAGTACCTCCAGGCCGACGCGTTCGGCGGCTACGACGGCATCTACGCCGGCCAGGCCGGCGGGAAGGTGATCGAGGTGGCCTGTTGGGCGCATTGCCGGCGCTACTTCTACGATGCGCGCCGCAGCGACCACGCGCGCAGCGCCCAGGCCCTGGCCTACATCCGCCTGCTGTACGATGTGGAGACACAGGCCCACGAGCAATTCCGCGCGCAAGGCGAAACTGGCGACGGTCGCTCGCTGAACGCCATCCGTCTGGAGATGCGCCAGAAGCTGACGGTGCCGCGGCTTGATGAGTTCAAGACCTGGCTGGAAGCCCAGCAGATCGCCAACGGCGGGCAGGTCCTGCCCAAGAGCCCGATGGGCGAGGCGATCACATACGCGATGAATCAGTGGAAGGCTCTGAAGGTTTACACGACCGACGGCGACCTGAACATCGACAACAACGTGAGCGAGCGGACCTTGCGGCGTATCGCGGTGGGCCGGAACAATTGGCAGTTCATGGGCTCCGACAACGGCGGGGCCACCGCCGCCATCTTGTTCAGCCTCATCGCCACCTGCGAGCGCCATCAGGTCAATCCGTTCGAGTATCTCCGTGATGTGCTGACCCGCATCGCCTCGCACCCGCACAATCAACTGGACGAACTCCTGCCCGACCGCTGGAAGCCCCTGGCCTGATCTCCCCCGACCCTCCAGGGCACTTCCCCGGCAACCCACACGCCGCCGCCAGCCACCCTCAGGTGTACTTCACCGGACGCTTAC
>CAZSBS010000432.1:0-1764 GCA_964605095.1 uncultured Planctomycetaceae bacterium | reverse complement strand
TGCTTCAGACCGGGCGCAGCGTCCGCGCCGCCCTTGACGCCATACACGACTTCGGCCGGCCTGACGTGGTGCGGCTGGCTGTGCTGATCGACCGCGGTGGGCGGGAGCTGCCCATCGCGGCGGATTTCGTCGGGCGGCTTTTGGCGGCGCCGGACAGCAAACGAGTGCAGGTCAAGCTGAAGGAAAACGATGGCGAAGAAGGCGTCTTCATCATCCGAAGGCACTGAGTCCGCGGCGGGCCTGGAGAAGCGGCCCTTCGTGTGGACCCGCAAGGACCTGCTGGGCCTGGACGAGTTGTCGGCCGAGGAGATCGTCCACATCCTCGACACGGCGGAGAGCTTCCGCGAGGTCTCGACGCGGTCGATCAAGAAGGTTCCAGCCCTTCGCGGCAAGGTGGTGGCGCTGATGTTCTTCGAGGACTCGACGCGGACGCGGATGAGTTTCGAGTTGGCGGCCAGCCGGCTTAGCGCCGACACGATGATCTTCACTGCCAAGGGCTCGTCTGTCGCCAAGGGCGAGACGACCCTGGACACGGTCCGCAACGTCGAGGCTATGGGGGTGGACGTGTTCGTGATCCGTCACAGCCAGCCTGGCGCACCGCACCTGGTTTCCCGCAAGGTGGCGGCGTCTATCATCAACGCGGGCGACGGCCCCCACGAGCATCCCACTCAGGCACTGCTGGACATTTTCACGATGCGTCAGCGGCTGGGCGAAGTGGCCGGGCGGCGGGTGGCGATCGTCGGCGACATCGCCCATTCGCGCGTGGCGCGGAGCAACATACTGGGCCTTCGCAAGCTTGGGGCCGAGGTGGTGGTCGTCGGCCCGCCGACGATGGTGCCGTCGGCGATCACGGCCATGGGCTGCCAGATCAGCCACAGCCTCGACGACGTTCTCGGCGATGTGGACGTGATAAACATGCTGCGGATTCAGTTCGAGCGGTTCGGCAGCAGCCTGTTCCCGTCGCTGCGGGAGTACTCCAAGGTCTACGGCCTGAACTCGCAACGACTGGCGCGCTGCCGCAAGGACGTGCTGGTGATGCACCCCGGCCCGGTCAACCGCGGCGTGGAGATAACCTCACACGTCGCCGACGGACCCAACAGTTGCATACTCCAGCAGGTGACCAACGGCCTGGCCATTCGCATGGCCGTGCTGTACCTGGTGACACAAACGCACGGAACCGGCGAAGGCGGCTAAGAAGAAGATTTCACGCAGTGGTCGCAGAGAACGCAGAGGACAAAGCCTGTGTGACCACATAGGTCCTATGCGTCCTATAAGTCTTATAAATACTCACATGAATGACCTCATCATAACAAATGGCCGGGTGATCGATCCGGCGAGCGGCTTCGACGAGGTTGCGGACGTCACAATCGCCGGCGGCAGGATCGCCCGCGTGGGCAAGGCTCGCGGCAAGGCGCGGCGGACGATCGACGCTGCCGGGATGATCGTCTGCCCGGGTCTGATCGACGTGCATGTCCACTGCCGCGAGCCCGGCCACGAGGAAGAGGAGACCATCGAGACCGCCGCCGCGGCAGCCGTCGCGGGCGGGTTCACCACCATCTGCGCCATGCCCAACACGCACCCGCCGCTAGACGACGAGCCGGCGATCAACTACATCATCCAGCGCGGCCAACAAGCCGATCTCGCCCGCGTTCTGCCAGTAGGCTGCATCACCAAGGGCCGGGAGGGCAAGGAACTGGCCGAGATGGGCATGATGACCGAGGCCGGCGCTGTCGCCTTCAGCGACGACGGCGTGGGCGTCGCCAG
>CAZSBS010000431.1:0-1765 GCA_964605095.1 uncultured Planctomycetaceae bacterium | reverse complement strand
GTCCAGGTTGCAGCGGGTATCGAAGAGCTGCATCTCGTCGAGCACGTAGGCGATTCCGCCGCTCATTCCGGCGGCGAAGTTCCGCCCGGTCTCGCCTAGTATTACAGCCAGGCCGCCGGTCATGTACTCGCAGCCGTGGTCGCCGACTCCCTCGACGACGGCGGTTGCCCCGCTGTTCCGCACGCAGAAACGCTCGCCGACCATGCCGTTGACGTACAGCTCGCCGCTGGTGGCGCCGTAGAGGATCACGTTGCCGGCGACGATGTTGCGATGGGCCTCGAAGTGAGACTCCGGCGGGGTCTGGACGATTATCCGCCCGCCCGAGAGGCCCTTGCCCACGTAGTCGTTCGCGTCGCCGACGAGGTGGAACGTCACGCCCGGCACCAGGAACGCCCCGAAGCTCTGCCCGGCTGAGCCGTTGAAACGAATGTCCAACGTGCCGTCCGGCAGGGCCGCGGCGCCGTAGCGATTGACCAGGCGGTTGCTCAGGATCGCCCCGACCGCCCTATGCACGTTGCGGATCGGCAGTTCGATGCGAACCCGCTGGCGGTCCTCGATGGCGGCCTTGGCCTTGGCCATGATCGTCCAGTCGAGGTGGTCGTCCAGGCGGCGGGGCTGGGCCTTTGTCAACCGCAAGTCGCAGTTGTACGGGTTTTGCGGCCTGGCCAGCACGGCCGAAAAGTCCAGCCCGTGGGCCTTCCAATGCTCGATGGCCGGCTTGCTGTCGAGGCACTCGACGCGCCCGATCATGTCCTGGAACTTCCTGAAGCCGAGCTCCGCCATGATCCGGCGGATGTCCTCAGCCACGAACGTCAGGTAGTTCACGAGGTGCTCCGGCTTGCCGGTGAACCGCTTTCGCAGCTCGGGATCCTGCGTCGCCACGCCGACCGGGCACGTGCCGAGGTGGCACTTTCTCATCATCACGCAGCCGAGGGTTATGACGGCGGCCGTGCCGAAGCCGAACTGGTCGGCCCCGAGCATCGCGCCGATGACCACGTCGCGACCGGTGCGCAACTGCCCGTCAACCTGCACGCGTACGCGGTCCCGCAGGCCGTTGAGGACCAACACCTGTTGGGTCTCGCTGAGCCCAAGCTCCCAGGGGATACCCGCGTTCTTGATCGAACTGAGCGGGCTTGCACCGGTTCCGCCGTCGTGGCCGCTGATGAGGACCTCGTCGGCGTTGCCCTTTGCCACCCCGGCGGCGATGGTGCCGACGCCGACCTCCGAGACGAGCTTGACGGAAATCTTCGCCCCGGTGCTGGCGCACCTGAGGTCGTAGATCAGTTGGGCGAGGTCCTCGATGGAGTAGATGTCGTGGTGCGGCGGGGGGCTGATGAGCGTAACGCCCGGCGTCGAGTGGCGCAGGCGCGCGATCTCCTCGGTTACCTTGTGCCCTGGAAGCTGCCCGCCCTCGCCGGGCTTGGCGCCCTGGGCCATCTTTATCTGAAGCTCGCGCGCGTGAGCGAGGTAGTTTATCGTCACGCCGAACCGCGCGCTGGCCACCTGCTTGATGGCGCTGTTGAGCGTGTCGCCGTTGTCGGCCTTGCGATAGCGGGCCTCGTCCTCGCCGCCCTCGCCCGTGTTGCTCATGCCGCCAAGGCGGTTCATGGCAAGTGCCATCGTCTCGTGCGCCTCCTTCGATATCGAGCCGTGGCTCATCGCGCCGGTGCAGAATCGCTTGACGATTTCGGTTGCCGGCTCGACCTCGTCCAGCGGCACGGGCTTGCCGGGCACGAACTCGAACAGGCCGCGAAGCGTGCAGAGC
>CAZSBS010000430.1:0-1766 GCA_964605095.1 uncultured Planctomycetaceae bacterium | reverse complement strand
GACAAGTAGTTGGCAAGCAACTGATAGGAAACTTGATTTTGCGTTGCCCCTCGGGCTGGCGAGGGGCTGTGGCTGACCGTTAGCATAACCATCTTCTAGATCTCCCGAATTAGCAGCCCTGTTCGCGGAGGTATTTTACCAGATGAGGACGGGAATTTGATACCCCAAAGGCCTATTTTTTCGATACCAGCAAGGATGTGAGTCTATAAGTACTTTATTTGCAGATTGTTAAGATGTGATATTCCCCAGCTTAGAAGACCGCTGCTCTATCCAATTGAGCTACAGGCGCTCGTATGCTATGCCACTAGCTTACGTTGCCTCGGGCCGCTTGGCAACCGCACGGTGCCAGGACAGAAATGAAACACCCAGGCCCAGCCTTTGGCACTTCCGGCTGGGCCTGGGTGCGACTGCCTTGCCCGCGTCTTCAACTCGGCCGGTCAGATCTCCCAGCCCTTTCGGAACTCCTCGCGGATCAGGGCCTGGGCCTTGTCATTGCCGACCGTCTTGAGGTTCTTTGAGTCCCAGTCGAATCCGCCGCCGGCGCGGTAGGCGATGTTGGCCAGCAGCACAGTCTCGGCCATCGGGCCGCTGTAATCGAAGTTGCACGTGGCCGGCGTCTTGCCGCCCTTGGCCGCCATGATCCATTCCTTGTGGAAGCCCGGCGAATTCGGGATGGACTTCGGCGGCGCCTTGAAGTCCTTGAACTTCTCCTTGGGATAAAGAGTCGGCTCGCCGAACCCGCACGAGAGAATGCCCTCGGTGCCGATAAAGAGGTTGTTGCCCGCGCGGGTTATGCCCTTTTCCTTGAGAATGTCCGGGGTGCCCTGCATCCAGTGGAGCGTTACCGGCCCGCGTTTGCCGCTGGCCGGGAAGAGGAACTTCGACGAAAAGCTCTTGGGCGTCTTTGCCGCATCCACCTCTGGGCCGGTGGCGTCGACGCGGGTCGGGTAACTCAGGTCCAACGCCCAGAAGGGGATGTCCAGGATGTGGCAGCCCCAGTTGCCCGCCTCGCCCGTGCCGTAATTCCACCAGAACCGCCAGTTGTAGGGGCACAGACCCGGCGTGTACTTGTGCTCGGGGGCCGGGCCAAGCCAAAGGTCCCACTTGAGGGTTTCAGGCACCGGCGGGAAGTCTGTCGGGTCGGGGTACATGCCCCGGCCGCTGGATATCCACGAATACACCTCCGTGACCTGGCCGATGGCGCCGCTCTTGATGAGCTCGACCGTGCGGTGAATACCGGGGATTGTGTGGCGCTGCACGCCGAGCTGCGTGGCGAGCTTCTTCTCGCGGGCCAGGTCGGTCATCTGGCGGGCTTCCCAGACGTTGTGCGCCATGGGTTTCTCGCAGAAGAGGTGCTTGCCGCGCTGAAGCGCCCACATTGATGGGTGGAAGTGCGCGTGGTCCGGCGTGGCGACCGTGACGGCGTCGATGTCCTTCTCCATTTCGTCGAACATCTTGCGGAAATCGAAGTACTTCCTGGCCGAGGGATGCTTCTCGTACTGCTTGCCGGCCCGCTTGTCGTCGACGTCGCACAAGGCGACGATGTTCTCGCCCGACGTCCCGCCCACGCTCGCCCCGCCCTGCCCGCCAATGCCGATGCAGGCGACGTTGAGCTTGTCGTTTGCGCCGCGAGCTCGGAGTATCCGTGGCCCGGCCGCAAGCCAAACGCCCGCCGCTGCCGCCGCCGAAAACTTGATCATCCCGCGTCGAGTCAGTTTCATGGTCATCGCTCAAAACTCCTGTTTCTAGTAGCCGGTAGCCAGTAG
>CAZSBS010000429.1:0-1826 GCA_964605095.1 uncultured Planctomycetaceae bacterium | reverse complement strand
CCCTCGGGCGCCTGGATCTTGCCCAGAGTCTCGGCGGCCGTGGCATACTGTGCAATTGAATCCCTCAGGGAGTTGGGATCCTTGGATGCCGAGGCCCGCAGGGCCGGCACGCGGTACGTATCGGCCAGCAGCAGACCCACCGACACTTCTTTGGGGCTTGCCTGGGCGGCCCGCGTGAGTGATTTGCGGGCCTCGTCATACCTGGCCGAGGCGAGGTAGGCCTGCGCCTCCGTATAGTAGCCCTTCCAGTCGGCAGGATTCTCCTGGATGTACTTTTGCGAGAGCTTCAGGGCATTGTCTATATTATTGGCCCGGATATCCAACTGGGCCTGTTCCAGGAGCCTCGAACCACTGTTATGGTAGAACCACCACAAGCCCGCGGCGATCGCGCCCAGAACAAGCAATCCGCCCAAGACAAATAGAAGACCTTTGAATCGATGCATGACTTCTCCTTAGGTTTACACCAAGGCAATTGCTACTTGAGACCTTTGTCCAGATAGGGAATGGCGACTTTCATGAATGCCATGGATCGGGCGCGAGCCTCCTCCATGGAGCCGCTGACCGGCGTGGAGACACGAATCAGCGCCCCTCCCATAGCAGCGCCAAAGCGGCTCTGAAAGAACAGCAGGGCCTGCTGAAGCCCGAAACGGGCGGTGTAGGTGTTGCCAAACTTGAAGGTGTAGAGGTAGTAATTGGTCTGGTCGCCCTTGCGGATGGCCAGTTCCCGGCAGCCGAGGCTGCCCATGCCGGGAATGCCATCCAGCTCGACATCTTGGGCCAGGAAGGTCTCCCCGCCCATCGCCCCCAGGCATACCTCCGGCGGATGGGTGCTGGTGGGGTTGTCCCGACTGAAGGTTATGCACATATCCACGGGTTCCGCCAGTCCCCAATACTGTCGGTAGAGGTAGTCTCGCGTCTGAAGGATCGTGAGGACATCCTCGCTAAACTCGATGTTGCTGCTGTAAAGGGACTTTCCTTCGACTTCCAGGCTGGCGGGCAAGGCTTTCGCCGCGACATTGCCGACCCACACCGCGGGGCGAGGGCGCTCCAGCCACCAGGCACCCAGACCCAGCAAGATTCCCAGAACCCCAACCACCAGGGCATTTCGGTTCCCGGCCGCGGCTAGCATCCTTCGCCACTGCCCGCGTTCCTCTTCGCGCAGCCGGGCGCCGGCGTAGAGGTGTGCGTCATTAATGGGCCTGCCCAACTTCCGGGCGGCAAACAGGACGAACTTTTCCACTCCGAACATCGCCAGGAACGCCAGGATGAACACGACGATGCCGGAGTTATCGTGGTAGGCGCCCGTCGCCACCTCCACGCCCCAGATGTGGGCCACCAGGATTATGCTTATGATGCGAAGACCGTTACTCACCAGGGCCACCGGCAGCGCCAGCGCGAAGATGCCGATCCTCCACAGGCCCGGCAGGCGGCAGACGAACGCGTACACCGCGCCGAACGCCATGAGGCTGATCACCGTCCGAAGGCCGCTGCAGACGTTTCCGACGACCAATGTCTTGCCGCCGCTAAGGTATATCTCCGCTCCCGACCGCGACGTAGCGATCCCCAGAAGCTTGACCCCATCGACCGCCCAGTCCGTGGCACGAAGCTTGAGCGATAGGTTCAGGTCCGAGATCAGCCACATCTGCTGGGGTATCATGAACAGCAGAAAGGCGATCGGGAACCACAGCCGCTTCAGTGCCGCCCAGCCCCAAAGCATCAGCACCAGCGACCCGAGAAGCAAGATCAGGGCCGTGCCCCGAACGAGGTTCGTGTCGATGATGCATGCCGCCGCATACAGCAGCAGTGACAGGCCGGCACAGATCCAC
>CAZSBS010000428.1:0-1848 GCA_964605095.1 uncultured Planctomycetaceae bacterium | reverse complement strand
AACTCGATGGGAGATTATCTGAGTCATAAGTTTAGATAAAATATAATTTTATATCAGTTTCATCCTTGCATTTTACGGGGAGAGGCCGTAGGATGGTCGCATCGTAATTCAGTCATGGCACGGAGGTTAGAGACACGATGCGATACGCCGTCGATCCGAGACAAATGCCCCTCTTCGACCCGGCCGAGGAGATGTTTTCCCCCGCAGCGATCAAGCGGCTCCGGAAGGATTGGCCCGAACTATTCCGTCGGCAACTTCTGCACCTGATGCCGGTCGGAAAGATCGCCGAACACTTCGACCCCACGATGGGCTGTCCGACCAAGGAACTATACTCGATGGCCGGCGCGATCTTCCTCAAAGAGTTTTTCGACCTGACCATCGAGGAGGCGGTCAACCGATACCTGTTTGACACGGCCTGGCATTACGCCCTGAACGTGGCTCCGATGACCGTCAGCATGTCCCACTCATCCATCGAGCGGTACATGAAGCTCTTCGCCGAGGACGACCTCGCGGCGGAGGTCTTTCACCGGGTCACGTCGGCATTGATCGAGGTGTTGGAACTGGACGTCTCCTGTCAGCGGCTGGACTCCACGCACGTGTTCAGCGACATGGCCACCTTCGGCCGAAGCAAGCTGATGGGCGTGACGATCAAGCGGTTCCTGACACAACTGAAGCGGCATCATCCCGAGGCCCACGACGCGCTGCCGGAGGAACTGCGGGGCCGCTACGCCCCGTCGCAGTCGCAGTTGTTCGGCGACTTCAAGGGCACTCGCAAGCAGCTTCGCCAGGTAATCGCCGAGGACCTGCTGGTGCTGGTCAACTGTTTCGCCGAGGACAAGGCCGTCACGGCCCGCACCAGCTACCAGGCGATGGCGCGGGTCCTGCGGGAGCAATGCCAAGTCAGCGAGGACAAGACCATCGTCGAGGTAAAAACCAAGCCCGCCCCAGAGGCGATGGAGAACCCGTCCGATCCGGACGCCACGTACGACGGCAAGAAGGGGCAGGGGTATCAGGCCCAGATCGCCGAGACGTGCAGCGCGTCCAATGGCCAGCAGTTGATTGTGGGCGTGGAGGTCGAGCCGGCGCACTGCTCAGACCAGGATGCGGTGGAGCCAATGCTGGATCAACTGGAGGCGCATGGCCGCGAGCCGGAGCGCCTGTACGCCGACACGGGATATGGCCGCGACGCCAACGTGGTGGCGGCCGAAGCCCGGGGCGTGGACCTGCAGAGCCCCGTCGGCGGGGCTCAGCCGCGCAACGAAGACGACCTGACGCTGGACGACTTCGTGATCGACGAGCAGGGCGAGACGGTGTCGGCCTGCCCCCGCGGATGCCAGCCCGAATCGAGCGTGTACGATGCCCAGACCGGCCGGACCACCACAAGGATGCATGCGGCGGACTGCTCGACCTGCGCGCTGCGTTCGCGGTGCCCCGTCAAGCCGTCCTGCAAACGTTTCGTCCTTCGCCACACGCCAACCCAGCGCCGCCTTGCCCGCCGGCGGGCGCACCAGACCACCGAGGCGTTCCGGACGAACTACGCGATTCGCGCCGGGAGCGAATCGGTCAACAGCGGACTGAAGCGAAGAACGGGCATGGGCCGCGTGCGGACGCGAGGCCGGCCGCGGGTCCGCATGGCCGTGCTGCTGCGCTGCGCGGGGTGGAACTTGTTCCGCGCGCTGGCGGCGCTGAAAAAACGCGAAAAGCGGGCCGCTGCCGCTGCTGCGGGCATTCTTTGCCACATTCTCGCCGCTTCCGTCCGCCTCCGAGCCGCCGTGGCGCTGGGCGAAGCGCTCCGGGGCCGATCCCCACACCACCCCGCCCGCGCGCCAGCTCTCGCCGCCGCGTGAA
>CAZSBS010000427.1:0-1865 GCA_964605095.1 uncultured Planctomycetaceae bacterium | reverse complement strand
TGGCGGACGTGGTCCTGGCCCGAGGCCTGAGCAGCTACCCGCTGGAGGCCCTTGCGGCAAAATGGCGGAATATGCTCAAGACCGTCCCGTTCCAGTCTGTCGTGCCTTATAAGCTGATCGTCGAGGTCCAGCAGTCCCCAGCCGACGGAGACTGGTCCAACGCCAAGACCGTCCTCGTCCAGTCCACGCCGCTGGACGCCACTGGCCAGCCAATAGCGCTGCCGGAGATCCCCGATTTCAACGGCAAGAACGTTAAGGAAGTCCGTGACGCCCGCGATGCCGTCGCCAAACCCGACAAGCAGCAGCAGATTCTCCAGCCGAGCTACCTGCCGGTCTGGCGGAAGCAATGGGCCCAGCCGGAACTGCCGACCCCGCCGGAAGTGGCGACCCAGCCGGCCGGGCAGAGCCGCACGGCGATAGCTTTCTTCGACGACGGCACCATGACCATAGGCCCCGGCTACCGCTACCGGGTGCAAATGGTGGTCGTCAATCCGCTGCTGACATACGACGAGGCGCTGGCAAAGGACCGCCAGGCCGAGGCCCGGCAGAAGTTCCTGACCAGCGCGCCCAGCCCGTGGTCCGAGCCGGTGTCGGCGCATCGCGAGGTCTATTTCTTCGTCACCGGCGCCAACCCGCTGGCCAATAAGATGACTGTGACAGTCTACGCGCGCCAGTGGGGCCAGTGGGCGGCGAAAAGTTTTGACGTCCAGGTGGGCGAATTCATCGGCGGCCCGGAAAAAGTCGATCTGATCGATCCTATGGACAAGGACAAGGGCAAGAAGTCCGCGGAAGTGGACTTCTCGACCGGCTGCGTGGCCGTGCGGCAGGACTTCAGGAAAATGCTGTCCCGCAGGGGCTTTAACCTCAGGACATCCGAACTGCTGTACCTGGATGTCCGGGGCAGGCTCCAATCGCGACTCAAGGCGTGGGACGATACGAGCGACCATCGTAAGGAGTTGGAAGAGGCGGTGCGCAATGCCGCCAAGGAGTAATTGCCTGCCGCAATATGCGGTAAGAGGCGATCTCGTTTTTTTCCGCTTGCAATCGGATTCGGTGCTGACGTATTATCACCGCCCAAACGAGTTCGCATGGCGCGCGCTTAATGTTATCGACGGAATCCCGCCACACCTTTAGGATTTCGCGATTGTCGGGAAGAATGTTTTCCGCAAGTGTATGACTCCGCGTGAGAGTACGACAAGGCAGGCCAGCGACCGAAATCGGCGGACAGCCGGGACCGGCCGGGCCTGCTAAAGCCCAACTGCGGGCAGGGCCAATTGTGAAAGCTGTTTTACAAAGGAGTTGAGCAGTGGTGATTGGACGCCAATCTCTCTACCACGTCTTGATTGTCGCAGCCATCTCGGTTTCGGGTTCGTGGGCATTTGCCCAGGAAGCCGCCGCCGATAAGGCAAAGGTCCTGCTTGCCCAGGGGATCGCCGAGTACAAGGCCCTGAATTTTCAGGAAGCCCAGACGGCGCTCCTCAGGGCCAGCGATGTCCTGAAGGACAACAAGTCGGCCCTGCCGGATGCCCAGAAGCAGCAACTGGAGGACTACCTGGCGCAGGTGCCAAACGCCATCCGCAAGCAGGCTGGGGCAATGGAAGCCTACCGAGCCGCGGAACGGTCCCTGACGGCCGGCGAACTTGACGACGCGATCCAGGGCTTCGCCCAGGCCGCCACCAGCGAGTTTCTTACCGCATCCATGCGACGCGACGCACAGGCCCAATTGGCCTTGGCGCAAAAACGCAAGGAAGTGCTCTCCACAGCCACCGCGGCTCCGGCGCTTGCCACGGCCCCAACTCCGGCGCCCGCTGAAGTTGCACCCGCGCCCGCCCCGGCTCCGGCGCCCGCCGAAGTTGCACCCGCGC
>CAZSBS010000426.1:0-1894 GCA_964605095.1 uncultured Planctomycetaceae bacterium | reverse complement strand
AAGGCCGTGGACCTGCCCGGCAAGCTCCGCACCATGCGGATGGCCAGGGCGCAGGACGGCGAAGCGTTCGCGATGCTGTTCAGCAACGACAATCTCAACTCGCCCGTCAAGCTGGACCTCAAGCTCATCGAGGCCGAGCAGGTCGCCACGCCGAGTCCGAAGCTGGGCGTCACAGGGGCGGAACTGGCTGTGGACGGCATCGAGTTCGACCCGTTTGGCAACCCGGCCGCCTACCACATCCTCAAGTCGCATCCCGGCAGCGGCGCAGCCGCTTCCCCATTTGAGTTTGAGCGCGTGCGGGCCGACAGCGTGATCCACTGGTTCCGCGCCGACCGGCCGGGCCAGCGCAGGGGCCTGCCGGACATCCTGCCTGCGCTGCCGCTCTTTGCACAACTGCGACGGTACACCCTGGCGGTGATCGGCGCGGCCGAAAGCGCCGCCAACATCGCCGTGCTGATGAAGACCAACGCCCCGGCCGGTGGGGAAGCGGCGGAAGTCGAGCCCATGACGGAGATGGAGTTCTCGCCGAACATGGCGGTCTTCACGCCGGAGGGCTGGGAACCGTCGCAGATCAGGGCCGAGCAGCCTGCCACCACCTACGATATGTTCAAGCGGGAGATCCTCAACGAGATCGCCCGCTGCCTGAACATGCCCTACAACATCGCGGCCTGCAATTCATCGGGCTACAACTACGCCTCGGGGCGTCTCGATCACCAGACCTACTACAAGAGCATCCGCGTCGAGCAATCGCACGTCGAGTCGGTCGTACTTGACCGTGTTCTCGACGCATGGCTGGCCGAGGCCGTGAAGGTGTTCGGGATCGACCTGGGCCAGATCACAGACGCATCGCACCAGTGGTTCTGGGACGGCCACGAGCACGTTGATCCTGCCAAGGAAGCGAACGCGCAGGCGACCCGTCTGGCGTCAAACACCACCACTCTGGCGGCCGAGTATGCCCGCAGCGGCAAGGACTGGGAGACCGAGCTTCGCCAGCGGGCCAAGGAAGTGGCCCTGATGAAGGAACTGGGCCTGACGGTGGCGCAGACAGCGCCGGCCAGTACGCCCCAGGATCAAGTCAAGGAAGATGACAATGGCGACGAACAAGACACCCCGCGAGCAAAAGCCGCCTGAGCGGCTGGAGCTTACTGCGCAGATGGACATCACCGCCGGCGCCGATACCGGCGATGGCAAGCCCGCACTTCCCCGCTTCAGCATGGTCGCCTACACCGGCGGGCCGATGCGAGTGGCCGGCTGGCGGTGCCCTGTGGTCGTGGACCTGGCCGGGCTGGCTGTACCCCGGCAGAACGCCCCGATCCGCGAGTCGCACGGCGCGCGTATCGGCCACGCCGAGAGCATCCGCGTCGAGGCCGGGCAGCTCGTAGCGGCGGGCGTGATCTCCTGCACGGGCCAAGTCGCCCGCGAGGTGGTCGCCGATGCCAAGAACGGCTTTCCCTGGCAGGCGAGCATCGGGGCGTCGGTCGAGCAGTTCGAGTTCATCAAGGAAGGTCAGTCCGCCCTGGTAAACGGCCGGGACTTCTCCGGCCCCGTGAACGTCGTCCGAAAGGCAACGCTGGGCGAGATTTCATTCGTAGATCTGGGCGCCGACGGCAACACGTCGGCCAGTGTGGCCGCTTCGGCCAAGGAGAGAATCAACATGGACGGTAATGACACCATCAAGCAGGACAAGACCGCAGAGGGCATCGAGGGCAAGGAGGCCCCGACCGCTACGGCACAGGCGACCGCCGGCACGGAGGCCGGCACGCCTGCCATCAAGGCCGCGGCCACGACCGTGACGGCTGGCACCGGCATCACGGCCGACCCCGTAGCCGACATGCGCGCCAGCGCCGCAGCCGAGCAGACCCGAATCGCGGCCGTGCGCAAGGTTTGTGGTAGC
>CAZSBS010000425.1:0-1896 GCA_964605095.1 uncultured Planctomycetaceae bacterium | reverse complement strand
TGCGGCGACATTAGTCGCCGCTTTCGATAGCGCCTGTGCGCTCTGTTACAGGCGTGAGCCAGACGAGGGCCACCAACAAGGGCCGTTCGGCTCACGGCTTTTCTGCTGCTTTGTACACGAGCCAAAGCGGCGAGGGCGCCCCTTTGGGGCTTGTCGCCGCACTCCAAAGGGCAGAGCCGCCACCGGAGCGTACGACAATTCCGGGGGTGTAATCCATGAATGAAACCGAGACAGTCATCGGCGCGGAGGTCCACCCCGCCAAGCCAAGCGCGCGCCAGTTCTACGTCTGGCAGGCCGCCATGTGGATAACCATCCTGCACACGGCTCTAGTTGGCACGACTGCCGCCGTCCTGCTCGGGGGTGGCTTGGGGGTGCCCGAATATCGCTACATGGTTTTTCCCCGGTCAGTTGATTTCAGCCAGATCGGAGGAATTGCAGCATTCATGTATTACCCGCCCAGCGTACCGATACTGGCTTGTTTCATGCTGGTGCCAATTGCCATTATTGCCTGCTACCGCGCGTCAATGGCCAGGCGGGCATGGGGATGGCTCCTTGGGTACCTGCTGCCGGCGACTGTGATCTGCACTTTGATGTTAGCATCGTCTGTTCTTCTCGCCCGAGATAAGTTCATACGCAATGCCGTTGGCGCCTTCGTTCCCTGGTCTGTTTGGAGTGAATTGGCCATGCAGCTATTTTGCCGTGGCTTGCTCATCCTCGTCATCTTTATGCCGCCCCCGCATCCCTGCTGAAGAGTTCTTTGCCTTTCGCACCCCACTGGGAAACGAAATGTATTCATCCCCCTGCTCCGCCTGGCCGATAGTTTCTATGTTGGTGTCGTGTTTCTTGCGGAAAGGCAGGCCCATGTCGATGAAAGTGCTTATCGTGGAGCCGGACTGGCGGTTTGCCAGGATGGCCTCGACGTATCTTGAGAGCCACGCCCACCTGGTAGTCCAGGAGTCCCGGCTGGACGACGCCCTGGCCCGCGCCGCGCACTGGCGGCCGGACCTGGTCATCGTCGCGGCAGAACTGGCCGAGGAAGGCTTCCTGGGCATGCTGCAAAATGCGGCGCCAGACAATCGCCCAGCCGTGCTGCTGACGGGCTGGCTCGACCGCTACGACATCGCCTGGCGGGCATGGCAGAAGGGCGGCGACGAGTTGCTGATGAAGCCGGTGTTCACCACCGACGAGCTTCACGAGGCGATCGTCACGGCCCTGGAGAACGCCACGGTCGGCGCAAACGCCACACGCCGCAGGGCAGTCTCGGCTTGAAGAAAAAGGGGACAGCCTAAAAAGTCGCCTGTCCCCTTTATTTCATCACCTTCTTGCGAATCATCACCCGATCTTCTTCAGAAGCCAGGCCATGTTCTCACCGAGGATCCGCATGGTCTTCAGGCCTTCTTCGTCGTCGGCGACTTCGCCCTTGTTTCGGCCTATGCCGAAGTTCCAGTAGCACGAGCCGGGCACGATCATCTGGCTGATCAGGAAGAAGTGGTTGATCGAGTCGAATGCGTGTATCTGGCCTCCGCGTCGCACGGCGATCACGGCGGCGCCCGCCTTGCGGCGGAAGATCGACCCGTTGGCCATCGACACCAGCCCGGCCCGGTCGATCAGGGCCTTGAGCTCCGGCGTGATGTCCGCGAAGTACGTCGGCGAGCCGAGGATTATCCCGTCCGCCTCGGCCATCTTCAGGATGCACTCGTTCACCGGGTCGTCGGCCTGGATGCAGCGGCGGTCTTTGTTCTTAAAGCAGGCGTAGCAGGCCTTGCAGCCGGCGATCGGCTTGCCGCCGAGCTGGAAGATTTCCGTTTTGATCCCCTCCGAGGCGATCGGCTCGAGCGCCTTGCCCAGCAGCATCGCGGTATTGCCGTCGGGGCGGGGGCTTGCGTTTATGGCGAT
>CAZSBS010000424.1:0-1902 GCA_964605095.1 uncultured Planctomycetaceae bacterium | reverse complement strand
GCTCGGTCGTATCGTCACCGGCGCACCCGATTGATGATATCCAGACATTCTCGCATACGCGTGGTTTGCCGTCGGCGCCGCGCATGTCCTTGAGCAGGGGCGCCGTCTTGGGATCGCCGGCCATGGAATCAAACGTCGATATGTTCACATGTCCCTGCATGTTCGACTGCCCGGCCAGGATGAATACCTTCAGCGGCTTGGCCGAAGCGGGGCGGGCAATCCCCGACATCAGGCCGAGAACCGCCGCGATCATCGCACACTTCACACTCTGTCCGCTGTTTCTCATGGCTTTCCTTTCTTCGTGTTTGTCGAAGCATCTCCATTCGCGGATGCACGTGCGATAAAATCCTTCAGATCGACCAGCGTTGGCGAATCGGTGGCCGTTTCGATGTCGGCAATGAGCTTGTCGAGTTCCTTGTTCTGGCCGTTTGCACGCCGGCTCATTTCCTTCAACTGCGGCAGAACCACCTTGGCGTGAGCGCCATATTGGCGAAGGGCCTTCATACATCCCTCCACTCGACCCCCGTCCCACCGGCCCAACTCCATAACCGATACGCAGAGAGGTATGCCCTCGCGGATGTGCAGGCGCGCGAGAAGATCCAGGCCGGCTATACGGATGCAGTCGCCAAACATCTCGTCGCTGGGCGCCAGCTTCTCGGTCGCCTTGACGATGGCCGGCAACATGACCGCCAGATCACGGTCGGTCAGTTTGTTTACATAGGGCACAAGGCCGAAGCGGGCAAGGCCGTCGTCGTTCTGAAGCAACGATTCCATGGCCGGATACAGCAACCGGCGGTCAACACCCTCCAGCGAATGTTGCAGGATGCCCGGTTGGCGCAGGTCGGGATTTGGGTCGAACATTGCGGCGGCGACGGCACGCTGGGCCATCCCCCGCGGATCGGCCGGATTCTTGCGCGCCGCCAGCGCCAGCAGATCGTTCACGCTGGCCTTGCGGGCCTCCGGGCCGAGATGCGCAATGGCGTTGCACGCCAGGCTTTCCATCCACGGGTCCGGGTCCTTGAGCAGCGCGAGCAACTGCGGCACAGCCGCGTCGGCCCGCGGTCCCATGCTGCCCAGCGCCTCGCAAGCGCCGTAGCGACCGTTGCGGTCGGGACCAGCCAGCAATTTCAGCAGCGTCGGCACAAAATCGCCCTCGCGCCGGCCCAGCGCCTGGGCTGAACGCTGGCGCATTGCCGGCGACCAACTCGACAAGCCGGCCAGCAACTCGTCGGTCTTGCGCCGATCGTACCCGTTCTTGCCGTTGACAGGATAGAAGTCGCGCCCGGCGGCAATGACATCCTCGACCTCTTTGGCTTTCAGCGGTGGCACAACAGATGGCTTCTTGCCCATCACGTACAGGCTTTTGAGCGGCAGTCCGCAGGATAAGAGGTAGGCGCCGGTCAAGTCCCAATCCGTATAGTTGTCGTTCTCTTCACCCACCTCAATCTTCTGGTAAACGAAGCCGCCTTTCCAGTTACGGGCCAGGTCATAGTACCAGTTCTGTTCCTTCAGGTAAGCGCCTGTGGCCAGCGGACCGCCGCGGGATGCGCCGGGCAGCGCCCACAGCATGTTCCAGAAATTGCCGCAGTGCCCGTGTTCCCGCTCGTCGTACGCCGCCGCGGCCATCCGGGAATAGAACGACGCTGCCTCACGATCGCCCAGCAGGTCGAACAGCACGGCCGCGCTTGAGCATTTCCCGTTATCGTCGTGCACATTCCCGCCCGGCTGGTGATCGCCATAGGGAATGGCGCCCTTGTTGACGTAGTACCGCAGGAACCTTGCCGACTTGTCGATCGCCATGTCAACAGCGGGACTGTTCACGCCCGCCTGGCGGGCCAGCACAAGTGAGATAGTGACCACGATCCCAGGCTGGTTCATGCAGCCATAGCCATTCAAATTGCC
>CAZSBS010000423.1:0-1908 GCA_964605095.1 uncultured Planctomycetaceae bacterium | reverse complement strand
GATGGAGCCGCGGCGCGTGAGGATGTTGCTGGCGGTTATCGTGCTGGCGGCACTGGCTTTGCGGTGTTTCAACACGCTGGCTCATTGGGACGTCATCGAACGCGACACAGGCAGCTTTCTCTACCAGGCAAAGAGCCTCATCAAGGGCGACGCCTACCGATGGTTTGCCGTGCATACCAAGCCGCCGCTCTACAGCGCGCTCATCGCGGCCGGATGGAAAATGGGGCTCGATCCAATCGTCGCCGGCAGGCTGGTGGCCCTGCTGGCGGGGCTGCTTGTGCTGCACCCGGCCTGGCTGCTGCTCAAGCGATGCGGACCCGCGGGGCCGGCCCTGGTCGGCTTGGCGATCCTGGCGCTGATGAAGGAGCCCGTCCAAGCCAGTGGCCGGTGCATTTCAGACACCACCTACGCGGCCATCATGACCTACGGCCTGTACTTCTTCCTGGTCCGCGGGCTTATCGACGAGAGATTGTGGGCGTTTCCCCTGGCTGGGGCGCTGGTGGGCCTGGCGTACCTCACTCGCACCGAGGGGCTCATGCTGCTGCCGATTGGCCTGTTTGTGGTTGCCGTCGGGGGCATCGCCCGAAAGCTGCCGCGTCGCACGGCCCTGCTGGGCGGACTTGCCATGCTGGCGGTGGGGTTGGCGATCATATCGGTCCACGTCGCCATGGTTTCGGCCGCCGAGGGGCGGTTCACGATTCGCCGCAACATGGGGCAGTTCATGCTCTACAGCATCGGGGCGACGCAAGAGGTGACTCCCTCGGCCGGCAAGGGGCCGGTGCCGCTGGAGGTGCTGACCGCCCACGGCCTGGCGATGGCGAGAAGCTGGCTAAACGGCCTTTGGCACTATCTATCCAGCTACATTGCCCGGGCCGGCGGGTACGTGACAGGCGCGTTTCTGATTGCGGGCCTGGCGGCCTACGGGCGACGGCTGTGGTGGTGGCGGCCTTGCCAACTTGGGCTTGGCGTCTTTTTCCTGTTCCTGTGCGGGTTGAGCGTAATCAAGCCGCACACGCGGATGCTGCTGGGGGTGCTGTCGCTGACGGGCTATCTCATGGGCGCGGGGGTGTTCTGGATTCACCGGCAGGTGGACAAGTTGAACCTGCCCGGCAAAGGGCGGCCTGGGTCGGAGATGGTGATTCCCGGCATCGCCATCGCGGGGGTGCTGGCGATATCAGTGGCGTCGGTAATCAAGTTCGACCGGTATCAGGACTCAGCCATCAGCCGCGCCGCTTCCATCGTTGTCGCAAACAGCCGCAGCCAGGAACCTCCCGTGGCCATGCCGCGCGTGGCGACCGGCGAGGCGGCAATCGCGTGGTACGCCAATGGCGAGGTCGTGCCCTTCAGCGACAACTGGAAGCTGACCGTCGGGCAGCTTCGCGAACTGCTCCTGCAAAAGAAGGTGGACTTCTTCGTGCTGGACGCCAGCAAGCTATTCGCCGCCGGGCTGGATAAAAAGGCAATCGACAGCCCGCCGGCATTCCTGAAGCTCGTCGGCGAGGCCCACCGCGACCCGCGAAGCAAGGACAAAGCGCATCTGCTGGTCTACCGTGTCCTGGCGGCTGACGGCCGATGAGTCAAACGGTCGGGTGCCGCCCCCAAAGAGGCCTTGTACCTGCCTGCCGGTTACCGGCAACTGACTACCGACTACCAAGATGGACCTTACCGCGTCACAACTTGAGTTTCTCTCCGGCCCGCGGTCGGAGGAGCTTCTTGCGATGGACTTGCCCGCCGAGCCGCTGCGTGCAGTGGAGCTTCTGCGCCGTCACTGCTCGCCCGACGAGGCCGCGGCGGTTGTCACTCTTCGGGCGCTGCGTCAACGGGCGGTCGCGTCAGGCCGGTTCCCTGAGGAAATGGCGGCCGAACTGCTCGCCACCGACTAGCTCCTCCAGCAGGCCAGCTCCATAC
>CAZSBS010000422.1:0-1961 GCA_964605095.1 uncultured Planctomycetaceae bacterium | reverse complement strand
AGCGCGCTGAAGCGTGCTAGGAGAAACAACCAGACAAACAGTGGCAATGCCTCGCCGCCCAGGCCTAAAAGGCCTGGTCTACACCCGCCTTCGGCGGTCAAAGCCCCGTAAACGGGGCTACGCTCCTTCTTATGATTTTGGGTGAGCCAAAGGTTCATGTTTGACTGCGTTGAAATATTCTTCTTGTCGCGTTCAAGCCAGCGGCAATCGCCGCACCCCAACGGGGCAGGCTCCTTGGGCCGAGCCTTCACTGACGGCCTGTCCCAATCGGAGCTCTTGCTGTCCTACTTCCTATCTACTACTTCCTACTTCCTATCTACTACTCCCTTCTTCTTTTCCCTCACAGCCCCGCGATCCTGGCAAATTCTTCTTTCAGGGCCGGGTAGAGGCGGCGGTACTCGTTGTAGTGTTTGGCGTAGAGTTTTTTCGCCTTGGCGTCCGGCTGGATTTCGCGGGTGATGGTGATGGCCTTGCGGCACGCCTCGCGGATGTTCTTGAATCGGCCGGTGCCCACGGCCGCGAGAAGGGCCACGCCGTATGCGGGGCCTTCCTCGGCGTTGATGGTGACGCACTGGGTGCCGTAGATGTCGGCCTGGAGCTGGCGCCAGAACGCGCTGCGGGCCCCGCCGCCGGAAAGGCGGATCTGCCTGATGGGCAGGCCGCGTTCATCGCGCAGGATGTGCACCGCGTCGTTCATGGCGAACGTCGCGCCTTCCATGACGGAACGGATGAGTTCCTTCCGCCCCGTGCCGGAGTGTATGCCGATCCACCCCGCCCGCGCCATCGGGTCGGCGTGGGGCGTGCGTTCGCCGGTGAGGTATGGCAGCCAGAACACGCCGTCGCAGCCGGCGGGTGCCTGGGCTGCCTGGGCGGTCAGAAGCTCGTAGGGGTCCTTCTTGAGCTTCCTGGCCAGGGCGACTTCCGCTGCGGCCAGGGTGTTGCGGAACCACTGGAAGCTCCCGCCCGCGGCCAGGATGCAGCCGAACATGCAGTACTCGCCGTCCACGGCTGAGCAGAAGGTGTTGGCTCGGCTGTCGGGGTCCACGACGTACTTTTTGGAGTGTGCGTACACCACGCCGCTGGTGCCCATGGTGGCGCTGGTCAGCCCGTCCTCGACTATGCCGTTGCCGACCGCCCCGGCCGGCTGATCGCCAGCCCCGCCAACGACGGGTGTGCCGGCGGCCAGGCCGAGCTTCGCGGCCACATCTTTGCGGAGCAGGGCGCTGATCTGGTGGCTCTCGACGACCGGCGGCAGGATGTCCTGATCGACCTCGCAGAGGTCGAGTATCTTGGGGCACCAGTTGCGTTTTCGCTGGTCGAGCATAAGCGTGCCGGACATGTCCGACACGTCGCCGACGTACTCGCCGGTAAGTTGCAGGCGGACGTAGTCCTTGGGCAGCAGGAGGTGGCGGATGCGGTCGTAGTGGCGCGGCTCGTTGTCGCGGACCCAGAGCAGTTTGGTCAGCGTGAAGCTGGTCATCGCGGCGTTGCCGACCAGCTTGATCAGCCCTTTCTTTCCGCCGGCGAGGCGTTCGATTTCCGCGGCCTGGGCGGCCGTGCGCTGGTCGTTCCAGATTATCGACGGGCGAAGCGGCTTGCCGGCGTCGTCGGTGATGACCAGCCCGTGCATCTGCCCGCTCAGCCCGATGCCGGCGACCTGCTTGCCGTCGATCTTGGCCTTCTTGATGACGGCGCGCACGGTTTTGACGGTCGCATCCCACCACAGGGCGGGGTCTTGCTCGGTCCATCCCGGCCGGGGGGTGGCGAAGTCGTACTCGGCCGAGGCCGTCGCCAACACCTTGCCCTCGGCGTCCATGAGGAGCGTCTTTGTCCCGGAGGTCCCGACGTCAATGCCCAGGTAATAAGCCATGAGGTTGCCTTCCTTTCCAAAAGCAGGGCGGGAATTGCCCGATTGCACGATGCCAGCCGACATTGAACCACGCGGCAGGTGCGCACGCAAG
>CAZSBS010000421.1:0-1968 GCA_964605095.1 uncultured Planctomycetaceae bacterium | reverse complement strand
GACCGGTCAACTCCTCCAGTCGATACGGGAAGCCCGCGTACTGCATCGACGCCCGGCCGTCCATCGAAAGCGTCAAGTCTATGTTCGGGTCGCCGCCTCGACGGTCCTTCCACGTGCGGAACGTGGCGCCCATGCGACCGGCTGGGCGAAAGTCATCCCACGCGTGGCGCTGCTGCGCGGGGATCGCCTTGTGGACAGCCTCGTCAAGCGTGACGTTCTTGGCCACGGCCTTGATGTCGTACGGGCCGTTCCTGTGGGCCAAGTCGGCCCGGCCCGTGACGGTAATTTCGGCCGAGCCGTGCCGCGCCCGAACGTTGTCGAGCGTCAGCCACTGGCCGTTGGCGTCGCCGGTAAAGCCGACGGCGCCGGTGACCTGGTCAACTGTGTACGGGAACTGGTCGTAGGTTATCGTCATCCCCAGCAGCTTGGCCGAGCCGCGGAACTCGACCTGCCCGTCGGCCTTGCGGCTGATGACGAGGTCCAGGTCGAGCCTGCCTGCCGGCTTGTACGACTCGTTGATGAGGTTCAGCGTGTTGGCCAGCCAGCCCGTCGCGTTGCCGGCGCCCGGGACCGACATCCCCGACGCGCGAATGGTCAGATCGAGCGGGCTGTTGGCGTCGTAGCCGCCGTAAACGCCCGAAAGCGTGAACTCGGCCCCGCCGGCCTGCGGGATTCGCCCCTTGAGCCCGCGGACCGTCACGCCGTCCTTGCGGAACGTCAGCGTGCCGCAGACGTCGGACATCTCCATGCCGCCCTGCTCGGTGGGAAGGGGAAACTGAAGCGACACGTTGTCCAACTCCGCGTCCAGGAATGCCGCCCTGCCGGTCGGGTCAACCCGGCCCTTGAGCACCACCTTGCCGCGGATCTTGTAACGCTGCCGCCACTTGGAGTATTGTTCCGGCAGGATCGTGTCGGTATCCGCAATCTTGGGGACGGTGCCCTCGATCAGTTCGACCTCGCCGGTAACAAGGTCCAACTGCCACGTGGCGCGGATTGGCTCCTGCCCCGCGCGCTGCTCCTCGATGACGATGCGGTACTCCCCGTCCCGAGGGACCATCGAGATGGTCAGCAGCTTCGGCTCGTTGGCGTCATTGGGGTCCCTCGGAACCCGCAGGCACACGTCACGAAATGAGATGACCGGCAGCGAGCCCTTTAGCGATCCGTCGCTCCCGGGCGCCTTGGACCGGCGGGCCTGCGAGATCAACTCGTCGAAGGTGGTGAACCGCCCCGTATTGGCGTCGAAGCTCGGCGTCACCGTCGATCCGGGGCAGACGATCTCCGTGGGTTCGAGCCGGCCCTCGGTCAGCAGGCTCCAGGGCCGATGGCGAAGGATCACGGTATCGGCCTCGAACAAGTGCTCACCCGGCAGGCTGTTAGGCGCGTCGATCCTGACCCCGCCGATCTCAATGCCGCCAAACAGGCTGAACCGGGCCCTCTTGATGCGAACCTGCCCGCCCGTGATCGACCGCAGGTAGGCGGCAGCCTCCGTGCGGGTCCAGTGGTTGACGATCCGCGGCACGACCCAGTACGCCGCCACGCCGACCATCAGCAGACCCAGCAGGACCACTCCCGCCGACCGCCGGTGAGGGGATACGTACCGCCAGTGCCGCTCGCGGCGACGGGGAAGCCAAGATAGCATGTTGATGCCAGGTCGCTTCATCAAGGCGCCAATTATAGCGGGTTCCGGATCCTCTTTGACAGCCCAAGCTCCTTAGCGGCGGATTCGACGCCCCGGCACACATCCTCGGCCAAGAGGCCATCGCGCCAGCGAATCAGCAGCCCGCCCCGGGCCGGGCCGGCAAACAGGGCCCGCGCCACCAGGCCCATGCTCCACAGGCAGGCCTCGTCCGCCGCCCGCGCGCCGACCTCGGCGGCGACATTTGTTGCGATAAAGCGACCCATGCGGTCGATGCGCCGCTGAACCTTCCCAGCGTCCAGCGGGTACTCCAGCGGCTCGGCCTGCTCGAT
>CAZSBS010000420.1:0-1976 GCA_964605095.1 uncultured Planctomycetaceae bacterium | reverse complement strand
TGGCGACGCGTTCTGGGTCGATCCGACCAGCATTCGCAACGGGTACATCCTTCGAGGCTACTCGCAGATCGGCTACGACGCCGTAACGCTGGGCGACGCGGAGTGGGCGGCGGGGTCCAGGCCCCTGGCCAAGATGCTCGCCGTCAACAAGACCCCCGCGTTTTCGACCACGGTTACAGCGCCGGGCGTCAGTGCGATGCAGGTGTTCAAGCGCGAGTTTCCCAACGTCAAGGTGGCCGTCGTCACGGAGACCTCGCCCGAGGCTTTCCACTTCGTGCCCAAGTCGGTAACGTCGTCGTTGCGGTTTGCCGGGCAGGACGAGTTGAACAAACGCATTGCGGACCTCAAGGCCCAGGGCTACGTCGTGGTGCTCATCGCCCATGCCGACGAGGACAGCATCCCGGACATCGTCGCGCGGACCGGGGCCGACCTCGTCGTTCGGGGCCACACCACCCGCACCGAACAGAAGCTCACCAAGGTGGCAGGCAAGCCCGTGGTCAAGATCGGCGGGTACGATTACGTCGCGGCCGTGGCGATCAAGGCCGATGGCAACAAGATTGCGGACATCGAATACAGGCCGGAACTTGTCGATACGTCCTGGCCCATCGACGGCAAGCTCCTGCTGACATACCAGGCATACGCCCATGCCGCGATGATGGCCGCGCTGGACGCCGAGCGAAAGACCGGCCTGGAGTACATGGCGTCGGCGTCCTGCGGCCAATGCCACAAGAAGCAGTTCGATAACTGGCTCACGACCCGTCACGCCCACGCCTACGCCACGCTCGTGAAGGTCAAGCGCACCGGCGACCCCGCCTGCATTATGTGCCACACCAGCGGCTTCCAAACCAAGTCCGGCTTCTACACCATTGAGAAGACAAAGCAGCTTGCGAATGTGAACTGCCAGGACTGCCATCGCTTCAACCAGGCCGAGCACAACAAGAAGGGCTTCGTCGTAGAACCGGTCGGCAAGGAGGTCTGCCAGACCTGCCACACGCCTGTTACCGACCCGAAGTTCGACTACGGGCAGAAGCAAAGGAAGATCCGCTGCCCCAGTTCCGGACCCATGCCGGCCAGCCAGCCGGCGCAATGAGCGGGGCCAAGCGTCCAGCCGGACCGCTCAGCCCCATGGTTAACATCACTTCATTGCATTGCCAGGCGAAGGGCGATGCTTCCGCTGTTTATATCGACCGGCGAGCCGGAAATGTTCACCGAAAACCGACGTGGCCCCTTAGGTTTTACCCATCGCGGACGGCATCGAAAGCGTGCGGGGGCGGTTTCCACGTAACCGCTTGGCCCCCGCGCGGGTTCAAGGTCAGTGCGCGGGAAGCCCGACCTGCCTGCCGCTAGACAGGTCCGATCTCGGCGGCCCCAAGGCCGGCCGGAGTAATATAGTGCGAGTCAAAGGAGTTGCGATATGCCAAGCGAGTCCAACAAGCGGCACATCACACGCCGAAGCTTTCTTTGTCGCTTCGCGGCCGGGGCCGCGGGGCTGATAGGAGCCGCCACCATGGACCCGATCATCACCAGCCTCGCCAGGGCCGAAGGCGCCGCCGCACATCCCGGCAAGGCCAAGTGCAACTTCCTGTTCATCCTGGCCGACGACCTGGGCTGGAAAGACCTGGGCTGCCAGGGCAGCAGCTTCTACGACACGCCAAATCTCGACCGCCTGGCCGCCGGCGGCACGCGGTTCACCAACGCCTACGCCGCATGCCCCGTCTGCTCGCCGACGCGGGCGAGCATCATGACGGGTCGCTACCCGGCCAGGCTGCACCTTACGGACTATATCGGCGGGGGGCGCAACGCGAAGCTCATCACGCCCAAGTTCCTCAACCACCTGCCTCTGGAGGAGGTCACCATCGCCGAGGCGCTCAAGCAGGCGGGCTACGCGACTTTCTTCGCCGGCAAGTGGCACCTTGGGAAGGAAGGGTACTGGCCGGAGAACCAGGGCTTCGACATCAACATGGGCGGCAACGACC
>CAZSBS010000419.1:0-1994 GCA_964605095.1 uncultured Planctomycetaceae bacterium | reverse complement strand
AGCGATAAGACAAAAACGCCCCGCCCCCGGCAGAGCCGCCCGCCTGCCCGAAGGGTAACCGCAAAATCAAATTTCCTATCAGTCTAAGCAGCGGCGTGGCCTTCATGCCGCGCCCGGCGAAGGCCTTCTTCATGATCGGCCAGGCCACGAACTCCGTCGTGCCGGGCGCCACCGTCGTCTCGATCAGCACCAGGCACTTGGCGGGGATCTTCTCGCCGATGGTCCGCATGGTCGCCTCGAGGGCGGTCATCTCGGCCTGGCCGTTGCGCATGTTGCCAAGCTCGTGCTTCGTGTAGTCGCACTGCACGTCAACCACCACCACATCGGCCAGGCCCAGGCAATCAGCGTTGTACGTGGCCGTGAGAGTCTTGGAGTCCTTGACGCAGCGGGCGATCATCGGATCCACCTCGGGGTCCTCCGCCTTTACCGGCGACTCGCCCCGGTTGAGCATGGGGATCTTCCAGTAGCTCCGCGGGCTGGGACGCTGGCAGCCGATCACGAACTTGCTATGCCGGCCCTTCTTGTCCTTCGTGTCCGCGACGATGGCTGCCATTACCGCCCCGACGAAGCCGACGCCCATGACCACGACTATTTCCTTGCCCTGCTTCCTCGCCTCGGCCGCAAGCGCGGAAACGCGATCGAACTCCGCCGCGTATTCCTTTTCCTCGGGAATCCTGAACTTTTCGCCCGCCGGGTTCAGTGAGTATTCAGCCATTTGCCTGACCTTTCCCATCAGAAACGTGGGCGGGAACATACCTTCCCGCCGAAGGCTACGGACTTGCTGAACAATAGTCTATATCGGCCAAGCGGGCTTTGGCCAGCGGCAAATTCCGCAGGGGCGGCCAATTAGGCAGCAGGCTGAAGAACTGCTCGAAACTGTCGAAAGATGACAGTATCATGCAAATATGCAGTCGCAGAAAAAGGGGCGGGTACTTAGGGTCATCGGGGGAACGCTGATTTTTTGCTTACCGTTAGGTGCTTGTCAGGGCACCATGGGTCGGGTATGATTGGGCATCCGTGTTATGGGAACGGGGCGTTTGGTGGACCGGGTCCACTTCATCGTTGAGGACGAGAATGCCAAACCGCTTTCGTCCGCGCCGTGGAAAGGCCACGGGAAAGGAAAAGGGACTATGAAACGCATTGCACTTATCGCGGCCGTGGGGGTTTTGTTTGCTCCATCGGTTCTTTGTGCTGCCGACACGACAACGCAGCCGACTTCCCAACCATCGAAGGCTGAAACGTTCCTGTTGGTGGAGGTCAAGGGCACGATAGGCAGAGACTTCACCGCCGCAGAGATGAAGGCGGCACTCGCGGAGGCGAGAACGGCAAAGGTCGCCGCTGTCGTGCTGAACATGGACACGCCGGGCGGGTCCGTCCCCGACGCTGAGGCGATTGTGAACCTCATTATCGAAAACAAAGACTTGCGGTTTATCGCCCTTGTCAATAAGGCTCTGTCGGCCGGGGCCGCTATCACGCTCGCCTGCAAGGAAATCTACGTCATGGAGACCGCGACAATCGGGGCGGCCGTCTCATATATCCCCGACAGAAAGGGCATTCCTGTCGAATTGCCGGCCGACGTTGCGGAGAAGTTCCAATCCGCCTGGCGCGCGGTCTGCCGGAAGGCCGCCGACCACGGTGGCCACTCATCCCTGCTTGCCGAGGGAATGGCCGACCCAGGCTTCGCCATCACCAAGCGGATAGAGAACGGCAAGGTCATACTGGAAAGGGACGGCAAGGGTGAACTCGTCAAGGCATCCGGGCGGATACTCACGCTTACGGCAAAGGAAGCCGTGGCCTGCGGATTGGCAAAGGCGGTCATGCCTGACCTAAAGGACCTGGGAGCCAAACTGGGCATGCGACAGGCCGGAGTGGCAAGCGGGGCCACCGCTGAAGCACCCACCGCTGAAGGACCCGCCCAGTTCTACGACCTGATCTTGGACAAGATTGACGCCCTGGGCCTCGCGGGCAAATCCCTCACCGAGATCGGGAGAAAG
>CAZSBS010000418.1:0-2025 GCA_964605095.1 uncultured Planctomycetaceae bacterium | reverse complement strand
TCTCGATTCCCTCGCCAACTGAATCATTTCCGGGTTGACGGTTGGGATCATGCCGAAGCCGTTCCTTTCTTGGGCGCTGCACGCTTGGGCGTCACGACAATGCCAACACCGCTGTCCGCATCAGACTGTGGCCGCGGGATGAACAGCGGCATCGCATCCGAAGCCTCTTCGTCAAGGGCAGCAAACCAGTGGTTCTCTTTCCAATTCTTCGGGCATGTGAGATACCGGCCAACGATCTCGGTCTGGGTCGCATTGAGTCGGTATCCGAAGGTGAGCTTGGTCAAGGCCGGTTCTTCAATTCCAGGTAGCCATAGCTGGTAATAGTCCAATAGCTGGCTGTCGGTGCGGACGTTCCTTGCCCGCAGATCCTCGTCCAGTTTCTTGAAACGAACGAGCACCCGCTGATCGACAATAAGGCGGAGCATCCTGCCACGGTGGGCCAACTGAATACGGGGATGCCCGTCGAGGGCCTGCCGGACCATCTGGACCAGGCGGTCGTAGAGCATATTCGCCCGCGTTGTGGGTGTGAAGGCCGCTCGACGCTCCGGCGCCTCATCGAAGACCTGCTCGACGAACTGCCACGACTGATCAAGGCAGTCCCGAAACACAGGAAGGAGATCGGCCAGAAGAGCCATCGCTTCGTCACGTGGGATGATTCCCGTCCCTGGGATTCTGTTAGTTTCCATGCAGAATAGGGTAACATTGTGGCGGGCAAATGCAAGCATTTCATAACACAAATCATAACAACAAGACGCAACTACTTATACAACACTGTGTTAAGTACGCGCATTTTTCTTGCGTCCTATTCCACTTGGCACTCCAAACTCGCTTCTTGCATTGCCCCGCCGTTGCCTGACCTACGTCTTCGCGGCTTCAAATAGTCCCTCCGGCTAGGGCCCGTACCTTGCCATCGCGCTGGCCGGGCAGAACGTCGCGCCCGCGCCACACCGCCCGGAGCGCCTAAGCGTATGCCCGGGTAGCGTCGTTTATGCCCTGTCACAAGACATCAACGCTGGCCAACCGGCGGTCTTCCGGTTATTATCACCGCGGTTCGCAGTTTTACAAGTGTCGTCTGGCCGCAGGGTTTCCTGCGAAACACAAGTACCAGTTGCGAGGTAACTTCATGGGCATCTTGGCAGGTTGCAAGCCGCGTAAGGAGGTACTGAAGGGCGATTTGGCGGACGCCATCTTCGCCGCCGACTTCGGCGACCTGGTCGCAGGGAAGGCTCCACCCGTCTACGGCGACTCCCCGGTCTTCTTCCAGAACACCCATCCGGCCAAGCAGCTCTGCAAGGTAGTCCAGGCCGTGTTCGCTCGCCTGGCCGACGGCAAAGAAGGCGGCGCCACCCTCCGGCTTAGCACGGGCTTCGGCGGCGGCAAGACGCACGCCCTTATGGCGCTCTGGCATCTCGCCAACAACATCAACGACCTGTCGATGGGCACAGAGTTGCTGCCCGCAGCGGGGCGACCCAAGAAGGTCCACGTTGCCGCCATTGACGCCGGCAAGGGCGGGGTGCCGGAGTTCACTTCCCACGGAAAGACCAAGGTCCAGAGCCTTTGGGGCGAGCTATTCCACCAACTTGACCAGGACAAGGGCCTCAAACTGCTGGGCAAGGCCGACGACCCTGAGTCTTCTCCGAGCGACAAGCAGATTGAGTCCGTCTTCCCCAAGGGCCCGGTCCTGATCCTCCTTGACGAACTCGTCATCTACATGGCGAAGCTCTCCGACCGTGGCCAGGGCAATCTGCTGGGTTTCATCAACTCGCTGACTGCCGTAGTCAGCAAGCGCCCGCAAACGGTGCTCATTATCACCGACCCCGGTGGCCAAGCAGCGTATGCCAGCCAGTCGGCGAAGCTCGGCGCAGCGGTGCAGGCCGCGGCCACGAAGCTCGACGACGTGACCGGCCGCAAGTTCACTGACTTCGACCCCATCGGGGATGAATCTGCAAAGGTCATCGTCCGACGCCTGCTGGAGAAAGTGGACACCGCTGCCGCCCAAGAAGCGTCCGCAGCCTACCACGCCCT
>CAZSBS010000417.1:0-2075 GCA_964605095.1 uncultured Planctomycetaceae bacterium | reverse complement strand
CCCTGGACGGGTCGAATCGGCGCGCGGTTCACCATCATGACAAACGAGCTTCCGCGACTTGGCGACGCTTCCGGGGCGCTATCCTCGCGATTCCTGCTGCTGAAAATGACTAAGAGTTTCTATGCGCATGAAGACCACCGGTTGACGGATGACCTACTCGCGGAACTACCCGGCACTTTCCATTGGGCATGGGCGGGCTGGAAACGTCTTCAGAGTCGCGGCCGATTCGTTATGCCCGGTGCCAGCGCCGACGCCCTTCAGGAGCTTGAAGACCTCACGTCACCCGTCGCGGCCTTTGTCCGCGACGAATGCACCACCGGGCCGGGGCACTGGATTGAGTGCGGCGCCTTGTACGCCCGGTGGACCAAATGGTGCGAAGCCCAAGGCCGCGTCCATGCCGGCAACCAAGCGACGTTCGGCCGCGACCTTGCGGCAGCAATACCAACGCTTCGACGTATTCGTAAGGCGCCAGAACTCGGAGAGCGATTCTATGCTTACGACGGCATTAAATAAGGCTTACGTCCTAGAAGTCCTAGGACTCACCCATTGTTATTATGATTCCCTGACTTTGCTATCAAAACAATGCCCCCGCCCTAGGACTTCTAGGACGCTGGCTGCCCTGGCGGACTTCGCCGAAGCCCAACGCCGAAGCCGCCCGCAAGGCCCGACGGAAAATAATACTGGAAATAGATTGACGTTATGACAACCGAAGTGTAGAATACTTGAAATGGGCAAGAGACAACCAAAGTTGATCGACCAAATCCGGCAGGCCGTGAGCAAGTGCGGCGCGTCTCAAAAAGCCTTGGCGCATGCGGCTGGAATGGACAAGGGCGCGCTGAGCCGATTCGTTTCCGGTGAGCGCGGGCTGTCGATGGAAAACCTCGACGCCCTGGCCGACGTGCTTAAGCTGCGGATTGTGGTGGGCGGGCCGGCGGACGTGCTGCCGGCAGGCAAGCCGGGGCGCCCACCCAAGGCCCCCAGGAAGGAAGGCGGAAGATGAAACGGGAAATAAGCCTGTATCGGCCGTTGTACACAGAGGGTGGCGTGCGGAAGCGATCTAGCCGCTGGTGGCTGGACTTCCGCGACGGCAACCGCCGCCGCTGGCGGATACCGGGCCTGACCGACAAGCGCCAGACAGAGGCTCTTGCTCGCAACGTGGAACGGATGTTGAGCGTTCGGGCGTCGGGCGATGCCCTGCCCGCCGATATGCTCAAGTGGCTTGAGGCCGTGCCAGCGGACTTCCGGCAACGTCTTGCCGACGCGGGCCTGATAGACAAGGACCGGGCCGGCGGCCTTCGCCCGCTGATGGAGCTTGACGCCGATGGCAACGTGACGGGCGGGCACTTGGCGGACTTCCTGGCAGACCTGGCGGCGCGTAGTGTGTCAGCCGCACAGCGCCAGCTTGTCGGCCAGCGATGCCGCGACGTGCTGCGCCGGGCGGGCTGCCGATTCTTCCGCGACCTGTCTGCCGCCAGAGTACAGGCCGCGATTGCCGCCTTTGGCGAGCCCACAAAGGCCCGCCCCAACGGCCTGAGCAAACAATCCCTGCAACACTACTCCCGCGCCGTCAAGCAATTCTCCCGCTGGCTTCAACGCGAGCGGCACACGGCAGAGGATATGCTACTCGGCGTCAAGGGCTACAACGCTGACGCCGACAAGCGCCACGAGCGCCGCGGATTCACCGCCGATGAAATGGCCGTGCTGTTGGACTACACCGAGCACAAGGCCCCGGCCCGATGGAAGCTGACACCCCAGGCCAGATCCGTCGCCTACCGGCTGGCGTTTTCATCGGGCTTGCGCCGCAACGAGATTCGGACCCTAACGCGGGCGAGTTTCAACCTGGACGCGGACCCGCCGACAGTCACGGTTCAAGCCGGATACTCAAAACGCAAACGCCAGGACGTTCAACCGCTGCCCGCCGACGTGGCGGACATACTGGCGGGCTACCTTGCCGATGCGGACCCGGCCCGGCCCTTCAAACTGCCCGGCCAGAGCGGCACGATGCTCCATGACGACATGGCCGACGCGCGGGACGCCTGGCTACGGGAATCGAGCACGGCTGAGGGGGGTTATGA
>CAZSBS010000416.1:0-2082 GCA_964605095.1 uncultured Planctomycetaceae bacterium | reverse complement strand
GCGAACTGCACGTTCGGAATACCCACAGCCGCCAACGGCGTGCCGTCGGAACTCATGGGCTTCTTCTTGACCTCGCAGGGCATCCCGATCTCGCCGGCGAGCAGCCGCACCGACGCGCCCACGTCTTCCGGGCCGTTGAAGGTCGCGTGAAATCGGCCGAGGGTGCTGCCGTGAACGTCGATGTTGAATGTCAGGCGGTGCCTCTCGCACTCGGTCTTGTCGACTTTCTCCTTGAAGGACGGGGCCTTCCTTTCACGACGGCCCTTGCGGGCCAACTGATCGGCGTAGAATCTGCTGCCATAAAGGCCCGTTTCCTCGGCCGCGAAGGCGATGAAGCGCAGCGTCCGCCTGCTGGGCCGCTCGGCGAGCACTCGCGCCAGTTCCATCATGACGGCAGTTCCGCCCGCGTTGTCCGAAGCGCCCGGGATGCGCCAGTGGCTGTCGTAGTGCGCGCAGATGACGACAATATCATCGGCGAAGTCGTCGCCGGGCTTCTCGCCGATGACGTTGAGGCTGTGGGACTTCTTCTCGCTGTTTCGCAGGATCAGCCGGGCCCGGCCGGCTCGCCGCTCGACGATGTCCAACCCGTCGAGGTAGCGGATGGTCGCCATCGGCAGGCTACCGTAGACCTTCCGGTCATCGTCGTAGTGGACGGCTCGCCTGAAGCCCTCGCGCAGGGCAGGGTCGATGGTGACAATCGCCTTTGCGCCGAGGCGAATCACGCGGGGACGGTCTTCCCCGCGAATGGTCCCGCAGACCAGCACGATCTTGTCCTTCACCGCCGGCGTGAGATACTCCAACTGCCCCGTTTCGGCGAAGAATATCTCGCCTTCCACTCCGCCGGGCGGCGTGCTCTTGCTGAGCATGACCGGCTCGGCCTGGATCTGCCGCCATCGCCCGGCCTGGTGTACTTCGAAGACGCACTTGCGGTTGTCGTAGGTGATGGACGGGAAACGCTGCCTGGTCACCTTCAGGCCGAATGACTTGAAAGCCTCGGCTATGTACGCCGCGGCCTTGTGCTCGCCCGGACTGCCCGTCAGCCGGGCCCCGATGGTCACCGACAGATGCTCCGTGTGCCTGAATGCCTTCTTGCCGTTAAATGCCATGATTCCCGTGGCCATCTTCCTAAGTCCTGGGGCAGCAGGCCCGGCCTAATTGACGTACTTTGCAATGAAGGCCACCGCGTCACCGACGGTCTGGACGGCCAGGGCGGCCTCGTTGTCCATGTCGATGCCGAACTCTTCTTCAAACCCAGCCACCAACTGGATGGACTGGCTGGATTAACTGATAGGAAATTTGATTTTGCGGAGACCCCTGGGGCTGGCGGGCGGCTCTGCCGGGGGGCGGGGGGTTTTTGGTCACCGCGCCCCAGGCTAGCGGGGCGGTGGTTCAATCGGCGCTTCTCCAGCGATATCTATTCTTCGGAATCGGGGAGACGAATGCCGAACGCTTCCGCGTCGTCCTTCATATCCTTTAATGCACGGTCGACCAATCGCAGGATTTGTCGACGAAGACCTTCCGGGGATCTTGCCTCCTTGGGAAGCAGAATCCAGCACAACTTCACCGCCTCGCGGATCATTGAATCTACCGAACAGGGACCAATTGCATCCACTAATTCCTTTGGAACCTCATTCTTTTCAATTTCCATCTCATGAACTCCACTATCACAGTCAGGTACATGTGCAGGTGACGCAAAACCCAAGGGGTCCCAGCAGGCCGCGCACCCCTACTTGCACGCACGCCGTCATAGCTACTGCCTGCCAGCCAGGCCTTACGATCACAGACGGTAGCGTGCTATAGCAACAGGGCACGATCACGGTTGCCATAGCCATACCCAGCGTAAACGGCTCGATAGCTCCGGTGCAAGTGCATGACCCCTGAGCGCTTGCCCGCCAGATTCCATACATGTTACTAGGATTGAGGGGCGGTCCCACAATTAGCGCCGAGCATTTGTATGGTTGCGTTCCTCCGGCCTTTCCACTGGGGTCTCCTCGCCCAAGCGGCCCCCCCCCTACATACTCAACGAGATTCATCCCATCCCCGTACCCGATCGGGTCGGTCGTCAGCCACCTGCCCAGCGGC
>CAZSBS010000415.1:0-2136 GCA_964605095.1 uncultured Planctomycetaceae bacterium | reverse complement strand
ACCTGGCCTCCAAGGCCAAGGAACTCGGCCTGATCGACCAGATCGGCTACGAGGATGCCGCCATCGACGGGGCCGCCAAGCTGGCCTCGCTGAGCAAGCCCCGGGTGGTGCGATATGCCCGGCGAAAGACATTCATGGAGGCCCTGATGGACGGCAAGGGCGAGGCGTCGCTGAAGATCGACGCCAAGCTTCTCGACCAGATCCAGACCCCTAAATTCATGATGCTCTGGAAGGCAGAGTGAAAGAACAATTGCGGATTGCGGATTGCGGATTGCGGATTCAGGGCCGGGGACCGATGCTGGCGGCGGCAGCAACGGTATTCATATCCTCCGCGGCCTGCCTGGCCGGGCCGGCCCCGGCGGCGCCGTCGGGCGCCGACGTGCAGCGAGCGATAGACTCAGCCAGGCAGTTCCTCATAAAGCAGATCCAGGACGACGGCAGCAGCGCCGGCGAGACCGACCCCAACAACTGCCGCTACGGCGGCAAGACCGCGCTGCTCGTCCAGGCCCTTCTGTGGGCGCGGATCGACCCCGCCAAGTGCCCGCCCCTGGCCCGCAGCCTCGACTGGCTGGCCAAGGCCAAACTTGCCGGCACCTACGCGGTTGCCCTTCGCGCTAGCGCCTGGGGACTGCTCGGCGACCCTAACAGCCTGCCCCTGCTGCGAAAGGACGCCCAGTGGCTCATACGGGCCGCGAACAACAAAGGGGCCTACACCTACACCTCCAGCGGCGGCCAGGCGAGCCAAGTGTGGGACAACTCCAACGGCCAGATGGCGTTGCTGGGCGTCTCAGCCGCTATCCATCGCGGCCTGGAGGCCCCGCCGGCGTACCTGCGGCTCGTCCAGCGACACTGGCTGGACAACCAGCAGCCCGACGGCGGATGGGGATACCTCACCAATGAACGCATGCTCCGGGCACCAGTCGGGGGCTCAAGGAGCCGCTCCTACGGCTCGATGACCGCGGCCGGGCTTGCCAGCCTGTACGTCTGCTTCGACAGCTTGCACAGCGAGGACTTTGTCCGCTGCGCCGCCGCCGGCGACGGCCCGGCCGTGGTCAAGGCGCTCGACTGGCTAGGCCGGCGCTTCGACGCCAGGGAAAACCCCGCCAAGGGCGTCGAATGGTATCACTATTGGCTGTACTGCGTGGCGCGCGTGGGGCTGGCAAGCGGGCACAAGTACCTCGGCCAGCACGACTGGTTCGCCGAGGGCTCTACGGCGCTGCTGGAAGGCCGGAACTCCGACGGCAGTTTCGGCTACGGCGACCGCGTGGCTGAGACCGCCTTCGCGCTGATGTTCCTCATACGCGGGCAGAGCCCCGTGCTGGTCAACAAGCTCCAGTATCCAGGCCGGTGGAACCCGCGTCCGCGCGATGCGGCCAATCTGGCTCAATGGATGACCAGGCAGTTCGAGCGAAACATGAGCTGGCAAATCGTCACGCTCGACAGCCCGATCGAGCACTGGCACGAGGCGCCCGTGCTGTACATCTCCGGGGCCGGGCCGGTGGACATCGACAGCCGGCAAGCCGAGAAGCTCCGCCAATACGTCCGGCAGGGCGGGACGCTGCTGAGCGAGGCAGCGTGCAACAGCGGCGACTTCACCATCGACATGGGCAAGCTCTACGCCAAAATCTTCCCGGATCACCCGCTCATACGCCTGCCGGCGGCGCACCAGGTCTACTCGTCGTACTTCCAGCCCAAGGCCCCAGCACCACTATTCGCCGTGACAAACGGCGTACGCCTGCTGGCCGTGCATGCGCCGAAAGAACTCTCACTCGCGCTGCAAATGGGCCCGCGCGACACCGACCTGCCGACATACCAGCTAGCCGCGAACATATGGGCACTCGCCACCGACCGAACCATCGTACACCCGCGAGACGCGGTAGTCTGGCCACAGGCCGACAAGGCCGAGCCCATCGCGACGCTGCGAGTAGCCAGGCTGAGGCACAATGGCAACTGCGACCCCGAGCCGCTCGCCTGGCGGCGGTTTGCCATTCGCGTCAACAATCGCTTCCACGTGAGGCTCGACGTGTCGGCCCCCATGGCCATCGCCGACCTCGACGCCAACGCCTGGCCAATCGCACACATGACCGGCACGGACCCCTTCGAGCTTTCCGACCGCGACCAGGCCGCGCTGCGAAA
>CAZSBS010000414.1:0-2155 GCA_964605095.1 uncultured Planctomycetaceae bacterium | reverse complement strand
TCAAGAAGGCCTACGAGGCCCAGATATGGGTGACCGGATGCACGCACGTGATCAGCTTCTACCGTGACCGCAGTTCCATGGTCGAGGTGACCGCGGGGGCCAATAATTTCCTGCCCCAACGGGGGCAACTGCTGGAGATCCCCTTCCGCGGCGAGCGCGACCACGAGTGCAAGCGCGCCATGGACATCAACTACATGATGAACTTTCAGGTCGAGCAGATGAGCCCGGCCGTGTACTCCAAAACCCACCACGACCTTGCCCGGCTGGGCGCACAGCGAGGCCTTTTCGTGCCGTTTCCCATGTGGATGAGCAACTCGCTCACGCCGTTCACGTTCATCGACTACGAGGCCAAGGTCAACGGGCTGCACGTGTTCACATTCCACGCCTTCCCCGACGAGTTGACCATCGTCAAGACCCAGTCGATCTTCGAACTGTCCTGACCTTACCGGCCGGCAGTCAGGTTTCAACTTGTTTGCATTCCGGCGGTCCGCCACTTATCATTCGCGGACGCAGCCGCGAAGGAACCCGGAAACCGCTGATGTCCGAAAACGACTTGAGCATAACCAGAAGGGGCGAAATCGCGGTGGTCACCTTCCATGGGACCACCGTGCTGGACCTTTCCACGTCCGAGTCGGTCCGCAAGGACCTGCTCAAGCTCGCCGACAGCCCGCCGCCGCCGAAGATCATCGTGGACTTCTCGGCCGTGAGGTTCCTGGCGTCGCGAATGCTCGGCGTTCTGGTCGAGTTGAGCCGCCGGGCCGAGTTCGGCAAGGGCAAGGTCGTCATCACCGGCCTGCACGGTGACGTATCGAAGGTATTCCAGATCACAAAGCTCAGCAGGCTTCTTCACTGCTCCGCGAACCTCGACGAGGCCGTCGGCATACTGGTCGAAATCCAAAGCTGACCCGCCGGCCCGCGCCGAGGTCGCCCGGGCTGGGCCAACAGGGAGGCCACACCAATGGCGAAATCCAGCCTGATCATCACCGAACGAGACGCCGCGTGCGTGGTGGATTTCCGCGACGAGACCGTCCTGGACCCCAAGAGCGTCCCAGCCGTCACCGAGGACCTGTACGACCTCGTGGACAATCGCAAGATCGCCAATATCCTCCTGGACCTCTCGGCGGTGCGGTTCCTGTCGTCGCCGATGATCGGAACGCTGGTGGCTTTGCACAAGAAGACCCTGGACCACAGCGGGCAGGTGGTGCTGTGCGGCCTGTCAAGCAACCTTTACAGGGTCTTTCAGGTTTCCCGGCTGACCGCGGTGCTGCGCTTCGCGCCGTCGGTCGAGGTTGGGCAGCGGTTCCTGCACGAGCCTGTCGGCGAGGCCGGCATCGCGGCTGAGCTTATCGCGCCTGCGCCGCCGACCCGCTGGGCGGCGATCGTGAGCAGGCAGGTCCGCATCTTTTTCGCCGGGGCTCTGATCATTACCCCGCTGGCGATCACGGTGTGGGTGGTCTATTCGCTTGGATCATCTCTGGAGGGGCTTGGAACAACGCTGTATCAGAGATTCATCAGCAAGAGCCCCGAGCCGCCCGAGCACACATACGGCATCGGGAGCGTGTTGATCATCGGCCTGATCTACATCGTCGGCCTGCTGACGCACTGGTGGGTTTTCCGCGGGGCGTTCGGGTTCGTAGAGCGGCTGATAAGCCGCCTGCCGGGCATCAAGACGATCTACGAATCCGTGCGGGACCTGATGAAGCTCTTCGGCGGCGGCTCGGAGCGGATGGGAAGGGTCGTGCAGTACAGCGTGCCCGGCACGGGAATTTCGCTGCTGGGCATCCTGACCAACGAGAACCCCTTCGGCCTGCCGATGGACAGCCCGCACCGCAAGGTCACCGTGTACGTGCCGTACAGCTACATGTTCGGCGGACCGTCGTTCTTCGCCTCGCCCGAGCATATCGTCGATGTGGACATGTCCGTCGAGCAGTGCATGAAGACCGCCGCCACCGCCATGGTCGGCGCCCAAAACATCCTCCGCCAGCCGGGAAAGAAGAAGTAGCCGGGAGCTAGTAGCCGGTAGCCGGGAAAGATGAGCGGAAGCGGAACCGGACACTCTGCATGCGGTGGGGACAAGTCCATAGGTCTTATAGGACCTATAGGACCTATGCTAGCCCGCCCCCGTCTGTAGCCTGAAGGGCGTGTTGCCCAATTG
>CAZSBS010000413.1:0-2261 GCA_964605095.1 uncultured Planctomycetaceae bacterium | reverse complement strand
CGCAAGTGGGGCGACATCGCCTCGGACCGCCTGGCCGCCCAACTGGACACGTACAACAACAAGTATCATCGCTACCAGCTTGTGGACCGCAAGCGGCTCAAGGCCGTGCTCGACGAACAGGACCTCCAGTCCGCCTTCAGCGATTCCAGCCAGGCCGTCCAGGCCGGCAAGATTGCCAAGGTTGACGCCATGATCTACGGATCGGCCACCGTCACCACCCGCGACGAGCAGGCCACCCGCACGAGCTTCAACCCGCTCAGCAAGTCGCCCAAGGAAGTGAAGTACACGAGGCGATACGTGATGACGGCCATCAACTTCACGATTGACGACGTGGCGACCGGCAAGACGCTGGCGAGCGTTGCGACCACGCGGGAGTATGACAGCGACCAGCAGAAGGACAAGGACTCCGGCTCGGGCGGGCTTTCCGGGATCACCAAGATGGTCGGCATCGGCGGGAGCAGTTCCGCCGAGCCGGCCGACCAGGTCGCGTCGCGGCTGATCGACGAGTGCGTGCAGGAGTTCCTGGCCAAGGTCAGCCCGCACGAGGTGGTTGTGACCGAGCCGCTTGGCAAGGGCAAGACCGAGGCCGTCAAGACCGGCAACAAGCTGGCGATGGCAAAGGATTACGCCGAGGCCCTCGAGGCCTACAACGCCGCTATCGGCGCGAAACCCGACGATTACGATGCCATTTTCAATTCCGGCGTCATGTACGAGGCGCTCGGCAAGCTCGGCGAGGCCGAGAAGTGCTACGACGCCGCCTTCAAGCTCAAGCCGACGACCCAGTACGTTAAGGCTCGCCAGCGCGTCCGACAGGAGTCGGTCAAGTAGCGCGGACAGAAGATAGATTCAACGCGGAGAACGCAGAGAAGCGAGAGATTGAAGAGACCAGAGCGAATGCTTCATGTTCCCTTGGCATTTCCTGCTCCGCGGCCTCTGCGATGAAAACATCGACCGTGACAGACCATTCCGCTCGAAGCGCCAGGATGGCGCCGGGCGGGGCAACTAAGGAGAACCGTTATGAATGTGACAATCAAGAGACTGGCATGGGTTGTTTCGGCAGGGATCCTGCTGTCGCAGGCGGCACTTGCGCCGGCCGATGCCCTGACGGAGAAGTACGCCGCGCAGAACAAGCTTCTGGCCATGAGGGCCGCCCGCGTTGACGCCATGCGCAAGCTGGCCGAGCGGATCAACGGACTGGTCATCACGTCCGACACCACCGTAAAGGACTTCGTCGCCACCAGCGACGTGATCCAGTCGTCCATGATGAGCTGGCTTCGAGGCATGAAGGAAGTCGGCGATCCGGTATTCACGCCGGACGGAATCTGCCAGGTCACGCTGGAGGTGACCGTGCGGGAGATCGTCGTCGAGCTCCAGAGGCTTCATCGCCAGTACTACAAGGGCAACAAGATTGCCATCGCGGACTTCGATAAGATCAACGTGAACACCACCGAGAAGGTCATCCGCGAGACCGGCTCGGGCGCCCCGCGTCCGGAGTTCGACCCGCGAGGCCAGCTCGCCCCGCCGACCGCCGGCGGGCAGGACATCATGTCCAAGAACGCCTGGGCGTACTGGATGGCCCACTGCACCGGGCAGGGCCGGCTCATGACCGCCCGCGCCGCCAGGCTGGACGCATACCGCAAACTCGGCGAGCGGATCAACGGGCTGCTGATCACCTCCGACACCACCGTCAAGGACTTCGTCGCCACCGACGACCGCATTCAGACCGCCATGCAGACTTTCCTGCGCGGCGCGAAGGAACTCGGCACGCGATACCACGAGAACGAGCTGATCGCCGAGGTCGAGCTCCAGATCACCGTCCAGGAGCTCGTCGCCACGCTGGAGCGGTTCCGCAAGGAGTATTACAAGGGCAACCGCGTGGCGGTGCAGGACATCGAGAAAATCAGCACCCGCATCGAGGAAAAGGACATCCGCGAGACCGGCATGGGCGTTCCGCCGGATAAGTACCTCAAGGACCTCGGACCCGATGGCATAGCCGCCATCGCGGCCGCCCAGCAGGCCATCAACTGGCCGCCGGTCGCCACCTCAACCGGCCAGGCCGCTATCGACACCGACAACGCCAACGCCGCCCAGGCCAAGCTTATGGCCATGCGAGGGGCCGAACTGGACGCCCGGCGGAAACTGGCCGAGAAACTCGACGGGCTCATGATCTCCTCCAACACGTCCGTCAAGGACTTCGTGGCCCTTAACGACGTCATCCAGACGTCCATGCTCACGTTCCAGCAGGGCGCCCACCGCGTCAA
>CAZSBS010000412.1:0-2278 GCA_964605095.1 uncultured Planctomycetaceae bacterium | reverse complement strand
TGGTAATCCGGCCAGAGGGGGCAGTTCAAATCGGTCCAGCACTTTACGCGCCGCATCTGCTCGGTGGTGAGCTTGACGTCATAGTGTCCGGCGTCGAGCACCTTCCAGAGCTTGCTCTTGAGCGTGCCGAACGAGCCGGCCTCGGCCAGAGTATGCCTCACGCCGTAGCCCCAGTCGAAATAGTGGATCCACCCCCGGCTTATGACCGTACGGTAGGAGGCGGGCACGCGGTCGCCATCGAGCGTGCCGGTCAGGTCGATCTTGTCCTTATCCTTCGCGTTGTGGCAAGAGACGCACTTGGCATCCCAGACCGGCTGGACGACCTTCTCATAAGCGAACGGCCCGGCGCCCCAGGCAGGAGGTTCGAGGGTGCTGGCCTGGCGCTGCGCGGCCGTCGCCGGTTGGCGCGGCGGCGCCGTCAAGCGGTCTTCATGGCAGCCTATGCAGCCTCGCGACTCGCCGGGCTGCAATTGGACGACGCTTCGCATTCGCTGCAACTCGTTGTAGTCCTTGTCCAGCGCCTCGAAATAGAGCACCTTGCCGGCAGGGGCGTAGAAGTTGGCTGAGCCGTCCTCATCAACGGGCACGAGGCCCTGCGTCGCCTTGGCTACATAGCTGGGCCAGCCCAGAGGCCCGCTGACCTTGTGGACGGGCGTGGCGTACCAGTCCATGAACGGTTCGTGGTCTCTCTGGTACTCCCCGTCGGGCAGTTGGATCAAGTCGGCCCGGACTTCCTCGCAGACGCGGATGTACTTGACCTGGCCGCGCTTGATTTGCGGCCCCATGCCCTGGTAGACGTCCGCAACGATGAACTGGCCTTGGGCCGACCGGCTTGGCTCCATCTCCGCCATCGCCGGCGGGGGGTCGGTCCTGGTCAGCGGAGTCGGGCACATGCTGCCGATCGACGGGTCGAGGTGGAGCATCTCGCGATTCCCGTAGCGGTCGATCACGCAGAGCCCGAAACTATCGTGCGGCGAATAGCTGCACAGGATGTAATCCCGACTGATCGGAAACGGATCGCGGAAACACTCCTTGCGTATCCAGTTCATGTCATACTGGGCCGGCACGTCGGGTGTGATCGAGCGCATCGCCTCGGTATTTGAGGGACCCTTCGTCACGTCGATCAACGCGATGGGGCCGTTAAGGTCGCCGCCGTGGGCAACCAGCGTGCAGGATATTTCCCGGCCGGAGGTGCCTGGCACCGGCCGACCGTTGGCGTAGCAATTGTGCGTGTCGTTGCCGTAGAGCAGTTCCGGGTGCGTGCCGTCCGGCCGAATCGCCCAGAGCGTGTGCCCGAAGTTGGCGCCCTTGTCGATGTACTCGCTGCGCATCCAGATGATCCTGCCATCGGGCATGAGCGACGGAGTCCATTCACTGACGTTGGCATACGACAGCGGGCGGATGTTCCCGCCGCCTGGGTCCATGCGGAACAGCACGAACGCCTGCGGCCGCCAGCAGAGGTACCTGGCCTTGCACCGCGTCGAGATGAATGCGAGGCCGCCGTCGGGCAGCGGGCAGGGGAAGTAATCGTGAAACGGCCCGTCGGTCATTTGGGTGGGGTTGCCGCCGCCTGAATCCATGACCATCAGGTGAAAGTAATCGCTGTCCTTTTTCGACTTGCGATATGCGAAGTAGATCTTGCTCAGGTCGAAATTAGCCACGGGGTTTCGGGCTATGCCCGCCCCGGCCTCGAACAACTCATCGATCTTCGCCTTCTCCGGCACGAGTCGGCCATTCTCGCTGGGAATGGTCAGCACGCACACGGCCCCGCCGGGGCCGCCTTGGGCGTCAAAAATCACGCTGTAGTTGTGTGACGGCAGGAACGGCTGGCGCTTGACGAAGAGAACCCTCGCCAGCGGCGCAAGTTCCGGATCGCGCATCATTAGTTGCCGCTTGGCCATGCGGGCGTCGAGAAAGACCGCCCGTGCGGTGGGATCGCCCTCGGACACGGCCCCCAGGCGCCCTTGTCGCTCGCCCAGGGTTGACAGTTCGGAGCGTTCCTTTGTCACATCCAAACCCCGCGCCGCGAAACGATCTATCATGTCCGAGAACTGCTTCAACACACGGGCTGATGGATCGGTGAAGTCTATCTTCGCCGCCATGCGCGCCTCGCAGAGAAACGCGTAGACCAGCAGGTTCCCCTTTTGCAGCGCCTCGGCCAGCGCCGCGTCGGAAGCGTCCAGCGGGCCCACGTGGACGGGCGCTCGCGGCGCTGAAGGGGCCCGCACCGGCTGGGCGCTGACCGCCCTTACGGTGCGAACGGATTTCCACTGCTTGC
>CAZSBS010000411.1:0-2306 GCA_964605095.1 uncultured Planctomycetaceae bacterium | reverse complement strand
CCCGTCGGCGTGCTGCCGATGGCCTATGAGCGATTGCACGAACGCCAGTCCGTCGGCCAGGGCCGCGTCGGCTGCCGCCCGAAGCGCCGCCGACAGTGCTTCCGCCTCAACGCCGGGCGACTCGGCCGGGCTGTGAAAGGCCATCCCCACATGCCCCGCGCTGGGTATCACCATCGCCGCGGCAAGCAGATCGGCCCCTCGCCGGGCCTGCCAGAAGTGCCCCTCGAAGCCGGATCGAGTGAGCATCTCCCCAAGCACCTCCGCCCGAAGGGCGATCTGGAGGTCCCGCCGCAGCCCGGCCGCGAGAAACAGCAGGGCCTCCTCGCTCCGGCTGCGCCGAACAGGCTCGATTTGAAAAGCATCGCTCATGACAGCCGCTATCGTATTGCGCCGCGACCTGCACGCAAGGCCCAGCCGGCCTGGCGCACCAGTGTGCCCCTCAGGACACATCAGGGGACGTACGCCTCACGGCGTCACTACGAACTACCCTTGCCCCGCCGCCCGAACCTGCCCGAAAGCTGCCTTTACCGTGTCGCGGTTCAGGACGAGTATCGTGAATACGCCCAGTACCGTGCCCATGGGCGCGAAAATGCAACTCACACACGCCACGACGAAGCAGAATGTCCAACTGCGTCGTTTTCTCAACCGCCCGGCCGAGATCAGCAGAAGGCTCGCGAGCGTCCAGCCCGTGATGATGAATAACGAGCCCATAATGATGAACAGCCAGCCGAACGCCGGCGGCGGGCCACTGCCGCCCGAGGACATTGTGCCCGTGACCATCAGCACGCCGACCGCCACGTGGATGAATGGGATGCACGCGAAGAAACCGATCATGCCGCCCAGAACATAGTGGAATATCGACAGCAACTTGAGATGTTCCTCGTCGCGGTTCGGCTGAAGCGGCGGCGCCCAGTACGGCTGCTGGTACTGAGGCTGCTGGTACTGCGGCGGCTGCGGGTTGGGTGGTTGCGCTGTCATGGCAATGTCCTCTAAACGCACTGCGATCCGGTCAACGCAAACCCGCTGTCGGAACGGCCCTACACTTCCACGCGCCGGGCGGCACGTATGCTTTCGGCCTCGGCCTCGACGATCTCGATGCTCTCGGCCGCGTCGGCGGCGGTGATTATGCTTGGAGCCTTGCCGGACGCGACACACTGGGCCATGTACGCAAGCTCGTTGTGATAGCCGTCCGCCCCTTCGCAGGCGTGCGGCGTCGCCTGGCCGTTTTCGTAGATCACCAGCGGCTGCTCGCGGAGCATCACGTACTCGGCGGTCGCTCGCTCGAAGTTCACCGTGTAGTCCATGCGGAATGGGAAACCCGCCGACATGGCCCAGCTTCCCTCGGCCGAAACCACCGGCCCGCCGTCGCCGTATATATAGTGCGTGACAAGTTGGTCGACGCACCCGGTCTTTCCGACCCGTCCGAAACTATGCACCGCCCCAGGCTTGCCGAAGGCGAACTTGACGAAGTCCGTGTCGTGCAGGTGCAGGTCGAGTATCGCCCCACCGGAGAGTTTGCCGTCGCCGAACCAGCCGGGCGGCACCGAACCGACGCGGCGGAAAGTCGCGTCGAGCACCTTGCCGTAGCTGCCGCTCTGGATGGCCTTCGCCAGCCAGGCCCACTGCGGCCAGAACCGCACACACATTGCCGGCAGGCAGAATCCCTTGGCCTTCTCTGCCGCGGCGGCGATTTGTCTCGCCTGCTCGGCGGTCCGGGCAAGCGGCTTCTCGCACACGCAGTGTTTGCCTGCCATCAGGGCCGCGACGGCAAGGTCGGCATGGGCGGGCGTCGGCACGCACACATCCACAATGTCCACCTCGGCCATCGCGATAAGCTCGTGCGGGTCGGTCGTGCCGCGGATGCAAGACATGTCGAGTTGCTTGGCCGCGCCGGGCAGGTTGCTCCAGCTCGTGCTCAGGTCGCCGGCGGCCCGTATGGGGTCGGCGTCCGCCACGGCGACGACCTCGACGCCGTCGATCGCCCGCCACGCGCGGTAGTGCATCCCGCCCATCATGCCCAGCCCGATTATGCCCACGCGGATCATGTCAGCCTGCCTTTCCGATAATATCGAGGATGAAGTTCTTCGCCCGCGTTATGTCCGCTATCCGCTGCTCGCCTGCCTCGCGCTCGATGCTCATGCAGCCGCCGAACCCGCCGGCCGTCAGTGCCGCGAAGAACGCCGGCCAGGCCACCTCGCCCGTCCCGACGGGCACTTCCGCGCCCCACTGGCCGGGAACCCTGGTGGCCGTCGCGTCCTTGATGTGAACCTGCATGACGTAGGGCATAAGCACCTTTACGGCCGAGA
>CAZSBS010000410.1:0-2365 GCA_964605095.1 uncultured Planctomycetaceae bacterium | reverse complement strand
CGTTGCCTATGGTCCTCTGGCGCCAGCCCCAGGCTTCCGGAGCCTCACGAGGCGGATTGCCATCCGGGTCGGCGATATGGGCGTGCCCGCTGGCGAGGGCACTGAGCAGAAGTTCGATGAATCGCCGCGTGGGTTCGCTGGCCTTGTGGTATGCGTCCTGCTTCATGGCCACTTGCCCAAGGGCAAGCCAGCCTCGCTGCCGGAGACTTTCGGCTTGATCCGCGTCGATTACCCCGGCTTCCTGAGCGAAAGCAACGAAGTATTTCAGGCCGATGAAGAGGCTAGCAACAATGTCCGGCGTGCGACGGTGCATCCCCGAAACCGCGGCTTGCTGGCGCAGCTCATTGATCTGCGCCCGTAAGGTTACCTGCACCTGGTCGTATCTGTCGGCAAGCCACTGCACAAAACCAGCCATCGCAGCCGAGTAGAGGCCCTCGGCCGCGTCGGCCTGACAGGCCGTGAGCTTATCTACGTCGATATCGCCATCGTTGATCTCGATAACGAACATCCGCGCCCGCAAGCTGTGGCCACGGGGCACATCCTCGCCCGTAGAAACGATCAGGCAGCGGGGGGGCTTGGACGGGCGCAGTGAACCATCCTGGCGCATCCTCTGGCGGGAGTTGTTGTTACCTTGGTGACGGATGATCCGGTCGGCTTTCTGGTGCCACCGCTGGATATCGTGTGGCGGGCCGGATGGCGCGAAGTCGTCGATCACCAAAACTGCGTCTTTGGCTGTGAACGCCAGACCTTCGAGGGCATTGTCCGTGCCGTGCCAACTCCCCGGCAAATGCCTTCCGTCAAGTCCTGAGCCGAAGTGTTGGTTTGCCAACGCGGCCAGTTCACTCTTAAAGACGCCTGTGGCCCCGGCCAAATGCAGCGTGAAGTCACACGGCCCCAGCGCGGCGCGGAAGGGCGCGATGAACGTGGGCACAGATGCCAAATCCAGTGCCAAGTCCAGCCGCCGGAGGGTTGCGGCGACGGCTTCCTTGAGCTTCTGGCCCTGCGGCGGGTCTGGCAGTCGATATAGCGACAGGCTATCGCCGAGGTCCACAGTGACGTTGGCCAATGTTCCGCTCTCGCTGACGCCGCCACCAGTGTGAAGGTAGACCCACTGACCACCGATCTTTCGCCAGCCAAGGTGTGTATAGACGACCAACTGCTTTCGTTCGCCACTGAGCATCTGGATCGCAACGCGGGCATGGTCCTTTACCGTGGTGCCGGCATACACGATTGCCCTGGAGCCAAGGTGCTCAATGGCCCAATTCATGTTGGCGAACGATGATGCGGGAATGCTGAATAGTGCGACGTGCTCACCGATTTTCGCCTCGATCTCCAATGAATTCTGCGTCTCGGCGCCGTCGTCACGCACCATGTCGGCGACGATGCGAGCGTCAAAGTTTGTGAGCTGGATAAAGCTGTCTCCGTCTGCCGATCTTTTGATGCGGTAGAGGCCGTCCTTCATCCGCATATAGGGAACAAATCCCTGGTCCGACCGCCCATTGTTGCCCTTCTCGCTCTCTGCGGGGGCTGGTGAGGCCATCGCGGCCGCAATACGGTCTAACTCGGCCACAGCATCCTTGCGATACTTGGCAAGTCCCCGTCGTCCCTTGAACGTCGCCGCGATGAACTCCTGACGCCGATCCGCGCGGCTGATGTCCAGCTTGTCCGTGCGGATGACTTCCTCTGCCAGCTTGGCGGTGAGGATGGTTTGCCCTCGCATGGCAGGCTTGTACTCGAAGGTCAGTGCCGTATCAGCCATGATTCACCAGCCTTCTGCCAAGCTGCACTTTCTTGCTGCGAATTACCAGCCGTCGAACGGGCGTGGCCTCGACCACGGCCATGATGTCGTCGTGCCCGGCCCCGGTGCGCTTCCAGTCGCGGACATCTTTGATGCCGCCAGGGGGCGAGATTACCCGAATCGACGCGCAGTACGGCACCAGCGCCACGGCCAGCGTTTCCGCCCCGCGCTGGCCGGCCCCGTGCTCGTCCACGTCTGAAACGATGACAACCTGTTTCACCCTGCGCGACCGTACTAGGTCAACGAGCAACACTACGCCGCCGGCGCAGCTTGGCCTGCCGACCGCCTCAAAGCCCATTTCGAGCAGGGCCGCCGTGTCCGTCGGCCCTTCGGCGATAAGCAGCATCTCCGCGTAAGGCAGGCCATAGGGGATGAACAGCCCTTCCCGGCCGCCTGTGACCGACCACTTGTGGCCGGTTCGCGACCGCAGCCGTATGCCGACGATCTGCTGCCCGCGCCGCATCGGGAACGCCCAGGCTTTGCTGTCGTTCGACCAGCCTACCTCCAATCGGGTCAGGCTGTCGGCGGACAGCCCAAGCGCGTTGGCGAACTCGGCCAGTCGTTCAT
>CAZSBS010000409.1:0-2391 GCA_964605095.1 uncultured Planctomycetaceae bacterium | reverse complement strand
AACTTCCTCATCGTTGTCGCCGACGACATGGGCTACTCCGATCCCGGCTGCTACGGCGGGGAGGTCCAGACGCCTGTCCTCGACGGCTTGGCCGCGAACGGTATCAGGTTCACCCAGTGCTATTCCACCGCCCGGTGCTGGCCGTCGCGGACGTGCCTGCTTACGGGCTATTACGCCCAGCAGGTGCGCATGGACCCGCCACACGGCAAGCTGCCTGAATGGGCCCGCCTGCTGCCGCACTACCTCAAACCCTCCGGCTATCGCTGCTACACCAGCGGCAAGTGGCACATCCGAAACGCCCCCAAGCCGATCGCCAACGGCGGGTTCGACCGCTCATACGTCCTGCACGACCACGACCACAACTTCGGCCCCAAGCAGCACGAACTCGACGACAACGCCCTGCCGCCCGTGCCGGCTGGGACGGACTTCTACACCACCACCGCGATAGCAGGACACGCCCTGGACTTCCTCAAACAGCACGCCGAGAAGCGCGCGGCAGAGCCCTTCCTCATGTACCTGGCCTTCACCACGCCGCACTTCCCGCTCCAGGCCCCGCCGCAGGACATTGCCAAGTACGAGGGCAAGTATAAGGAAGGCTGGGACGTCTGCCGCCAGCAGCGATGGGAGCGGATGACCAAGATGGGCCTCATCAACTGCAAGTTGTCGGCCCCCGAGCCGCAGACCATCCCGAACTGGAACCTGTCGGCCGAGAAGCTTCAGAAGGATATCGGCCCCGGCGAGGTCGGCCGGGCCGTGCCATGGAAAGACCTCACCGACGAGCAAAAGGATTTCCAGGCCGCCAAGATGTCCATTCACGCGGCCATGGTGGATCGCAACGACCAGGAAATGGGCCGGGTCATCGGGCAGATCAAGGCGATGGGCGCCTTCGAGAACACGGTGATAATCTTCGTCTCGGACAACGGCGCCAGCGCCGAGCAGATCATCCGCGGCGACCGCAACGACAAATCGGCCGCTCCCGGCTCAGCCAGGTCGTTCCTGTGCCTTGGGCCGGGCTGGTCCACGGCCTCCAACACGCCGTTCCGCCTGCACAAGTCGTGGGTTCACGAGGGCGGCATAGCCTCGCCGCTGGTGGTCCACTGGCCGGCGGGGATAAAGACCCGCGGCGAGCTCAGGCACACACCGTGCCACTTCGTGGACCTGGCGCCCACGCTGGTGGCACTTGCGGGCGGGGTGATCGACCCGTTATGGCACGGCCTGACGCCGCCGGCGATGCCCGGCAAGAGCCTCCTGCCGGCACTGCTTGCCGATGTCGGCATAGAGCGTGAATTCCTCTACTTCCACCACATGGACAACAAGGCCCTTCGCGTCGGCGATTGGAAGATCGTCTGCGCCGGCGGCAACAAGCCGTGGGAACTCTACGACATGCGGAGAGACCGCAGCGAGTCCGACAACCTCGCCAGCAGCCAGCCCCAACGGGTCGACCAGATGGCCGAGATGTGGAAGCGATTGGACGATGAATACAAGCGCCAGGCCGACCCAGACGGCCCGCCCGGCAAGGCCAAGGGCAAGGGAAAGCAGTAGCCGGTAGGCGGTAGTCAGTAGCCGGTAGTCCCGACCTGCCGGCAGGCTGGTGTACACCGGACTCCGATGATTCAGTAGTCTTCAGTTGCCGTTTTCCGGCCCCGAATGGGGCCGTCGGCGCATAGCCGGGCGGTGAGCGTACTCGCGGAACCCCCGGAATCAGGTTCCATGGAAGATGAGCCCCGTCAGGGGCGATGGCAAGTCCGCTGCACCTCCCGGGCTCGCCATCGCCCCTGCCGGGGCTCCGGAATAAGAGCCTCGTACCGGGGGTTCCCTGTCGGTCACCCCCGGCTATGCGCCGCCAGCCCCATTCGGGGCTGGGTTCAGTGGCGTTGAAAGGTCTGCGCCAATAACCGCACACGATGGCTTTGAATTATCGGACAGCCACCGGCTACCGGCTACCGCCCTACATCATCCGGCACATCTTTCTCGCCGCCGCCAGCCTTGCCGCCGCGAAGGGCCAGTTGGCGATGGTCATGAACGCCTTCACCCAGTCGCCGCGCATGTTGGCGTACTTGAGGTAGTAGGCGTGTTCCCACACGTCGCAGACCAGCAGCGGCACGACGCCCCAGACCGTCAGGTTCTGGTGCTTCTCGGCTTGGAGGACCAGCAGCCTGTCCGCGACGGGTTCCCAGGCGAGCACGCCCCACCCGCTGCCCTCGACGGCGCCGGTCGCGGCCGCAAACTGCTCCATCCCCGCCTGGACGCCGCCGAAGCTCTCGACCATCACCTTTTCCAGGTCGCCCTCGCACTTGCCCCCGCCGGGAGTCATCGAGTGCCAGAAGATGCTGTGCAGCACGTGCCCGCTGCCGTTGAAAGCCAAATCCCGGCTCAGGGCCTTGATGTCCT
>CAZSBS010000408.1:0-2405 GCA_964605095.1 uncultured Planctomycetaceae bacterium | reverse complement strand
CAGTTCGCGTATTCGCTGGCGAACGGGCATGGGCGTCGAGGCGTGCATCGGCGTCAGCACGTAGCTGGGGCTCAGGCAGTTGACGTTGATGTTGAACCGGCCCCACTCGGCCGCCAGGGTTTTGGTCATGTGGACCACGCCGGCCTTCGATGCGTCGTAGGAGGCATTGCAGTTGGCGATCCGAGCCGACATCGAGGCGATGTTGATGATCTTGCCCTCGGTTGGGTCTTGGCGGATCATCTGCCGGGCCTCGGCCTGGGCGCAGAGGAACGTGCCGGTCAGGTTCACCGCGATGACCTTGTCCCATGCCGGCTGCTCCAGTTCCTCGTCGGCGCCCAGGATGGCGATGCCCGCGTTGTTCACCGCTATGTCCAGCCTCTTGAAGCGCCGCACCACGGCCTTGACCATAGCCTGCACCTGCGGCTTGCTCGTAACGTCACAGGAGACGAACATCGAGTCTCGCCCGAGGGCCTTTATTTCCGCGGCCGTCTTGCGCCCGGTCCTGGCGTCGATGTCCGTGATCGCGACGTCCGCCCCAGCCGCCGCCAGGGCCACCGCACACGCCCGCCCGATCCCGACGGCGCCGCCGGTGACCAGGGCCTTCTTTCCCGTAAGGTCGAACAGGGATAAGTCCGCCATATTCATCTCCTCATCGTGCCGCGAGTTCAGATAGGTTTCTCAAGCTGCCAGCCCGCCAGACTACCAGCCCGGCGCCCCCGCGCCCAGTGCCTGCCTTGGCATTTGCCATCCGCCTTGCGGTTGCTTTGGCGCGGCGCGCCGGTATACTGACTTCCGTGGCGCAGGCAGCCCGGGCGGTGTGCAGTTCGAGTTTGTGCGCGAAGGCCGGGGGCGGCAGTCGTCCGGGCCATGACGTAGGAATCGCAAAGGAATCCGGCTTATGAGACTAGCGGTGATCGGTTCCGGCTATGTAGGTTTGGTGGCTGGGGCGTGTTTTTCCAATACCGGCAACGACGTCACGCTGGTGGACATGGACCCGCGGAAGATCGAGATGCTACGCAAGGGCCTGACGCCCATTTACGAGCCTGGCCTGACGGAGTTGATTCAGAGAAACGCCACCGAGGGGCGGCTGGTGTTCACCACCGACCTGCCTTCGGCGGTGGCCAATGCCGAAGTAGTCATCCTCGCCGTCGGCACGCCGTCGGCGGCGGATGGCACGGTGGACATGCAATACATTGAGACGGCCGCCCGGCAGGTAGCGCGCGCCATGACCGGCTGCACGGTCGTCATCACCAAGAGCACCGTTCCGGTCGGCACGCACAGCCGGCTGACCGAGTTGATGGCCGCCGAGACGGCTCAGCCGTTCGATTATGTCGCCAACCCTGAGTTTCTCAAGGAAGGCGCCGCCGTCAACGACTTCCTCAAGCCCGACCGCGTCATCATCGGCCTTACCAGCGAGCGGGCGCTCACCATCATGCGGCACCTTTACTCGCCGTTCATGCGGCGGTCGGGGCGGCTGCTGGTGATGGACCCCGCCAGCGCCGAACTGACCAAGTACGCCTGCAACTGCATGCTGGCCACGCGGATCAGCTTCATGAACGAGATGGCCCGGCTGTGCGACCACTACGGGGCGAACATCGACCTGATCCGTCAGGGCATGGGTGGTGACCAGCGGATCGGGCCGGACTTCCTGTACGCCTCGCTTGGCTATGGCGGGAGCTGTTTCCCCAAGGACGTCAAGGCCCTGATAAGCTTTGGCCGGGCCGCCAAGCACCCCATTCACATAGTCGAGGCCGTTCACGCCGTAAACGAGGACCAGCGCGAGCAGGTCTTTCTGCGCATCAGCCGGCACTTCGGCGACAAGGTTGCCGGGCGGAAGTTCGCGATTTGGGGCCTGGCGTTCAAGGCTGGGACGGACGACGTCCGCGAGAGCCCCGCGATCGCGCTGGCCCAGTTGCTTCTGAACGCGGGGGCGAGCCTGGCCGTACACGACCCCCAGGCCCTCGACACCGCTCGATCCGCCCTTGGCGACAAGGACGTAACCTACTGCCGGCACATGTACGAGGTGCTGCCGCAGGCCGATGCGCTGATTGTCTGCACGGAATGGCCCGAGTACCGCAGCCCGGACTTTGGCCGGATCTGCCAGGCCCTCAAGCAGCCGCTGATCTTCGACGGGCGGAACCTATACGACCTCGACTGGATGGCGGACCTGGGCTTGCAGTACGTAAGCGTGGGCAGGCCCGCGGTGGGGGGCGGAAATAAAAAGTAGGAAGTAGGAAGTAGGAAGTAGGAACCCGTGGTTTTGCTTCTGAGGCCTGTTCGCTTCAGCGAGTAGGGTTCCGATGCAAATCTGGATTAGTATGAAGCCTGAACACCGAATCCGAAAGTCTGGAGGGCGTGTTGCCCAATTGTTAATTTACACAGTTTTCCACTTGGCATCCCGTGGT
>CAZSBS010000407.1:0-2426 GCA_964605095.1 uncultured Planctomycetaceae bacterium | reverse complement strand
CCGACAAAGACCTCCTGTCGCTGCTGAGAGATCCGGACGACAACGTCAGGCTGACGGTTGGGTGCCTGCTGGTCAATCGCGCGAACCGGGCGGGCCTGGTGTCGCTGACGGAACTGCTGGCCTCGAAGGACCACTCGATGCGGTGGCAGAGCTCCGAGGCGCTGCGATGGCTTATCGGCGAGAGGTTCGACTACGGTCCGTTTGCCGGCCCCGACGAGCGAAAGGCGGCCGCCGAGAAGTGGCTTGCATGGGCACGCGGGCCCGGGCAGCAAGCCAGGCTACAAATCCCCGTCAAGGCCCCTGTTGTCATCCAACTGTTGAACGGCAAGAACCTGTCGGACTGGAAGGCGGTGAACAATGGTCAGGACGCCGATCCGACGGCCCACTGGCAGGTCAAGGACGGTGTGCTGCGGAGCATCGGCGCGGGCCCGGGCTACCTTTACCACAAACATCCATGGGAGAACTACGAACTGACCGTCGAGTGGCGCTGGCCCGATAAACCCGGCGACAGCGGCGTGTGGTTGCTGATGGCCACGCCGGGCGGGGCGCGGCCAGCGTGTCTGGAGGCGCAGTTGCTGGCCGACAACGCGGGCGACTTTTGGGTGGTTGGTGGGTTGGCGGTGAACGTTCGCGGCCAGCGGGCCGGCGCGCACGCGACGAAGCTCGCCGCATCCAGTGAGAAGCCCGTGGGACAATGGAACCGCATGACAGTCCTGGTCCTTAACGGCACCGTCGACGTCAAGGTCAACGGCGTGCAGCAGAATACCGCTACCGAATGCCCCCGCACGCCGGGCCACATCGCGCTACAGGCCGAGGGCACGGCGATCGAGTTCAGGAACATTCATCTCCGACCGTTGGGGAAGTAGGGCGCGGCGCTGCAGATTGGCCATCGTCTCGCTTCCTCAAGAACAGAAGGTACATTGCCGGGCTACCGATTGTTACGATGGTGTAGTGGGCCGGAGAAATGACATGCAGGATGGCGGACTTGACGCTCTTGGCCAATGCGGAAGGCAACGGGATGTCTGGAAAAGGCTGATCGGACAACGGCATGCCTCCTGGATCTCGTTAGCTTCTATAAGTTAGGAGGTTACCACGAGATCGCCTGCCGTCAAGCCCCCGAGGAGTGTTCGGGATTTGGGCGGGCCGAAAAACGCTGGACTAGTTCAGTAGACGCAGAAAGCTCGTGCGGTATACTCTTGTCGGACAATGTCCCCGACCGACTCACTCAACAGGAGAAGCCATGGCCACGGAAAGAAGCGGCGGAAGAATACTGTGCAGTGCATTTGGCTGCGCATTGGTTGTTGCCCTGTGCGTTCAGTGGACCGGTAGCGCGGCTTTCGCCGAAGCCCCGAAGAAGCCATACTACACCGAGGGGCAGCTCTACAAGTTCCGTCCCGACCCCGAAAAGGAGGAGATCCTCTTCGGGAATGTCGGGGTCACCGGGCTGCTCATCAATTTCCACAAGGGCGTGGTGGCCACGGTCGACAGGGCGCTGCCCGGCACGCCCGCGGCCGGGAAGTTCAGCAGCGGCCAGGTCATCGCCGGGGTCAACGGCGTCAAGCTGCGCGGCCGAAACCCCATCGTGGTTCTCGGCGAGGCGCTGACCCGCGCCGAGGCGACGGACGGGGTCCTGGTCTTCGACGTCAAGGACGGCGCAGATGGCCCCGAGAAGCAGGTGAAGATCACGATACCCGTGCTTGGCGAATACGGCGACAAATGGCCTCTGGGCAGCGAGAAGTCCAGGCGGATCATCCACGACGCGGCGGAGTTTTACTCGACGGACAAGGAGTTCAAGCGGGAGTTCTTCGCCGACAAGGGCATCGGCGGGGCACTGGCTTGCCTGTTCCTGCTCTCGACCGGCGAGGACAAGTACCTGCCCTGCGTGAAGGAGTACTTCCAGCAGTTCCTGCTTGGCGTGACGAATATCGGCAATCACACATGGAACAACGGCTACAACGGCATCGCGTGCGCCGAGTATTACCTTCGTACCGGCGACAGGTCGGTGCTGCCGATCCTGCAGTACTACTGCGACGACGCGAAGTTGCGGCAGGGCTTTGGCTGCGGGTGGGGCCACTGGGGCTTCACTCCGGGGCCCGGCTACGTGGCCGGAGGCCTGATGAACCCCGCCGGGGCGCAAGTACTGACGACACTGCTGCTGGCCAAGGAGTGCGGCCTGAATGTCGACGACAGGACGCTGCTGGGCGCGCTGCGTTTCTTCTATCGCTTTGCCGGCAAGGGTACGGTCCCCTACGGCGACCACCGAGGAGAGGGCGGTCTGGGCTCCAACGGCAAGGACGGAATGATCGCCGCCGCCATGCAGATCGCCTCCGGCGCCGACGGCGACGTGACGCTCTATAGGCAGGCCAACAGGCACCTGGGCATGTCCATGGTGCTCAGTTATCCGGTGATGGTCCAGGGCCATGGCG
>CAZSBS010000406.1:0-2470 GCA_964605095.1 uncultured Planctomycetaceae bacterium | reverse complement strand
CTTATAGCGAAGACGTAGGCACCAAAGATAACGGTGGGAACTTAGGTTGGATTACGGAAAAAGATAATCCGGAAACATATAATTTGGCGGAAAGTATTGCCGTCGGTGAAACTAGCGCTGATTTAGGGCGCGTAACCGGCGGTTTCGATACCGGGGCTGCATCAGCCGGGTTCTCGACGTAAGTTTCGGCAGCAAGAGCATCGTGCTCGGCCTTCTGGGCTTCGGCTAGCAGCAAATCAAGGTCGTCCTTCTCCCCCATCAGCATTTGACGGGCACGCGAGAGCACCGGCTGCATCGCCCCGACAAAATGCTCGAAGAGGTGGCACCGCTCCCGCAACACGCCGTAAACCCGTTCATCAACACTGTTTTTCAGGAACATATTGACGATGAGAATCTCGGCGTGCCGCTGCCCTATACGGTCGATGCGCCCAATACGCTGCTCCACCTTGCTGGGGTTCCAGGGCAAATCGTAGTTGACAAGGGCGCCAGCCGTCTGGAGATTAAGGCCCTCGCTGGCTGCGTCCGTGCAGATGACGATCTTGAGCTGGCCTGACCGCAGTTGCTTCGTGATGGTGTCCTTGCCCACCGCCTTCCACTGCGTCCCATTCCACACCTGTCCGCCCTCGCCGCTGTAGCACCCCAGCGCCGCCCCGTAGTGGTCGGCGAGGCTGTCGCGGAGATAAACCATCGTGTCCACATACTCGGTGAACACCAGCACAGACCGCCCATCATCGGTAAGTTGTCGCAGCAGGCCGAAAAACTTGTCACGCTTGCTGTCGGTAGCGCTCAACGACTCCAGTTCTTGGAGCAGGCGTTCCACGTCAACCAATTCGTCGCGGGCCGTCTCAGGGTCTTGGGGAAGGGCCAGCGATATCTTGCTCTCGCCCTCGGGCATATCGTCAAGCGCGATGGCCTCGGGCACATCGGCCATTTGCAGTGCCATGTCATACGCCCGCTTGCTAATGACCTGGAGCAGCCCATCGCGGCGGCGGCTAAGACTTTGCTTCAACGACGCCGGCGAACTTGACGCACGGCGCCGGTAAATTGTCATTACAAAGCCCTTGCCAGCCTTCTGGCCTTCCAGTTCCTTGAACCGGCGATTGATGTAGCGTGTGATGGCGTTGTAGGCGGCGCGCTCCCGACGATCTGTGAAGTCGAACTGAACATCCATCACCTGCCGAACAGCCGGCGGCGCACCCACTAAGCCAAGCTCGTAATAGTGCCGCAGCGTCGTCCGCGTGTTGCGGTGCATTCGACGCGCCAGCGGAGAACTGGTCCGCAACCAACGTGTGATGGCTGGCCGCTGGGACGACGGGGCGAAGGCCAGCCCGCGTGCCAACTCGCGCGGGTCAGCCATCGAGAGCGAGCCATCCGTCAGTTTCGGAAAGTCCTGATCGGCCAGGGCAAGCGACGCTGCTCGAAGCGAGGTCTTCTCGTCACAGCAACCTCCAGCGACTCGCGCCAGGGCGTCGTAGTAGCCTCGGACGGCCTTGAAATCCGCGAGCCACGCCCCGCCTTCCCCCAGCACCGACAGTAAGTCCCACGGTTCCCAGGGGTGCGTCTGCATCGGCGTGGCGCTCAGCAGCATGATGCTCCGTGCCCGCCGCTGCAACTGGAGCCGGCGCAGGAGGTCCAGCAACAGATTGGCACTGTTGAACTCGGTCTCAACTTGCTTGGCGCGCCGCGCAGCGTGCGCCTCGTCCAGCAGCACCAGATCCCACGGCTCGGCCGCAAGCATAATGGGCAGGTTATTCTCCGTCCGGGCCGTCTCCCGGCTGACCAGCAAGATGTCCTGCCGGAGCGCATCGGCCAGGCCGCCCACCTTCTCCTGATGGTCGTCCGGCCAGACTATCGCGTTGATTCCCTCTAACCGAGGCACTACCAGGGCGCCTTTTTCGCGCAGTTCCGCCTGCCACTGCTTGAGCAGGCCGGCGGGGGCAAGCAACAGGGCCCGCTTTACGCCGCGACCGGCCAGAAGGCGGCGAAGCACGCCGATGGCCTCGACGGTCTTGCCCATGCCCACTTCATCACACAAGAGCCTGCCCGCAGGCCACGCCTTCGACGTTTCCTCCACGACGCTGCGCTGATGCGGCCAGAGGTCCACCATTAACGTGGCGTCGCACGCGGCGGCACCGTCACTCAGATAGGGTGCCTCCGTGATGTACTTGAAGACCATCGCGGCCTTCTGCCGCGCCAGCGCGTTCGAGGGTTCCTGAGCCGGCGGCTCTGCCGGGGCGAGTTTGATGAGCTTCAGCCGCAGGGCCTCGGGAAGGCTCACCGTATGGACATCCGGGTGGGCGTCGCCCCAAAGAGACGTGAACTCCGCATGGAAATAGTCAATCCGGTCCTTATCCTGCCAACTCGTGGAGACCTCCAACTGCTCGTAGTTGGCTACTAGGCCCCGCGCCGTCTCGTTGCCGCTGCCGCTAAAGACCACGGCATCGCCGGCTGGGTCGTACATGATGCCGAA
>CAZSBS010000405.1:0-2472 GCA_964605095.1 uncultured Planctomycetaceae bacterium | reverse complement strand
AGACGGTCATCGGCTCGTCGATGACCAGCACCCGCTGGTCGGCGTCCAGTTCCCGCACGCCGGCCCGCTTGATGGCCTCAACGAACGGTTCGGCCGAGCCATCGAAACTCGGCATCTCAGCCGCCGACACCTCGATGTCGACGTTGTCGATTCCCATTCCCGCCACGGCCGACATGACGTGCTCGACCGTCTCGACCTGCACCGTGCCGTTTATCAGGCTGGTCCTGCGTGCCCGCTTGCCGACGTTGGCGACGTTGGCGGCAATGCGGCCTGGGGCCGGCAGGTCCGTTCGGATGAACGTCACGCCGGCATCGGCCCCAGCCGGGGCGAACCTCAGGCGGCAGGTCAGGCCGCTGAAGAGGCCCATGCCCGTAACCTCCACGGGCCGTTCAATGGTTTTCTGTTTTGCTGGACTCAAGGGCTGCGAGCCTCGATTCAAGTTCGCGGACATGCTTGAGCAGGTCCGGCAGCTTAGCCAATGAATGCCACATACGTATCATCTCAGTCGCCGGGCGTGCCGGCATGCCGATGTATTGATCGCCGGCGGGGAGATTCTGGATCACGCCGGCCTGGGCGCCCAACTGTGCGCCGTCGCCGATGGTGATGTTGTCCCGCACACCGACCTGACCGGCCAGGATGCAGTACCGCCCAAGTTTCACGCTGCCGGCAATGCCGACCTGGCCGGCCAGGATGCTTCCTGGGCCGATCCGACAGTTGTGAGCTACCTGCACCAGGTTGTCGATCTTCACGCCCCGGCCGATCCGGGTCGAGCCGAACTTGCCGCGGTCGATGCAGGAGCAGGCGTCGATCTCCACGTCGTCCTCAATTACCACGTTGCCGACGTGCGGAAAACGGCGATGCACGCCGTCGACCGTCTGAAACCCGAAACCGTCGTAGCCTATCACGCTGTTTGGGCCGATCCGCACGCGGTTGCCCACGACGCTCCGGTTGCGGATGACCGCGCCCTCGGCCAGCATGCAATCGGCGCCGACGGCGCAGCCCGCGGTTACCACCGCGTTGGCGCACAGGGCCGTGCGGTCGCCGATGGCGGCGCCGGCGCCTACGACAGCGCCCGGGCCGATCGCGACGTCCCGGCCAAGCTTCGCGTCGGGTGAAACCATTGCCGTCGGGCAGATGCCCGGCGCGGGCAGATCCTCAGGCCCGGCCAGGCGGTTGAGCAGTTGGTATATCGCCTGCTGAACGCCGGCGACGCGGACGATGGGCCTGCCGGCGAAGTCGACGGCCCCGTCGGCCTCGACCAGCGCCGCGCCGGCCTTGCTAGCGGCCAGGCCGACCAGGTGGCGTGCGTCGGCGAACGTCAGGTCTTCCGGCCCGGCCTCGTCGAGCGGGGCGATGGACTCTGCGACGAACGACGCGTCGCCCTCGACGCTGCCGCCGACGATCTCGGCTACCTCCCGCAATGTCAGTCGCTCGGTATCCATGTTCACGGGTCGTACATGATAGCCAAAGCTCTCGCCAAACGCCAATCTACCGCGTCGCGGGGGTCGCCGACGCGACAGGCTTCTTGGCCTTGTAGCCCTGGTTCAGCGACGTAAGCACCGCGTCGGTGATGTCCAGGGCTTCGTTGAAGTAGAGCACCTTGCGGTTGTATATCTGCTGGAGCATCGCCTTGGTATCCTCGGTGTTGAGCTGGTCCTGCTCGCGCTGCATGACCACCGAGGCGCCCTGCCGGGCTGCAACTTTTCCGACGGCGCCGATGATCTCCTTGTACATCTCCTCGGTCAGGCTTCGGTGGTCGCGGAGCGCAAGCTGTTCCTGGTAGCGTAGATACGCGTCCAGATCGATCGACTGCCGCGCAACCTCGTTAAACGTCTGCTCGTACTGCTGTGAGCCTTTCTTGTAATTCTCCAACTCCATCTTAAGGGTTTCGACCGCCTTGGTTCGCTTTTCGCTTTCGGCCTTGATGGCGGTGCGGCGCTCGTTTAGCTCGGTGGTCAGGTCCTTGGCCCGCTGGTAGTTGTTGAATAGGCTCACCAGGTCACAGAAGGCGATCTGGCCGCGGGTCGGGGTAGCCTGCTGGGCGACGGAATTGGTCAGAAACGCGGCGATGCCCACAAGGGCGATTATCGCGAGCAGATAGATGCGTGACGTTCTCATCAGTGCTTCCTTGTATTTGGTTCTTGGTAGCCGGTAGTCAGTAGCCGGTTTACCCCGAGCCGAGTCGAGGGGTAGCCGGCACAGCCCTGCGTAGCCCCAGGCGAAGCAGGGCAGCCGGTGACGCCGGCGAGTCTTACCAATGTTGTCCTGCCCAACGGCCCGCGTGGGCGACCATCACCCGCGCAGGTGCGATTATACGAGAACGCGGACGAAGATTCCACCAAGAGGGAAAAGGCAAAGCGGTTAAACAATGATAAACGCGGATAGAAGAAAGCCGCATTCCCTTGACTCGCGCCTTCGCCCCTGCTCGCTGAAGCGAACAGGCCTCGAAAGGCAGGCTTCAGGCTTCAGGGC
>CAZSBS010000404.1:0-2502 GCA_964605095.1 uncultured Planctomycetaceae bacterium | reverse complement strand
ACTGGATGCCAAATGGAAAACTGTCTAAATTAACAATTGGGCAACAGGCCCTTCAACCTGAAGCCTGGATTCTGCAAATGATCCATACGCCGGAGAAAAGAAACAGATGCTGATCATCATCCTAGCGACAGTACTAGTCCTGGCCATGACGGCCTTTTTTGCAGGCCAGGGGCTCTTCAGTTCGATGATAGCGGCTGTCCTGTCAGTGCTGTGCGCCGCCTTCGCGCTGAACGCCTACCCGGCGCTGGCCTCGGCGGCGCTTTACGACCGGCTGGGGCCGTTCGCAAACGGCGCAGCCCTGATAGCCCTTTTCGTGCTGCCGCTGATCGGCTCGCGCTGGCTTGCCGACGCGCTCGTGCCGCTCAACGTGCAGTTCGGCCTGTGGGCGGACCGCATCGGTGGAACAGCCTTCGGCCTCATCGCCAGCATGACCATGGTCGGAATGGTCCTGGTGATCATGCAGATGCTGCCGTTCGGCAATTCCGTAATGGGCTACACGCCATATGACAATGCCCTCCATCGCGACCTGCGGGTCTGGCCGCTGTGCCCGGACGACTTCGCCGTCAGCATCGGCAGCCTGGGCTCCGTCGGGGCCTTCGGCGGCGAGGGCAGCTTCAACGACCTGCACGCCGACCTCCTGCGCGAGGCTGCCGCGGCGCGCAACACGGCCGGGTCGAACGGCACGACCTTCGCCCGCTCAAACACCATGCTGATGAAGTCCGCCTACGCGCCTCCGCCGGCCCTGCTGGACGCGGCCATCAAGGGCGCCGATAAGGGCGCAACTATCCCGCAGGACCCGTTCCTGTCCTCGCCGCTGGCCAGCCACATCCTTCTGATCAGCATGCAGGTAGTCGCCGACGCCGGCGACAGCGACGATTGGACCCGCCTGGCTGGGACGCAGTTCCGCCTCGTCGCAAGGCGCGGCGAAGACGGCAACCCGAAGCTCGTCGGCGGCCCCATCGACCATTACCCCGTGGGCTACATCGTGGCCGCCGGCTTGGCCGTCGACGAGGTGCCCCACTGGAAGTTTACCCCCGCCCCCCTGAAGGAGGGCAAGACGCAGGTAGGCAAGCTCCTGGCCGTCGAAAAACGCAACCAACTCCCGGTCATCTACTGGGTCTACCAGCTTGGCCGGGATGAGAAGCCCGATTACGTGGTCTTCCGCCAGGTCTCGATCAAAGAAGTGCCCAAGCCCAAACCCGAAATGCCCGCCCTGCCAAAGCCTGCCGGCAAGGCCGGCTCAAAGACCCCCGCCACACCGGCAAAGGCGACAAAGAAGTGACGAAGAAAAAGAGGGATATCCCTCGCGGAGGGCGCTGAGGCTCACCTTCGCCCGCGGCCTTTTTTCTTTCCTTTGCCCTTGCCGTCCCTGGCCCCCTTCGGCTTGCCGCCGGCGCCGCCCTTGGGGCCTACACCCTTGCCGCCGCCTTTTGGTCCACCGCCGGCATCTTTCCCGGGCTTGGGTTTCCTCGCCCGTGGCGGCTGGCCCCGACGGGGCTGGTTGACGACATCTTCCAGGTCGCGAACCGGCGCAAGGTTCAGTCGGCGGCGGGCGACGTCGACGAAGGCGATCCGCACCTTCATCCGGTCGCCGATACGATACCGCCGGCCCGTTTGCTCGCCGCGGACCTCGCCGCGTTTGGCATCGACCTCCCACCAGTCGTCGCCAAGGTCCTGGAGGCTCACAAGGCCCTCGACCAGGTACCGCGGGCTCTGCACGAACATGCCGAAATTAGCCACGCCCGTGATCACGCCGTCGAAGTCCTCGCCGACTTTCTTCTCCAGCATCTGAAGGACGAGCACGTCGCGGACCTCACGCTCGGCCGCCTCGGCGCGCCTGCTGGCGGCGCTGCAATCGCCGCCCAGCCTGGTCAGCTCGGACATGTCCTCCGGCGGGCGGCTATCAAGCGTGCCGCGGCACAGTTCAGCCACAAGGCGATGCACCGTCAGGTCCGGATACCGCCGGATGGGGCTGGTGAAATGGCAGTAGCAGTCGCTGGCCAGCGCGTAATGGCCGACCTGCCGGGGCGAGTACTCGGCCTCCTGGAACGAGCGCAGTATGGCCAGGTTTACGGCGTACTCTTCCGGTTTGCCGCGTACGGCCTCGAGCAGTGCCTGGACGTCCGCGCGGTTAAGGTCGGCGGGAATCTTGTATCCGAAGGCGTGCAGGAACGTCGACGCCCGCGTGCCACCGGCGCGGTCGGGGGCCGGGTGGACGCGGCGAAGGAACGCTCGCTTGCGGGCCTCCAGCGCCCGCGCGACGGCCTCGTTGGCCTCGACCATGAACATCTCGATTACCGTGTGCGTGTAGGACTGGTCCTCGGGCACGGCGTCGACGACGCGGTCCTGGTCGTCGAAGATCAGCTCCACCTGCGGCAGGGCCAGGTGGAGCATGCCCGCCTTGCGGCGACGCGCCTCGATGCGCCGGGCAAGTGCGGCCATGTCGCGAACGAGGCGGACAACCTTGGCGTCGCAGCCTGCGCCCGCGCCGTCGCCGTCGCA
>CAZSBS010000403.1:0-2509 GCA_964605095.1 uncultured Planctomycetaceae bacterium | reverse complement strand
ACTTCGCGTGGACGATGCCCGTGCCGTGGCGCATCACCCCCACGCGAATCTCCAGCAGCCCCTTGCTGACCAGCCAAGCCAGAATCGCGAGGCGCTGTTTCTCCAGCACAACCTTCGTCGGCTTGAACCGCTTGAGGAGCACGGCTTCGAGCTTCGACGTGTCACCCGTTTCCACAAGGGCCTGCACGTCCTGAGGTTCAAGCTGCTCATTGACCACCAGCCGCACCGCCGGCCGCGGGGCTTTGTCCCCCAGTGCGATCAGACGTTCGATCAGGCCCGCGAAGCCGCGAGCCGCGGCGGCCAGCACGCTGCTGGAAAAGTATGCGCACGAGCGGTCGTAGCGCACGGCCGCACCCAGCGCCGGCACATACAACTCGTCCAGCAGCATCGGGTCCGGCCCACGCAGAAACCGGTGCCACTTCCGGGCACGCAGACCACTAGCGGTTGCAGAGCCTTTCTTGCTCATTCTTCATCCCCCGTTGCCTCTTCGGCATCGTCTTCATCTTCCGCATCCTCCGCCTGCTCGGCGAACAACCCGCTCTGCGGCGGCGCCTTGGGCGTCCAGTCCGGCGGCTCGATGCCAAACACCGGCTGGAGCATCGCGTGCCACGCCCGGAACTCGGGGAACATCGCTGCCGCTGAAGTCTTGCCCTTCTCGTGCTTCAACGCCTCAGGAGCGGCCAGCACCAGGGCCTGCATCAACTTGGCGACGGCCGAGTCCATGCCCCAACTCTGCTGCCGGGCCAACGCCTTGGCCGAACCCACACCGCCCGCGCCTGCCTCAATGTATCGCAGCGCCAAGGCATGGCAGGCGTCCAGAGCCGTGCGGAACATCGGATCGTTCGGGTGGACCTTCAGAACTTCCTTCTTCGTCCGCTTCTTCTTCACCGTAACCGCGCCGAAGAGAGTCTCCTGCACTTCGTCCGGCGTCAGCGCCCGCTCGCGCCGCCGCTGTTGGGCCGAAAGCATCTTGATCTTGTTGCCGGACTTGCTGACCAGGCCCGCCGCTATCACCTGCTCTACCTCCATGCCGACGGCCTTGCCCAGCAGGTGCGCCTCGTTGAATCGAAACTCGGCCGCCCCCAGCACGTCCCAGCAGAGCAGGACAAACTTGCCCTCGGCCTCGACGCCGTCCAGCCCGCGTTTCGCGTGCAACTCGATGCGCCACTGGCTTACGGCATCCGATGCCTCGTCGATGGCGCGATCCACACCGACCGGCTGGCCGGTATCCGTGCGCACCTCGTCGTACTGGCTGTAAACCTCCATCGCCGGCCCGAACGAGCCGACCAACTGGTCCACCGGGTTCAGGCCCTCTTTCATCAACCGCTCGGCGCTGTCGCGGGCACGCTGGCGGATTTCCTGTTTCATCTCACGGGCGTAGTAGCCCACGCCAGCGCCGGCGGGCCGCTTCCGCGCCACCAGAATCACCGTGCTTTGGGCCGCGTTCTTTTTCGCTTGGTGGGTGCTATGTTCGCCCTCGGTCTTCACAGGCCACGTTGCCGTGATCTTGAATCCAGCCTCAATTAGCGCTGCGAATAGCGCCTCCCACGCCTCCTGCTTCTTGTGCGTGAACATGACGGTAAGGACGCCGTCATCGCGGAGGATACGCCGGCACTCGGTGAACACCTCAGCCATCAACTTCCGGTAATGCACGCGGGACTCGGCCTTGGCGTCCTTGGTCTTGGCGTGGTTCTTCTTGAACCGAGAGGCGTTGACGACCGCCTCCTGATCGTGGTCACAGAGATAGGTGCTGAACCATTCCGACCGACGATGGCCCTGTGTGCGTTTGAGCCAGACATAGAAGAAGTCGGCCAGTTCGGAATACTGCACGTTGTCGTCGTAAGGCGGATCAACTGTAACCGCGGTCATCGACTTGTCGGCAATGAAAGGTAAGCCGGTAGCAGAACCCATGCTGATATCGACGGTCGCTGCACCCTCATGACGCGAGAACCCAGATAGCTGCTGGTAGGCATCCAACACATTTTCTAAGGACCACTCAAACCCGGCGCCTGCTGTACACGCAGCCATCTCGGCGAACGCTGGTTTGAAAGCAAAGTCGTGACGGTCCATCTTCCCGACCACCACGCCAGTCTTGCCTTCCCATCGTGTCAACACGCAGTTTCGGTTGATGAACTTGTCGAGCACAAACGCCAGCAGATGGACCACTGCTTCTCCGCCATCGTTGCCTTCTGCTTTCATTATCTCAGGACGCAAAAGATTCAGTTCTTCCACGAGCGTGCCGAAGCACAATAGCTGCCTTGGCGAGAACATGTCTGCCCAGCCCGGCATCCCATACAACCGTGGCCGTTCATCGCTGGACACCTCTGGGTAAAGCTCCGTCGGAATCACGTTCGACTTCTCCCAGGCGGGGCGGAGCTTCTTGATTTCTTTCTCCGCGGCGGCCAGCGCATCCAGATCAGCTTGCTCTGGCGGTTGGAACTTCAGGCCCTGGGGGGTCTTGATTGCCACAGCATACAGGGCGCTTTTCATCTTGCCCTGCTGCGCCATC
>CAZSBS010000402.1:0-2536 GCA_964605095.1 uncultured Planctomycetaceae bacterium | reverse complement strand
GCGCGGCGGCGGGGGTTCCGCCGGCGCCGCCGGTTGCCGATGCCCCGGCGTCGCGATTCTTGTTGGTCATGTCGTTCGGTTCGGTCATAGTCGTGTCCGCCTTTGGTTTCTCAGATGCACGGGCATCGGTCGAGATACTTTGACCACAAATCCTAATCTCGAAGCACTAATTTCTAAACAAATTCAAATACCGAATTTCAAATGTCCAAAACCAGGATGGCTACAGAAGCCCATTCGAGTCCGCACGGTCATGAGTTTTGAATTTCGATATTCGTGCTTTGAATTTGTTTAGGATTTCGTGCTTAGAAATTCGTGCTTTCCAGACTAGCGCCCCCCATCACACCAGCATTCACTCGCGCTTCCCGCCGACATCCTGCGCCGCCGCATCGGCGCCGTAGTACGTCTCGACGTTCACTTCCGGCACGGCCTGGCGGACGGCGGCGGCGAGTTTGTCCAGTTCATCATCCGGCAGGGCGCGGGCCGAGGGCGACTGCGGGCTGCGGGCGATGGTGTGCAGTTGCACCAGCTTTATCCGCCCGCCGCCGGCGAGAATCTCCCGCAGCCGGGCCGCGTAGGCGGCGATTTCCGCCTCGCCGGGCCCGCGGCCGTCAATGCGGAAAAAGAGCGTCTGGATGACCACCGCCCGCCCGGCCGCGACCGCGGTTATACCCCTTACGATGTCGTCCAGAGCCTTGGCTGGGTGGGGGCGGTTGACGGCGTCGAAAAGCTCCTGTGTGCCGGCATCGAGCTTGGCCCATATCTCGCCGTTGTTTGCGTCGAGGATCGGCAGGGCGCGGGTCACCTGCGGGCTGGCGAGGTTGGTCGAGTTGGTGATTACGACGATCTTGACGTCTGCAAGCCCGGCTGCGGCCTTGGCGTCGGCGGCTACTCTCACGGCCGGGTCAAACTCGGGCCGGGCCGTTGGCTCGCCGTCGCCGCTGAAGGCGATGTCGTTTATCCGCCGCATCGCAGTGGGCACACGGGCGAATTGCGGCTCGGTCCATATCCGCCCGCCGGCAGCCTCGGACAGGGCGAGTTCCAGTTCTGCCTTGAGGCGGCCCAGATCCACAGAGTCCAGGTTTCGCCGGATGTGGCGATCTACCTGGCAGTACAGGCAACTGAAGTTGCAACGCTTGTCGGGGTTTATGTTTATGCCGATGCTCAGGCCCCCGGCCCGCCGGCTTATCACCGGGTATACGTACAGGCAATCGCGCCACTGTCGGCGGTGGTCGCGGATCGCGCCCGCGGCGGGGCCGGCATTCGTGCTGGATTGCGCCTTGTCCATCCCGACATTGTACCATGTTCGCACGGGCCGGGCACGCCGAGTCCAAAACGCAAAAAACGGGGCACGACAAAACCGCCGATTTGTTGTAGAATGGACGAACTTGGCGCGGGTCGGGCAGGGAATGTCTGTTCCCGCGATACCGCGGCCCGGCGAGCCTGAAAGGAAGAGTGTGATGTATCGTCCGGAAATAAAGGTTGTCGACTGCACCATACGCGACGGCGGACTGGTGAATAATTCGCAATTCTCCCTGGAGACCGTGCGGGCCGTCTACAAGGCCGTGTGCGAGGCCGGCGTGGACTACGTCGAGATGGGCTATCGCAACAGCCGGGAGTTCTTCTCGCCTGACAAGTACGGCCCATGGCGTTTCTGCGACGAGAGCGACCTGCGCAAGGTCACTGACGGCATCGACCCGGGCGAGACCCAGGTAGCCATTATGATGGATGCGCACAAGTCCTACGCCACCGACCTTCTGCCGGCCGACGATTCCATCGTCAAGCTCGTCCGCGTCGCCACGTACGTCAAGGACATCGACAAGGCGACCCACATCTGCCGCGTCGCCGCGGACAAGGGCTACGACACGACCGTGAACATCATGGCCATCAGCCGGGAGGGCTCGCCGTTCCTCGACGAGGCGCTGGACCAGATCGAGTCGGAGACCAAGGCGCTGGCCGTGTACATCGTCGACAGCTACGGCGCGCTGTACAGTGAGGAAGTCCACTTCCTGGTCGAGAAGTACCAGATGCACGTGAAGACCAAGGAAGTCGGCGGGCACTTCCACAACAGCCAGCAGCTTGCCTTCGCCAACACGATCGAGTCTATCATCAAGGGCGCCAACTTCGTCGACGGCACGCTGATGGGCCTTGGCCGAGGGGCCGGCAACTGCCCGACCGAGCTTCTCCTGGGCTTCCTGAAGAACCCGAAGTTCAAGATCCGACCGATCTTCGAGGGCATCCAGAAGGCGATCCTGCCGCTTCGCGAAAAGCTGACCTGGGGCTACCACCTGCCATACATGATAATGGGCCTGATAAACCAGCACCCCCGCGATGCCATCAAATGTATGGACGGCGACGGCAAGGACAACATACTGGAGTTCTGGCGTCAGGTGACCGAGGCGTACGGAGAATAGCCTCAAATAGTGGACGCCGCCCTATGGCCAGAGATCGGAAAGACGAAGGACAATGGCAAAGCTCAAGACGCGATTCGCCCCGTCTCCGACGGGGCACCTGCACATCGGCGGGGCCAGGACGGCGC
>CAZSBS010000401.1:0-2579 GCA_964605095.1 uncultured Planctomycetaceae bacterium | reverse complement strand
GGGGGGCGAAATCTGCGGTGCCATGCTTCCGCGGCTGTTTGCGGAAGCATGTTCCAACAAGCCTAACTGGAGGCGTTAGCTTCCGCCGCCGACTACGAACCAGCATTTGGCATTGAACATTGAACATTCATCATTCGCGGCCACAGGCCGCGCCGATCCATCCTCCGCCCAGCATCTGCGGGCCGTCGTAGACCACGGCAGCCTGGCCGGGCGTTATGGCGTGAACGGGCTCGGCCAACTCGACGGCGAAGCTGTCGGGACCCGTGACGGTAACCCGCCCGGCTACGCCGCGGTGGTTGTAGCGGATCTGCACCGTAGCGTCGAACTGCTCTGGCACGTCGGCGTGCCAGTTGGCCCCGCCGGCCGTAAGAGATGTGCCCATCGTCTGCTCGCGAGGGCCGATGGTCACCCGGGCGCTGGCTGGGTCTATGCCCGTGACGTACATCGGCACGCCTGCCGCGACGCCAAGCCCGCGACGCTGGCCGATAGTGTAGCGGGCGTAGCCCGCGTGCGTGCCGAGCACGCGCCCGTCGGCGTCGACGATCTCGCCGGGGGCGAGGGACTCCGGGCGAAGCCGCTCAAGCAGCCCCGTGTAGTCGTCGTCCGGCACGAAGCATATCTCCTGGCTGTCGGGCTTGTCATGCACGTTGAGGCCCAGTTCCAAGGCCCGCGAGCGAACGAGTGCCTTGTCGTCGAGCTCGCCGATCGGCAGAAGGATTCGCCCCAGCCGCCCGCGCGGGACGGCGAACAGGGCGTACGACTGGTCCTTGCCACATGCCCGCCCGCGTGCGATTGCCGGCTCGCCCCCCGCGCCGCGAACGATCCGCGCGTGATGGCCCGTCGCGACGTAGCGTATGCCGAGTGAGTCCGCGCGATCCATCAGCCGCCCGAACTTGACATCCCGGTTGCAGTGGATGCACGGGTTGGGCGTCCTCCCGGCAGTGTACTCGCCAACGAAGTCCTCGATGATCGGCCCGAACGCCTCGGCGTAGTCCAGTACGAACAACTCAATCCCGAGAGTCTGGGCGACGCGGCGCGCGTCGGCGGCGTCGGTCGGCGAGCAGCAGCCCTGGGAGAGGGCCTCTCTCGGCCCGGCCGAGCCCAGACACAGAAACACGCCTGTGACGTCGTAGCCAGCCTCCAACAACATGCTGGCCGCCACGGACGAATCCACGCCGCCGCTCATCGCGACGATCACCTTTTCCTTCCGAACGCTCATTGATACCATTGTAACGTTCCTGCCTACCCATGTATGCTGATGCCATGAGATAGGAGATTGCCATGACGATGACCACCGTACACATTCTACCGACCGCCGCCGCCTTTCTGATCGTCTTGGCGCTGGGCGCTCTTGACTGCCGCGCCGCCGACGCCAACGGCCTGGCCAACCCGTTCTTCGCGATGGACACCGGCCTGCGCGACGGCAAGAACGTCACACCCGCCCAGCGGGCCGAGACGCTGGCGGCGCTTGGCTTCGCAGGCTCGGACCTGTCGGGCAACAAGGCGGTGGCCGAGACGCTGAAGGCCTACGACGCCAAGGGTGTGCGTCTGTTTGCCACGTACAACTGGGTCCAGGTGGACCCCAACTGGCAGCCTGACGATGGTATGAAGCAGGCCATCAAGGCCCTCAAGGGCCGCCATGGGTGGATATGGGTGGCGATGGGCAATAAGAAATACAAGCCCTCCGACCCCGCCGGTGACGATGAGGCGCTGCCCATGCTCCGCCGCCTGGCCGACCTTGCGGCGACCAGCGGCGTCCGCGTGGCGCTCTACCCGCATACCGCCGCGTGGGTCGAGCGAGTCGAGGACACGATCCGGCTGGCGCGCAAGTGCCAGCGCGACAACGTCGGCGGGACGTTCAACCTGTGCCACTTCCTCCAGGTCGACGGCGACACGAGCAAGCTGCCTGCCCTTCTCAAGGATTCCGTGGACAAGCTGTTTGCGGTCACCATCAACGGCGCCGACGCCGGCGTCAAGGGCTGGGGCAGGCTGATCCAGCCGCTGGGTCGCGGCACGTTCGACATGGACCGGTTCCTTCGCACGCTTGTCGATGCGGGCTACAAAGGCCCCATCGGATTGCAGGGCTACGGCATACGGGGCGACAGCAGGGCGATACTGGGCGAGTCGATCTCGGCGTGGAACTCGCTGAAGGTCCAGGTGCTCTGCCCGCGCGTGGACCTGATCGGCGCTGACCTTTCGGCCTTCCGGGGCGATACGGGCGATTGGCTGATCGCTGCCGATGCCAAGCTGGACCCCAACAGCGAAAAACGCCTCGCCTGGAAAAGCGGCGCGGGCGTGACCGTCAACGGCCCGAAGGGGTCGACGGGGCACCTGGTGACCAAGGCCGAGCACGGTGACTGCCGCGCTCACATCGAGTTCATGGTGCCCAAGGGCTCGAACTCCGGCGTGTACTTCCAGGGGCGATACGAGATACAGGTCCTGGACAGTTGGGGCGTCAAGGCGCCTGGGTCCGGCGACTGCGGCGGGGTGTACGAGCGATGGAAGAACGGCAAGGGCTTTGAAGGCACGCCGCCGAAGGTAAACGCATCCCTGCCGCCGGGGCAGTGGCAGACGTTTGA
>CAZSBS010000400.1:0-2583 GCA_964605095.1 uncultured Planctomycetaceae bacterium | reverse complement strand
TCTTCCGGCAAGAAGCCGGGCCTGCTGCTTCGGCTTATCGCCGATCCGGTGCTGCTGGTGGACGTGCTGTACGTCGTCTGTCGCGATCAGGCTGATGCGGCCTCCGTCACCGACGAGCAGTTCGGCAGGGCGATGGGCGGCGACGCCATCGACGCCGCGACGAAGGCTTTTCTCGAAGAGCTGGCGGATTTTACCCCGAGCCCGCGCGACCGGGCGCGGGCGAAAAAGGTGATCGCGACGACGTGGGCAATGATCGACAGGGTGCAGGACGTTCTGGACGCGAGGGCCGAGAAGGAGCTTCCGGCGGCGGTCGAGGCTCTCTTGACAGAAATGGCAGAAATGTCGGCCCCTGGCAGCTCGTCTACGAACTTGCCGGATTCGTCGGAACCGACCCCGGCCCCCTGACGGTCCGCGAGCTTCTCTGGATGGCCGAGGGCCGCAACCGACGGCTGTGGGACCACTCGGCGACGATAGCGGCCGCTGCGCTGAGCAGCTTCCGCGACAAGATGATCGACCCGGCCAAGCTGCATCCTTACGAGCGGGGCCGCGGCCGATCCGGCAAACAGAGCATCCCGCTGACGGCCGAGAACATCGACATCCTGAAGGCGGTCTTTGTCAAGAACGCGGGCGGTTCCGCCAAGCCGGGCAAGAGCAGGAAGGAGCGTGTGACATGAGACGAATCGGACGAGTTGGGAGCGATATCGCGGTTCTTATCGGCGTGCTGGCCGCGCTGGGCATAGTTCTATGTTTCGCATGAAGACCGTCAGCCTGGACATGTTCTTCGACACCGACCGCGTGAAGCGTGCGGCCGATTCGGCTGCGCGCAAGAACCTGTCCAAGGCCGGCGCCTTCGTCCGCACCGCGGCCAAGTCGAGCATCCGCAAGCGAAAGGCTATTTCCGCGCCGGGCCAGCCGCCCAGCTCACACACGGGCCTGCTGAAGAAGTTCATCTTCTTCGGCTATGACGCGGCGCGAAAGACCGTGGTGGTCGGCCCGATGCGGCTTAACCAGAAGATCGGCGCCGCCCCCGAGGCCCTGGAACACGGCGGGCCGTCCACCGTGGTCACCGGCCGGCGAAACAGGCGCCGCAAGCGCCGCATCCGCGTCAAGGCCCGCCCGTACATGGGGCCGGCCCTGGAGAAGGAAGCCCCGAAGTTCGCGGGCCTGTGGGCCAACTCGGTGAGGTGAGTGTCAAGAAATGTCGGACACCCGTGGAATCAAGGCCGGCAGGGCATACGTCGAGATCGGCGTGGGCGACAAGCTCACGGCCGGGCTGAAGCGCGCCCAGGCCAGGCTCAAGGCGTTCGGGGCGGGGATGACCTCGTGGGGCACGCGGATGCTCGGACTCGGCACGGCCGTCGCGGCTCCGCTGGTCGGGGCCGGCAAGGTCTTCGGCGACTTCGAGAAGCAGATGAAGATGGTCTCCACGATGCTCGACGAGCCCGAGAAATACATGGACGCCTTCGCCAGCGGCATCCGCAATCTCTCGGTGCAGTTCGGCGAGGGCACAGACGTGCTGGCCAAGGGGCTCTACGATCTGCTCTCGGCGTCCGTGGCCCCGTCCCAGGCGATGGACGTGCTGGGCGTGGCCGTCAAATCCGCCAAGGGCGGCATGACAGACACCGCCGTCGCGGTCGATGGCCTCACCAGCGTCCTGAACGCCTTCCAGATGTCGGCCGGCGAGGCGGGCCACGTCGCCGACGTGATGTTCCAGACGGTCAAGCGCGGCAAGCTGACCTTCCCCGACCTTGCGGCGAACATCGGCAAGCTCGCCCCGATGGCACGCGCGGCGGGGATGTCGATGGAAGACATGATGGCCGGCGTGGCGACCATGACACGCCAGGGCCTCAGCGCCGAGGAAGCCACTACCCGCATGGTGAACATCATCAAGCAGGCTCCCGACGAGGCCAAGAAGATGGGCGACCTGGCGGCGAAGTATGTCGGCAAGAGCCTTTCGGAAATCCAGGTGGACTTCCCCGAGATTCGCGCCGCCGGCGGCATCGCCGCGCTGTCGGCCGACATCGAGGGCTTCAGGAAGGACCTTGGGTTGATGCAAAACGCCGCCGGCCAGGCGGATGTCGCTTTCGGCAAGATGACAGGCGGCCTGTCGGGCGAGTTCAAGAAGGTCCAGATGGCCGCCGTTGACGTGGCGGTGTCCATAGGCCAGGCCCTTGCCCCGACGCTGAAGTCGGCCAGCCAGTGGATCGTGAAAATCGCCGTGTCGGCCGGGGAATGGATCAAACAGAACCAGTCGCTCATTGTGACCATCTTCAAGGTTGCCACCGGCGTGGCTGCTGCCGGCGTGGCGATGATGGTCGCGGGCAAGGCGGTGTCCCTCTTTGGCAGCCTGCTTGGCGTGGCGGCTACGGTCCTGCCGCTGCTGATCTCGCCAATCGGCCTGGTCATCACAGCCGTCGGGGCGCTCGGCGCGTACATGCTGACCAGCACGGAAGCCGGCGGCAAGGCCCTGGACTGGCTGGGCGGCAAGTTCTCTACCCTCCAGTCCGAGGCGTCGGACAGCTATCAGGGCATCGCCGACGCCCTGGCCGCTGGCGATATCGGCCTGGCGGCCAAGGTGCTGTG
>CAZSBS010000399.1:0-2607 GCA_964605095.1 uncultured Planctomycetaceae bacterium | reverse complement strand
GGGATAAGATAAGGGGTGATTCAGCCGATTAGACTTCAGTGCGTGCCGGCAGGCCGGTTGGCGCGGGTGCTGCCGGCGCGTTTGTGATGGCCCGTTCTGGTGGAGACAGCGATGGCTTCGTGGACTCGGCCTTGGGATTACCTGATCGTGACGGCCTCGAACGCCGCACAGGCCCAGGCGTACGAGCGTCAGCTCGACCTTCGCCGGCGGCTGGGATTGCTGGCGGGGGCCGGCGAGGTGCTGGTCGTGCCCGACCCCGGCGGCAGGCGGGTCGGCAGCGGCGGCAGCACGCTTTGCTGCCTTGTGGCCGTGCTTCAGCGCCGCCTGGCCGGCGGGGCTGCGGCGGCCGGGCCAGAGGCCTGGCTGGAGGTCCTGCGGACCCTCCGGATACTCATCGTCCACGCGGGCGGCGACTCGCGCCGGCTGCCGGCCTACGGGCCGTGCGGGAAAATCTTCGTGCCGGTTCCCGGCGAGAGCGACTCTGCCATTCCTGTGACGCTCTTCGACCGCCAACTGCCGACATACCTCGGCTTGCCTCCGGGTCCGGAAAACGCCGGGCAGATCGTCGTCACGGCCGGGGATGTGCTGCTTAGCTTCGATGCCGATGCGGTTTCGTTCGATTCTCCGGGAATGACCGGTCTGGCATGCCGGGCTGAGCCCCAGCAGGCCAGCCGCCATGGCGTTTACTGTCCCGGCCAGGACGGGCGGGTGAGGCTGTACATGCAGAAGCCCTCGCCGGACGCCCAGCGGGCCGCCGGGGCCATCGACCGCTACGGCCAGAGTCTGCTGGACATTGGCGTGCTCAGTTTCGACGCCGCCACAGCCGTGACGATGCTGTGGGCGTTCGAGGTCGCCGCGCGCCCGGATGGCACGCTGGCCTGGTCGGACGAGATGGGCCTGCGGATCGAGTCCGCCGGGTTGGACATCTACCGCGAGGTCTGCTGCGCGATGGGCGAGGAGGTTACGCCCGACAGCTACCGCGCCGCCGTGCGGGCCGGGGGCTCGGCCTGGGACGATGTGACGCTGGGCAAGCTGCTTGAGTCCCTCTCGGCCACGGCGTTCAGCGTGCGGGTGCTGCCGCGGTGCGGGTTCCTGCACTTCGGCACCACGCGGCAGATCATATCAAGCGGCCTGGACCTGCTGCAAAGCGACCATGGGGTTTCCAGCCTGCGAACGCACCTGAGCGTCAACAACGACGCCGCCGGCGGGCAGGTGGCCGGCGAGCACTCGTGGGTTGAGGGCTGCCGTATTCACTCGGACGTGCGGCTGGGCGGCGAGAACGTGCTTGTGGGCGTGGACGTCGACGAGCCGCTGAGCCTTCCGCATGGAGTATGCCTGGATGTCCTTGCCGGCGCCGACCGCCACGGCAAGTGCGCCTGGTTCGTGCGATGCTACGGTGTGGACGACACGTTCAAGGACCCCGCCGGAGGGGGCGCCACGTTTTTCGGCATGACCATCGAGGACTGGATGAAGGCGATGGAAGCCGGGACGGAAGACCTCTGGCCCGCCGCCGCCGCCGGGCAGGAACGAGCGTTGTGGGATGCGCGACTTTTCCCGGCAGTGGCGGAGGCGGGAGATTACCGCGAGTGGCTCTGGCTTGCCGACCCGGGCGGGGCATCGGACCGCCAGCGTGCCGCGTGGTGTGCGGCCGACCGATACAGCCTTAGCGAAATCGCAACTCTTGCCGATCAGGCGGCCTTCCATGCGCGCCGCCGACAGATACGCGCCAAAGAGATCAGCCGGTCGCTGCGGCGGATGTTCCGCAACGACAGCGGCTTCTCGGCCGCGGAACTGGCCTGCGTCCTTGCCGACGCCAACGACCGTAGCGAACTGGCGGCCCACCTGCTGGCCGAGGCACAGTGGATCTGCGACGACCATACATCGGGCGGCGCGTGGTCGGCGGGGTTTGGCTTCTCGCGGATCATGTATTCACTTGCCTCGGCCGTCGCATCTCTGGCGGCCCGGGAGGATGCGGAACTGCTGGATGTTGTGCCCGGCCTCGACCGGGCGATCGCCCCAGCCTTGCGGATCTGGCTGGAGACGTTGGGCCTGGCCCCGCGGGCGGGGCAGACGGTCGAGCAGTGGACTGGCCAGGCCAGGGCCGCAGCGTTTCGGCAGGTGAACCTCACGATCGTCGCCAGCGGCCGGACTGCTCAACCCCAGCCGCACAGCGCGATGCGGACGGACGAGATCGTCTGGGGCCGGGCCCCGGCCAGGCTGGACCTCGGCGGGGGATGGTCCGACACGCCGCCGTACAGCCTCGAGTGGGGCGGATGCGTGCTAAACGCGGCCGTAAACCTCAACGGCCAGCCGCCGATCCAGGTTTACGGGCGGGTGATCGGCGAGCCCGTAATCCGTATCGCCTCGATAGACCTCGGCACGCGAATCGAGGTCGCGGAGCTGGACGATCTGCTTGGCTTCGGCCTGGCTCAGGGCGAGTACGCGCTGGCCAAGGCGGCGCTGGTTATCTCGGGCTTCTCGGGCGACTCGGCCCAGTGGAAGGGCGAGCCGACCCTGCGCGAGATGCTCGAGCGTTTCGGCGGGGGCATCGAGCTTACCACTCTCGCGGCCATTCCAAAGGGCAGCGGGCTGGGCACCAGCAGCATC
>CAZSBS010000398.1:0-2693 GCA_964605095.1 uncultured Planctomycetaceae bacterium | reverse complement strand
CCGCCGACCTCCTCGAGCCGCAGCGAGCAGGTGCCTATCACGATCTCATCGCCGGATTGGACCACGATTGGTCTGCGAACCCGCAGGAAGGTGCCGTTGGAGGAGCCCAGGTCCTCCAGGAAGAGCAGCCCATCCGATTGAAAGAGCCTTGCGTGGCGGCGGGAGACGTAGTCATCGTCCGCGATGACCATGCCCTCCTCGCCAGACTTGCCAATGGTAAGCTCATCTCCGCTCATCGGGACCGACGCAACCTGATGGCCCGGGCCCATCCTCGAAAGCTGAAACCTGACTCTTGGTTGACCGACCCTGGCGCCGCATCGAAGGCAGAACTGGGCGTCCCAGGGCAACGATTTGCCGCAGGTGCAGGTTGTATCGGGCGGCGTCGGCCGCACGCCGGCCGGAGGGACCTGGAAAGGAGGATCATCTTCCGGCGGCGCGACACTCGGTGCAGGCTCGTGCGGCACCACTGCCGCAGGTCCCGCATAAGCTGCCGGCTCCGGGGCCTGTCGAACGGCCAGCAAGCAGCCGCACTGCCCACAGAACCTGGCGCCGTCCGCGACGGGGGACGCGCAGGTCGGGCACGTGTTGTCGCCGGATCCTCTGAGTTTGCCTGGCTCTGAGGGGGAGCAGTTAGGCTTTGACGGTAAACAGCGATTGTTGCACATGTCGGTTCTCCTTGGCTTTGCGGTTAAGGGCTTTCGCTAGTGCGAGGGGATACGCCCCCGTGAGCGTCCGCCCAGTGTCGATAATGTGAGGGGTTTCCGGTGGTCTGTACTGGCAGCAGAGGACGCTGACGTTGTCGGTGGTGCCGGCATCCAGCGCCTGCCGGACCAGGCGCCGAGGCAGGTCGTCGAACGAAAACTGTCCCGCTTGATTACGGCCGATTTGGGCAGCGATCTCATGCTCATCGAGCACGTCCGTGAGGCCGTCGCTGCAAACCAGGACAAGGTCTCCGGGCTCAAGGCGGCATGCAGCGGTGTCGGGGGCGAACCTGTTGGTGCTTCCGAGAAAACGCGTGATGGTGTGGGCCAGCGGATGGTGCAGGGCCTCTTTGGGGCCGATGAGGCCGGCGTCGATAAGTCTCTGGACTTCAGTGTGTTCCCGAGTCACTCGCCGAATCCCCTCCTTGCCGAAGACGAAACAACTCGAATCCCCGACCCAGGCCAGGTACAGGTATTCGCCGACGATCGGGGCACAGACGGCGGTTGTCGCCATCCCGGCAAGACGCGGGTCACCACGGGATTCGGCGAGAATCGCCTGATTTGCCGCCGCGAAAGCGTCATGCAAGGCGCTCAGGATGAACTCCGACCGCAGGGCTCTGGCAATCTTGTCGAAATCCTTACTGGCCAGAAGGGCAGTCAGCTTGGAACGAATGGTGGCCACAGCGCTGTTGCTGGCCCGTTCGCCGTATAAGTTGCCCCCGACGCCGTCACAAATGACCAGCAGAAGCGCTTCCACGACCGCTAGGCCGGCGAGGATCAGCTCCAGGACGCCAAGGGCATCCTCGAGGTTCTCACGCGGACCGGTGTCCATGTCGAAAGCTGTTCGTGTCCTGCCCATGTCAGTCACCATCCTTCCCGTCCTTGCGAAGAAGCTTGGCGATACTGACTACACCCACGGCCACCAGGCCAAGGATGGCGAGCTGGGTGTACCGGTTGCGGTTGTGCACGCGCAGAACATCCATAACGTCGTCCCACGTGACCCCGACAGACACTCCTGACGCCAGCCAGACGGCCAGCAGGATGACGCCGGGCACCAGGATTATGCCCCACTTGAAACACGACTTTCGCCGCGGTCTGACCACCACGAGTTTCCTGGGCCGCATCGAGTTGTTTGTGAACTTGGGCATTTCCGATTCTCCATTCATCAGGACATAGTGGAGCATAATCAGCACACTGCGGGTGGGGGTTGCGCCCAGCCCGCGCCCGGGTGATTTCTGGGTGGCGCGATCTATTTGGGTTATGGAATGTTCTGGCCACCTCTTTGATTCCCCGGCCCCTCATCCTCCTCGTCCGGTTCCTCAAAGGGTTCCTCATCAGCCTGAGATGCGTCCTCAGACTCGGTCGTGTACCCCTCGTCCTGGGAGTCATCAGCCTTGCCGGCATTCTTCAGCCGCGCAAGGCCCCAGATCCCAAGGCCCAGCATTGCCAGGCCGCCCAGGTCGTAGAAAGCGGGCCTGTGACCGCCGCAAAACGGCAGGCACCGTGCGATGGGCCCCACATCGCGCCCGTTTCGAACCCAGCCGATCAAGGCGGCTATGAGGAGGATCACGAGAACAACCTGCACTGTCTTTGAGGTTTTCATGGCCACAGTCTCCTGTAGAAGGTCTCCGCCAGTTCCCAGCGGAGGCGGCTGCCCAGCTTCATGACAACCATCTGGGCCTCAAGCTCCAGTTGGAGCCGCTGCTGGATTTGTTTCTGGAGGCACACAATGGTGATGCTCTCGACGTTTGAGCATGGGCTGAGAGTAGAAAGGCTCTGAAGGAGATTCGTCTCGCACTCGACGACGACCTCGTATACACGGAGTCGGCCATCGGCACCCGTGACAGCGCAGTCCACAGGATGACCGTTGACCTCCACCTCGATCGCCGCCTTCTTGCCCTCCTTGGCCTCGGCCATGGCGACCCAGTTCTGCACGCTCTGGTGCTTAAGGCTGCCACGGCCCGTGCGCGACGGCGGCTTGCAGGCAGCCGC
>CAZSBS010000397.1:0-2706 GCA_964605095.1 uncultured Planctomycetaceae bacterium | reverse complement strand
AGAGCCGGCTTCGTTTCGACTGTCCTGACGAAGCCGGCGCTGCCGGCCCGGAAAGGACAGTCACATGCCAAGGAAGGCCGAGTCGAAGCACACCCCGAACGCATCGAGCGGCAAGACCCAGGATGATGAGGCCAAGCGCCGCCCAATCCTCCCCAATCACGCATACCTGCAAGACAGAGCGGCCGTGGCCAATCGCTGCCGAGTCATCCGCGAGGATCCGCGCCTGCAAGACAGGGCGAAGGGCCCGCCGGACGATAGGTGGACATGGGAAAAGTTGACCGACCCGAAGACGGGAGAGGCGGTCGAGGGCTGGTCGCCCGACGACACGGTTCCAGCCAATGGCTCCACCGTAGTCTTCCAGAGCACCCCCGAAGAGGATTCAGCGTTTCTCCATGACGTGAGCGAGACCCTGAAGGAGCTGCACGAGACGAAGGTGGAAACCTACCTGCGGAGGCAAGATGAGCGGGCGCAGCGGGAGGAGGTAAAACGAAACGAAGCGACAGACGCCGCTGAGGCAGAGGCTCGCGGGCTGCAACAGCCAGAGGGTGTGAAGGCGGTCGCTACTAAGTTCCAGGGCGATAAGTCGGATTATAACACGACCCTGGAGACGTTCATGGAGAACTTTTGCGAACCGCTACGGCCCGAGCTAATAAAGCGACTCGCAAAGCAACTCAGGGACGCCCACAAGAACAAGACATGCAAGCTCCCGCCACCTGTTGGAAAGCCTATGAGGGGACAGCGCCACGCTCACAACGCGGCGGTGCTGATGAAGGCGTGGCCGAGATTGCGGGAACACCTACCCGAATTGCCCCCTCTCAAACCATTCACGAGCAAAACGATAAGTACGGGTAAGTAGGCTAAGTGCGGTTAAGTATCTGTCTGTAATGGGTTTACATTGACGCGGCCATTCTGCACCTGTATAGAACAGGTATGCAGAACGAGAACGAATCATTACCGCGCGGCTGCCTGAAAACCTCAGAGTTGGCAGAGAGGTTGGGGGTTGGAACCGGCACGATCCGCCGTTGGGTACGTCAGGGCTTGCTACCTGCCTTGCATCTTCCCAACGGCCGCTTCGCATTTGACCCGGATGCTACGGCCGCAATTCTGACGCCCCAGCGCAAAGGGGACTCCGATGGCCAGTGACACCCCCCCCACCACCGCCCGCCAGGGCGAGCCCGAGCTCATCGGCGAGATTCTTCCCCGCGTGCTGGTGGACCTCGACCGCCGCCGGCGGAAGCCGTCGCCGGATCAACTCGCCTCGACTATGGAGGATGACAAATGAGCTCCTTCGGGATTATCCCATACAAGCCCGTCAAGGCCGGTGCCGTGGCCAGGATGAAGCCTGCCGACGCCAAGGTGTACATAGTGATCTGTGCCCATGCATCGGCCAAGACCTGGGAGGCCCGGCCGGGCGTAGGCAGGATGGCCGAACTGGCGGGGGTGACCAAGCGGGCCGTCTACGGGGCGATCATTCGGCTGGAGGCGCTGCGCCTGATCGTAGTCGAGCGCAGCGGCGGCGGACGCGGGCATACAAGCAAGTATCTGCTGACGGGAAACAGTGAACGGCCATTCACCCTTTCAGAGCAAGTAAACAGTGAACCGGCATTCACCCATTCGACCATAAAGGGTGAACGGGCGCGCACAGAAAGGGTGAACGGGCGCGCAGTGCATATAAGGAATGAACAGGTATTGAACAGAGGGGAAGCGGCTGCGCCGCCCGTTGTCGATGAAAAAGCTTCTTCCAACGGAGCAGCGGGGAGAGTCATAGCGGCATGGTGCGAAGGGTTCAAGGGGCGGACAGGCAACGCCGTTGCCCAGGGGGCCAAGGGCAGACTTTCCGGGACGATCAAGAGGCTGCTGGGGGACTTCGACGAGCCGACCCTGACAACAGCCGTGACGCTGTACTTTGTCGCGGGCCGGAAGACCTACGGCCCCGGGCTGTTCGAGCGCAAGCTCCAGGACGGCGACCGGGACCTTCTCCCCCGTCCGGAGCAAGCGCCGCCGCGAGACCCATACTCGGAGCGAACGCTTGCAGAGCTGAAAGGACAAAGGCCATGAACGACAGGATACCTCCGCAAGACGTTGTCGCCGAGAAGCACGTTCTCGGCTTGGCTCTGGCCGGCGGCGCGCCCTACGGTACCGCCGGCGAGCACTTCCAGAAGGTGCGGAGCATCGTCAAGGCCGAGGACTTCTACACGCCGGCGCATGCAACACTTTGGCGAACCTTAGAGGCCATGCACGCGGCGGGCAAGCCGATAGAGTTTGCGGCCGTGGCGGCGGAACTTAGAGCGGCCGGGCAACTCGGGGCCGTCGGGCAGGCTGGAGGAACCGACGACGACGGGGCGGCATATCTTACGGAGCTTGTCGAGGGCTACTCGTTCTCGACGGCCAACGCGGATTTCTATGCGGGTATCGTCCGCGACAAGTCCCACCTTCGGCAGATCATCGTGACGGGCGCGGAACTGATCGAGGCCGGCTATGAGACCGGCGCCGACGCCGCCGAAGCTCTGCGTGATGCGGAGCAACGGCTGTACGCCTTGGCGCCAAGCCGGGCTCTGGGGCGTACTCTGACCGTCGCGGAGGCCGCCAAGCGGGTGATCGACCGCGCCGATCGTGTCGCGGCTGGCCAGGAGCCCGCCGGGCTGTCTCTCGGCTGGCGGGATCTGGACGATGCCAGCGGCGGCGGTTTGCGGCCTGGGAAGCTCG
>CAZSBS010000396.1:0-2723 GCA_964605095.1 uncultured Planctomycetaceae bacterium | reverse complement strand
GATCTGATCCATCAGGTCCTTGACCTTGAATGGTTTGAGAATCACCGCGGACAAACCTTCCTGGCGTGCCCGGACGATCGAATGGTTGGGATCGTACCCGAAGGCGGTGATGAGGATGACCGGCACGGCGCCCAGGCGGGCCTTGGCCTGGCGGAACACCTCGTAGCCGTTGGCCTTGGGCATCTTGATGTCCGAGATTATCAGGTCGTAATGCACGGCGGCGATCCGTTCGATGGCCTCGGCCCCGTCGGCGGCCAGGTCCACCTGGCAGCCGTGAGGAGCCAGAACGTCGTGAATGGTCTGGCGGATGGGCTCCTCGTCGTCAGCGACCAGGATTCGCTTTCCAGCCAGCAGCGGTTCGGTGTGTGCCGGCGGCGGCGAAGCCGGGATCACCCCCATGCCCGGCGACTGGCCAAGCTGCTGAACCGACCGCCGCACCATCGCCGCCTGGTCCACCACCGAACTGAGCCGGCGGCGAAGGTCGTCGTGGCCGATGTACTCCTCCATCAAGTCGCTCAGCTCCGTGATGATGTCGTTCATCGGACCGGTCAACTCGGCGCAGATTGAGCCGGTCAACTGCGTGTGGGCAGTGTGGCGGGCCGTCACGAGAAGGTTCAGAATGTTCAGCGCCAGCGCCACGTAATTGGCGAAGATCTCCGCGAACTGGCGGTCCTCCTCGTTGAACGCCCCCTGCACGCGCGATTCGATGTTCATCGCGCCGATGATCTTGTCGTTGAGCCGCAGCGGAACCGTCAGGCTGCTGCGGGCGTCAGCCAGGCCCGGCAGGTAGCGCTTGTCACCCGCGATGTCCGCGCACACGTAGCTGCGCCCCGTCGCCACGACGTACCCGCAGATGCCGTTGCCCTCGGCGGTGGCGAACATCTCGTGCCGCCATGCATTGTCGTCCAGCCCCTCGGCCATTATCACGTTCAGGCGGTTGGTCTTCTCGTCCAGCAGCAACACGGCGAAATGCTCGAACTTCAGCACGTCCCGGCTGCAACGGACGATCAGCTTTTCGAGCATCTCCACTCGCTCGGCCGGGTCGCGCTTGGCGACGTCGTCGCGCTCGAGGCCCACCAATTCGCGCCCCGCCCGGTCGATCGCGTTGAACTTCATCTGCTGGCGGCGCTGGCTGGTGGCATTGACGGCGACGGCCGCCACCTGGCGGAGCTTGCCCTGGTGGTCCAGCACGGGCGAACAGATGACCTCGTAGTAGCTCTTGTCGTCGGGCATGAGCGAGAACCGCCGCCCTCTCCCGACCAGGTCGTCGCCGGCGGCGGCGAACTCCTGGTGCGCCTGGACGCAGAGCTTGCGAAGCTCGCTCAGCAGCGACTCGGGAAACTCCCGCACCTTGCGATTGGCCCAGACCATCTGCCCGTCGGGAGCGACAATGCAAACCCCGTCGCCGATAGTGTCCAGCACCGCCGCCGCCTGCTGGGTGACCACGCCGCGCTCCAGCGGCAGAAAGTCGGCCGTCTCGGCCAGGACGGCGTCGAAGTGATCTTCCCGCATCGCCGCCAAGGCGTCGTCCAAATCGTCGACGGATCGGACCTCGAAGTGATCTCGGAGGAACCCCAGAATGCCCCGCGCCTCAAGCGCGGGACCCTGCAAAACTAACAACTTCCGCAACTCTGTCTTCAAAGCTGTTGCCTCGACCGGCACGTACGCACCCAAACAAACGGCAGTTTTCCCATTGTAGCAATATATGCGGATTAGTCAAGCATTACTGTTCGGCAAGAAGCTTATCGGCGCCTCGCTTGGTGAGTTCCGCCAGAAGGTTCCGACCCACCGCATCGGCACTGTCCGACCGGCAAGACAGGTTGACCATGTCCGAGCCGTCCAGACGGGCGACCATGGCCAGGCCAGCCCATTCTTCCTGTCCGCAGCGGCTTACGTGAATCGCCAGGCAGCTCTGGCATCCTGCCCCAAGGCCCCGAAGGACCGCTCGCTCGGCTTGCAGGGCCAGGCTTGAATCGGCGTCTTGAATCGCGGAGAGCAGTTGGGCTATGTCCGCCCGTTCCGTCATGGCCTGGAGGGCGAGCAAGCCCTGCCCGGCAGCGGGGATGAACCGCTCGATGTCCAACGGATGGAGGTACTGACCGTAGGGTCCAGCCAGGCCGCCGCGATTAAGCCCCGCCATCGCCAGGACAACGGCGTCCATGTCGGCGGCCTCGCCCACGGCCTTCTTCAGGCGCGTCTCGACATTGCCGCGGACGGGCACGATGTGCAGGTCCGCCCTTAGAGCCAGCAGTTGCGCACGGCGGCGCGGGCTGCCCGTGCCGACCGTCGCGCCTGGCGGCAGTTCTTCCAGCCCCCCCGCCCGGCTGGCCAGGGCGTCGCGAGGGTCTTGTCTAACCGGCACGGCGGCGATTGTGAAGTCGCTGTCCATCGCGGCTGGGAGATCCTTGGCCGAGTGAATGGCCAGGTCCACGCTGCCGGAGCGGAGTGCATCCTCCAGTTCCCTGGTGAACAGGCCCTTGCCCCCAACCTCGGCCAGAGGGCCGCGAAGGCGGTCGCCGCGTGTGGAGATCGCGACAACCTCGGTGGCAATCTGCGGATGCACCTGGCGCAACATCTCAGCCACCTGCCCGGTCTGAGCCAGCGCCAGGTGACTGCCGCGAGTAGCGATGCGTATGGTAGTGGTCTGCATGGTGTGAGTGCCGAATGACAAATCTCAAATCTCAAATGCCAAATCCCAGAGCCGAATGATCAATGCCAGCAAT
>CAZSBS010000395.1:0-2726 GCA_964605095.1 uncultured Planctomycetaceae bacterium | reverse complement strand
CAAAGAGGAATACCGGCCCATGCTGGCCGCCTATGCCAGGAAGGTGGCGGCATCGCTCAAACCGGGCATGTGGTGCTGGTATTACGCGTATGGGAACCTCTTCCTGACCGAGTATGTTTTGGCCACCGGGGATCGTTCGATCATGCCGGAACTCAAACGCACCACGACGGAAGCGATCAAGGCCCAGTGCATGAACGGAATGTGGGGGCATTGCGCGGCCCTGTCTGACGGCCATTCGGAAGGCTACGGGGGCATGAACCAGGTCGGGCTGCCGATGACCATTTCGTTTGTGCTGGCCCGCCAGGTGGGCGTGAACGATCCGGCCCTTGACCGGGCGATTGACCGGTCCGTCCGCTTGCTGCGCTGGTTTGTCAACAAGGGCGCCGTTCCTTACGGCGATCATGAGCCAGGGGGCAACAATCACGAGAACAACGGCATGTGCTCCAGTTCGGCGGTGCTGTGGGACCTGCTGGGCGACCGCGAGGCGACATCGTTTTTCTCCAAGATGGCCACGGCAGCCTACGACGAGCGGGAGCACGGGCACTGCGGCAATCTCTGGAACATGCTGTGGGCGCTGCCGGGAGCTTCGCACGGCGGTCCGTTGGCCACAGGCGCCTACCTGAAGGAACAGAACTGGTACTATGACATGGCCCGAAACTGGAAGGGCGGCTTCGTTTACCAGAAGATTGAGGCGGGTGAAGAGAACGACAACTATACGGACTGGGACTTGACCGGCGCCTACCTCTTGTCCTACGGACTGCCGCTCAGAAGCCTGTACGTGATGGGCAAGAAGCCGTCTGTCGTGCCGCCGTTGAAAGCCAAAGAGGTCGAGGATGTCATTGCCGCCGGGCGAGACTTCTATGGCGACTACGCGGGGTACGAAAAACGCAAGACCGACCAGTTGCTGGCCGGGTTGTCAAGTTGGTCACCGCCGGTACGATATCGTTCGGCCCAGGCGCTGGGCCGGCGCGAGGGCGATTTCGTGCCGACTCTGCTGAAGTTGCTGGCCGGTCCCGACCGCAACGGTCGCTACGGCGCCTGCGAGGCCCTGGGCTACCTGGGGGCGCGGGCCGACGCGGCCGCCCCGCGGCTGCGCGAGCTGCTCAAGGATCCCGACCAGTGGATGCAGAGTCTGGCGTGCTGCACCATTGCGCACCTCAGCCCGGAAACCCGCAAGGTTTGCTTGAACGATCTGCTGGCGCTGGCGGCACGCAAGAATCCGGGAGACCCGCGAGGGATGGTCAACCGTGCCGTTTCCAAAGCCGTGATTAGTCCATACCCCGGGAGTTCCACGCCGACCATCCTGAACAACTCCCTGGAGGGTGTAGATCGGCAACTGCTCGTGCCGGCGATGTCGTCGCTGCTGCAAAACGACGACGGCGAGGTCCGCTCAAGCCTTTCGACCTATCTCAATCATCTGTCCAACCGGGACCTGGCGGCGCTGCTGCCGGAGATCATCAAGGCGATCAAGCAGCAGGCGCCCAGCGATGAGATGTTCGCCGACGGAATCCGCACAGCCGGCCTCGATCTCCTCTCGCGATTGCACATCCGCGAGGGCATGGACTTGTGCGTCTCGACGCTCGAATGGCGATGGGGGGTGGAGTATCAGCCCCGCCTGAAATTCCTCCTGCGCTATGGCACCAACGCCAAGCAATTCGTGCCGCAACTGCGCCAAAAACACCCGGATTGGCCTGAAGGGGCGAAGGCGATCGACAAGTGCATCGCCGACATCGAGGCGAGCAAGGAAACGCCGACATTGATCGCCCTGAAAGATTTCATTGCCAACGCATCCGCGAATGGGGATGCTTCGACAAACACGAAGAAGGGAACGCCATGAGAAACATCCTGCGGAGTGTGAAGTGTGTGATGATCGCCGCGGTAGTCAGCTTGACGTCGGGCCTCGCCAGTCAGGCGGCGGCCAAGCCGCTGAAGGTGTTCATCCTGGCCGGGCAGTCGAACATGCAGGGGCATGTGAACGTATCTACGTTCGATTCCATGGCCGATGATCCCAAGACGGCGCCGATCCTCAAAGAGATGCGCAATGCCGACGGCAAACCGCGCGTGTGCCGGAATGTCTGGATATCATCAATCGGCTGCGCCGGTGACGACACGACCGAGCAGAAAGGCAAACTGACTGCGGGCTTCGGTGCGTCGCCCAACGAGATTGGGCCGGAGTGCACCTTCGGCATTTACATGGAGAAACTGGGCGATCCCATCCTGATCATCAAGACCGCCTGGGGCGGCCGGGATCTGAGCTCCGACTTCCGTCCGCCCAGTGCCGAACCCTACGTGGCCAGCAAAAAATCCATAGACTGGGCCAAACAGCATAACGAGGATGTGAACGCGATCCATGAGCGGGTCGCCAAGACACCGCGCAGCGTGACCTACCGCCAGATGATGGATCATGTACGCAAGGTGCTGGGGGACATCAAACGGGTGGTGCCGGAGTACGATCCGAAGCAGGGCTATGAACTGGCCGGCTTCGTCTGGTTCCAGGGATTCAACGACTATATCAATGAGTGGTACTATGATGACCGGGATCAGCCGGGCGGGTATGCCAAGTACTCGCACCTGCTGTCGCTTTTCATCCGTGATATACGCAAGGAACTGAAGGCTCCGAAGATGCCCTTCGTGATCGGGGTCATGGGGATTGATGGCATGAAACCCGGGTTGCACATGACCCATTTCCGCCAAGCCATGGCCGCACCGGCATCCCTTCCTGAATT
>CAZSBS010000394.1:0-2786 GCA_964605095.1 uncultured Planctomycetaceae bacterium | reverse complement strand
TCAGGCTTCAGACTTCAGGCGCAGGCGCTACTTGGAATTCTGCAGCCTCTGTGGCAGTGGGAAGAAACTATAGGTCCTATGAGACCTATAGGACCTATTCAATCCCAGTCCCGCGCGGAGCCCGTAGCCTTCGCCCTGAAACCTGCTTGCCACGCCGAAGCCGTGGCGAAGGCGGGTAGCCTGTAGCCTTTCCCCTGAACGCCGGGTATTCTACAGCCATGCGCATCGCACTGGCACAACTGGACCCGGTTGTCGGCGACATTGCCGGCAACGCCGAACGCCTCGGGCAGGCCATCGACCGCGCCGCCGCGGCCGGGGCGGACCTTGTCATCTCTTCCGAGCTGTCCGTGCTGGGCTATCCGCCCAAGGACCTGCTGCGCAAGGAGCGGTTCGTCGCCGACAGCGTGGCCGCAGTCGAAAGGCTCGGCGCCCGCTGCACGAAAATCGCGGCCCTGGTGGGCTTCGTCAGGCCAACGCCCGGCGCCAGCGGCAGGCCCTTGCAGAATGCCGCGGCCCTTTTGGCGGGCGGCAAGATCCAGCTTGTCCACGTCAAGACGCTGCTTCCGACGTACGACGTGTTCGACGAGACACGCTACTTCGAGCCGGGTGGCAGGCCAAAGTGCATAACCGTCCGCGGGCGAAAGATGGGCCTGAGCATCTGCGAGGACCTCTGGGACGCAGCCGCCCTTGGCCGGAATATCTACGGCGACGACCCCATCGGCCTGCTCGCAGCCGACGGGGCCGAGGTGGTGATAAACATGGCCGCCAGCCCCTACCAGATGGGCAAGGCCGCCATGCGGGAGGGGCTTTTCGCCCGCCAGGCTCGCCGCGTCGCCGCGCCGATCATCTACGTAAACCAGGTTGGCGGAAACGATGAACTGATTTTCGACGGCGGTAGCTGCGTCGTCGCCGCCGACGGGCGCGTCATCGCGCGGGCAAAAAGCTTTCAGCAGGATCTGCTCATCGTGGACCTGCCGGATCGGGAAGAGACGAAGCCGGAGCCGGCACGCATCGAGCCGGTCGATGACGAAATCGCCCGCCTCTCATCCGCGCTTAAGCTCGGCCTGCGGGACTACGTGGCCAAGTGCGGCTTTCGCAGCGTGGTACTGGGCCTGTCGGGCGGGATAGACTCCGCCGTCGTGGCAACGCTCGCCGCCGACGCGCTTGGGCCGGAGAACGTCAACGCCCTGGCCATGCCCAGCCGATACAGCAGCGACCACAGCCTCACCGATGCCGAGGAACTGGCCGGAAACCTGGGAATTCACTACGCCGTCGTGCCGATCGAGCCAATGCATAAGGCGTTTGAGGCCGCGCTGGCTGATGTGCTTGCCTCGGCCGGGGAGCACGCCGCCGCCGAGAACATCCAGGCCCGCATACGCGGCACGCTTGTGATGGCGTCGAGCAACGCATTTGGCCACCTGGCGCTGGCGACGGGCAACAAGAGCGAGCTGTCGGTGGGGTACTGCACGCTCTACGGCGACATGGCCGGCGGGCTTGGGCCCATCGGCGACGTGATGAAAACGGACATCTACCGCCTGGCCAGGCAACTCAACGCCGAGGCCCCGCGGGCGAGGATTCCCGAAAGCACGCTGGTAAAGGCGCCCAGCGCGGAGTTGAAGCCAGACCAGACCGATCAGGATAAGCTGCCGCCTTACGAACTTCTGGATGATATACTCAGGCGGTACATTGAAGCCGACCAGACGGCCGAGCAGATCATCGCCGCCGGCCTGGACGCGCGGGAAGTCCTGCGCGTGCTCCGCATGGTGGACTTTTCGGAACACAAGAGGAAGCAGGCGCCGCCCGTGCTGAAGGTAACCACGAGGGCCTTCGGGTCGGGGCGGCGCATGCCGATAGCACAGCGGTATTTGCCCGCGGGAGAGATCTGACGTGGATGCGCTGAACCTCAAGTGTGGCCAATGTGGCCATATCAACGAGCTTCCGGCGGATTGGAGCCAGCCGGTGGCGTTCTGCGTCATGTGCGGGCACAAGATCTCCGTGCCCCGCCGCGAGGATGCCCCTGCCGACGTGGTCGAGGACTTGCCGGGTGATGACGAAGCCGGCTTCGCCGAGCAGGCCCGCAAGTCCGAAGGGCGGAAGATAACCGTCACCTGCTCCAAGTGCGGCAAGACGGTGAGCGTCAGCGCCCGCGTGGCCGGGCGAAAGGCCCGCTGCAAGGCCTGCGATGCCCCCATGGATATCCCTTACCCCGACGACCTGGAGCACCAGGAGCTTCCCCACCCGCGAAACGGCGCCAGAGAGACGGGCCTGGACCTGGTGGCCCCGAGCGAAATGTCCGCTTCGGCGCGGGCGTCGGTGCCGCCGGATGACCGGGATTCCATGCTCGATCTGCTGCCCGAGCCCATCCAGCAAGCCTCCGACGACGAGGGCACGCACGAGTCGCTGCCGGTAGTTATCCCGCTTTCGCAGCAGGCCGCCCCCGCCAGGCCGCAACGTCTGCCGCACAAGCACCATGCACAACATGCCGTGCCCGACCCAGCCGACGCGGCGCCGGCGGGCATCGAGGCCCAGCCTCAACCCCAGTCGCAGACTTCGTCAAACCTGGCCGGGCTGACGGAGGCCCTGCCGCCGGTATCGCAGATTCCCTCGCCAGAGGCCGGGGAATTGGCAAACGCCGTGAAGGACTTCCGGGTCGGCAGGGAGGTTGTGCTGGCGCGCCGCCGCCGCGCCGCCCGCCTGCGGTCGGGAATCTACCTGGCCGTCGCGGCGGTCCTATGCTCGGCCATGATCGGCCTGGCTGTCTGGCTCTGGCCAACCTTGTTCCCGAA
>CAZSBS010000393.1:0-2805 GCA_964605095.1 uncultured Planctomycetaceae bacterium | reverse complement strand
TCGGGAGATTGGCGTTCCCAGGGGTTGCCTATGCCACGGGGCTCGCGGCGCTATACTTCATCATCCGGCTGCGCGATGACCGCCAGTGGCCCCGCAGCCGGCGGACCGCATCAGAAAGGACGACACACATGGCTAAGTTGCTATACATCCAGGCATCGCCCCACGGCGGACGGAGCCATTCCATCCAGGTGGCGGATGCATTCCTGGCCGCCTACCGCAAGGCACACCCCGGCGACGAGGTCGTAACTGTCGACGTGTTCCGCAAGGACCTGCCAGCCTTCGACGGGCCGGCACTCGACGCCAAGTACGCCATCATGCACGGCAAGAAGCACTCGCCCGAGCAGGCCAAGGCGTGGCAGGCCGTCGAGGCGGTCATCGCGGAGTTCATCTCGGCCGACAAGTACCTCCTGGCCGTGCCGATGTGGAACTTCGGCATCCCGTATCGCCTCAAGCATTACCTGGACATCCTGCTCCAGCCGGGCTACACGTTCTCGTTCTCGCCGGAAAAGGGCTACGAGGGGCTAGTCAGGGGCAAGCCCGCCATAATCGCCTTCGCCCGCGGCGGGGACTACGAGAACGCGGACCCCAACGCCGTTGACTTCCAGAAGCGATACCTGGAGATGATCCTCGGCTTCATCGGCATTACAGACGTCCGCTCGGTCGTGGTTCAGCCGACGCTGCAAGGCGGCCCCGAGGTCGCCAGCCAGAAGACCGAAGCCGCCATCGCCGAGGCGAAGAAGCTGGCTGGGAAGTTCTAGCGGAAGCGGTAAGCCTCGCGCGGGAGAAAGGCGCCGGCCCAAAAGGTCAAAAAGGCCCAAGAGGTCCGCGGAAACGCCGGCCTTAGACGCGTACCGCATCCCCGTGCGCAGCCGAGGTGAAACCTGTAAGCCTTTTTCCAGGGTTCCCTGTTCCTCCGGTTCCTGGCTCCGCCATTTCCCCGCTACTGTCCGGGCCGGTCCAGCGCGTTGAGAATCATTCCAGCGCCATATGCGACGTACGAATCCTGGTAGGCCGGCGCGGTGGCAGGCATGGTCGTCGGCGCGGTAGTCGCCGGCTGCGTCACCGGCTCGGCTGCCACGTTGTGCTCGGCGCGGAAACGAGAGAGTTCCGCCTCGGCCGTCGCGGGGCGAACGGTCTTGAGAACCTCATCCCATTGCCGCGACTCATCGGCAGTCAGGCCCTTCTGCCAACCGCAGTAAAGGGCAAGCTCCTGGGCGTCGAGGATCACCCGGCCAAAATGCCTCCTCTGGAAACCCGCATCCGGCGATACCCACACCGCGTAGCAGATATGCGACAGCGGGCTTGGGCGGTTATTGAATGACCACGCCAGGCTGCGGGACTCTTTATCCCATTGGCCGTTGGAAATCAGCGGCTCAGCCGACAACTTCAGCTTCACGCTTACCTGGTCGGACGAAGAGCCAAAGAAGAGCGGAACGAAAACCCCGATATCCAGGTTCTTGGTCAGCACGCCGCCGGCTTCTCCGATGGCCTCCGCGGCATCCGGCTGGGCCGGCGCGGTGGAAGGTTGGCTCTGCATGGTCGCCGGCTGGGTGGCCGGCTGCGATGAGGCAACATGTGAGCCCTCCTCGTCGGCGGGCCACGATGCCGACCGCTCCCGCCACCGCTGGGCCGCCCGGCGGGCCACATCGCTGGTTTGGACGAACTGCTCAAACGATCGGGCGACCTCGTTCGGGTCGGCCAGGAACGAGAGTGCCTTGTCCGTCTCGTCGATCCCCAGTTTCCCAGCCAGCAGCCTCCGCGCGGCGAGCAGCCCTGCCTTGGCCTTGTCTTCGGGCTTGACCGCCGGGTCCGCCATCTGCCGGGCAAACGTGAAGACGCGGTCGTAGTGGACGTAGTCATGCTCGATCAGGTACAGCACCACGCGGGCGCGGATCTCCATCTTGTTTTCCTCGCTGCTGACCAGCCCGCTCTTTGCCGACCAAAGGTAGATCGTCAGGTTCTTGATGTCCTTGCGGAAGTCCGTGTCGATGAACCGGCGCAGCTTCTCGAAGCCCGCCTGCGCCTCCAGCCGCCCGGCCAGGTAGCCGCTCAGCACGTCCGTAATAGTGTCCGCGGCCAGGTTTATCCGCTCCAACTGCACCGTCAGGTCGTCCTGCCCGGCGAAGCGTTCGACGTACCCGGCGGATGAGCCCATGAGCGTGTGAATGATCCGATATTCCCCCGCCCCGCCGAGTTCGCCCGGCAGCCGGCCGGTAAATCGCCCCGCGAAGGTCTGCCTGGCGGCGTTGGGATCGATTGTTACCCGCCGCGGGTACTTCCCGGCCAGGCCCTGGAGAATCGCCGGCGACACCTGGGCCTCGTTCGGCTCGCCGCTCTTGCCCGACCCGCTTTCCTGCCAGGCCGTCAACTGCCTGTCCAGCGAGCCATCACTTGGCTCCATGACGATCTCATATTTATTGTTCGGGTCGCACGACAAGCACCACAGCGCCGCCGCCAGCGCTGAACCGCTCAAGAGAACCCGGCAGAACCGTCCCAATCGCATAGTCGTCTCCCTGTCTGAAAACACGTTGGCCGCTTCCGACCATATCCCGCCAGGTGGCCGATGCGCAGCAAAAACGTCTTTCGCCCCGGAAGGGGTGTGCATAGATTTTCTGGCAGTGGAGTTTCTGAGCCCGCTAGGGCGACTGCGATCAGACACGGGCGAAAGCCCGTGGGAGACAGACCGTGTTATTTCCAGAGCCCCGTATGGGGCGATTGCACGCCTGGGCGGGCTTAAGCGTTCAGTCGCCCCGCTGGGGCTCTTCGGTGGGGGCATGCGTTCCCCACGGGCTTGCGCCCGTGGCT
>CAZSBS010000392.1:0-2807 GCA_964605095.1 uncultured Planctomycetaceae bacterium | reverse complement strand
TCAAATAGATTGAACATTACGGACGAAAGGCGAATTCCCGGCACCTTTGAGGCATTTATCTTCAGCCCCGTTCACGGGGCTTCGCCCCGAAGGGGTATAGACCAGGCCCTTTAGGCCTGGGGGGGGCGAGGCAATCCCCTTTCCTCTTTTGGCTGTGTCTTTAGCACGCTTCAGCGCGCTTACCCTTCCTTGATTGCCTTTAGGCTAAAGCCTCGATAAAGCGCGCTAAAGCGTGCTGAACATCAGTGATACTCCCGCCACCCAGGCCTGAAAGGCCTGGTCTAAACCCCGCTGGCGCGGGGCAAAGCCCCGTGAACGGGGCTAGGAGAGCGGGAACCATCTGTTTCACAAACATTAATGTGCGTTAATTCTGCGGCACTACCCTAGGAAGTCATCCCCCGAATTCCATCCCCCTAATTCACACTCCCCGGATTCGTGCGGTTGCCAGGCTTCAGGCGGGCGGTTCCTCCGTAGCGCCCGGCTCCTCCGCAGCATCCGTCGCCACCGTAGCGTCCGGTTCCTCCGCGCCGTCTGTCTCCGGCAGGGAAAGCTCCCTCGGCGCTACTTCGAGCGGAGCTATGGGTGGGATATCCTCACCAGTCCCCGCACCGAGGTCCTTGAACCGCCTGGCGGCGGGCATGACCCTGGCCTCCATCGAGCCAACGGCGCTGTTATAGGCGGTGTTGGCCCTTTCCAAACCGTTGCCGATGCCGCGGACGTGCTCGGCCAGGATCCGCATGCGGTCGTAAAGCTGCCTGCCGAGCTCGCTGATCTCCTGGGCGTTCTTGGCAACCTGCTCCTGGCGCCAGCCGTAGGCGACCGCCCGAAGCAGCGCCATCAGCGTGGTCGGCGTCGCCAGGATCACCCGCTTTTCCAGGCCGTCCTCGATCAGGGTGCGGTCCACGTCCGCCGCGGCCGCAAAAAACGATTCGCCCGGAATGAACATCACCGCGAACTCCGGGGCCTTGTCGAACTGCTGCCAGTAGGCCTTGCCCGCCAAGGCGACCATGTGAGTGCGTATCTGGCGTGCATGGCGTTTCAGCGCCTCCTTGCGCGCGTCCTCGGATTCGGCCTCCACGGCCTCAAGGAACGCGTCGAGTGACACCTTGGAATCAACGACGACTTCCCGCTCGCCCGGCAGATGCACGATCATGTCGGGGCGCTGCCGGCCGGACTCGGCCGAGTCTACGGAGACCTGTTCGGTAAAGTCGCAGTGGTCGGACATGCCGGCAAGCTCCACCACTCGCCTCAGGGTCAGCTCCCCCCACCGCCCGCGCACCTGCGGCGCTCGCAGCGCGGTCACCAGCCCGGCCGTCTCCTTCTGCAACTGAGCCTGCGTCGTCGTCAGAGTCTTGAGGTGCCCTTCCAGGCTGGTGTACGCCTCCTGGCGCGTCTTCTCCAGGCCGCGGATGTGCTCCTCGAACTTGTGCAGCGATTCGGACAAGGGTTTGACCAGGCCGTTGATCGCCTCCTGTCGCTTGCCGAGGTCGCCCTTGGCCTCGACCACGACCTTCTCGAAGGTCTGCTTGGCCAGCGCCAGGAACGCCTCGTTGTTCTTGCCCAGCGCATCGCCGGCAAGGGCCTTGAAGGCGTCCGAAAGCCTCGCCCTGGCGTCCTCCAGCGTTCGGCGCTCCTCGATGAGTCGCTGGGTTGTCTGGGCCAGGTCCGTCTCAGCCTTGACCCTCGCCTGAATCGCCGCATCAAGGGAACCGCGGAGGTCCTGGCAGGTGGCCTCGGCCTTGTCCAACTGCCCGCGAAGCTCAGCCGCCGTCGCGGCGGCGGCGCCCGCGCGATTGGCGGCAAGCAGCCAGGCCACCGCCGCTCCCACGATCAGGCCGATAAGGCCGCAGACGATATACCACATTCGCGGACTCCTAAGAAGGCCCTTTGTGGCCTGTCAATGTCGGTCTAGCGGCGACAGCAAGGGAGTGAGGAACTTGATCAGGGCTGGAATGTTTGCCTCGTCAGGCCGCATAAACGACCTCCGCTGAGCCCAGGATGGCTTGGCGGCGTATGCGGTTGGCGCTTCGTTCGATGGCCCGCCGGCTGACGAGGTCCACTTTGCGCCCGAGGATGCCAGCCAGCTCTTCCTCCATCGCCATGTGGTCCAACAGGCTCCAGTCGGCCTCCTGGGCAAAACTGACCAGGACATCCACGTCGCTGTCGGGCCTGAAATCATCGCGCAGAACCGACCCGAACAGCGCCAACTCGCTGATCTTCCATTTCCGGCAAAATGCCTCAACTATACCCCGCTCTATCGGGATCATCTTGGCGTCTCCTTGATGGACAGCTTACCCCAAGACACGCCAAGATGGAAGAGCCGGCTCCCTTCAGAGAGCCGGCCCTTCATCCGGATTATTCACCGGGCACCGACCAGGCAGAATTGCTCAATCCTCTATCCTCAGCTTTATCTCGTCGGAGTTGGCCTTGAGTTCCGGGGCGTACATGGCGCTTGCCTTGGTCGGCAGGGCGCTGAACTTGCCCGGTATCTCCGCCCTCATGCGGTAGCTCACACTGTGCTTGCCGCGGGCCAGGGCTCGGACGAAGAAGCACACACGCTCGTCGCGAAGCTCCATGTAAGCGCCCATGTCGTTGCCGTTGTAGCCGCTGCGGACTTCCACCGGCTCGAACCCGGCCGCCTTCATGTCCTCGAACATGATGTACTCGTAGTCGTTCTTGCTGTCGATCTCCAGCTCGATCTCCACAAGGTCGCCGCTCTTGAGCATGGCCAGGTTCGCAAGCTCCTTCCGCTCGTATTTCTCGACCTTCTGGAGCAGGGCCTGCCCGCGCGCCCCGGCCGCGTGGAC
>CAZSBS010000391.1:0-2809 GCA_964605095.1 uncultured Planctomycetaceae bacterium | reverse complement strand
ATACATCGCGGGGCGGACGGACATAAAGCCCAACACCCTGTCGAACTTCAAGCAGGCGGAAAAGAGCCTTGCGGCATACTTCGCCGACAAGCGCCTCGACGCGGTGACGGAGGCGGACGGCGACGGGTTCCGGGCTTTCCTCAAGGGGCGGGGCCTGGGTGAAGCCACGATTCGCCGGCGACTCAAGCGGGGCAAGCAATTCTTCGCGGCGGCGGTCAAGGCCCGGCTGTTGGCCGTGAATCCGCTTGGGGGCCTGCGGTGCGGTCAATGGTCAAACCCCGACCGATACTATTACGTGACGCCTGCGGACGCCATGGCGGTCCTGGGGGCCTGTCCAGACGCCGAGACGCGGCTTATCTTCGCCCTGGCACGATACGGGGGCCTGCGATGCCCAAGTGAAATCCTGGCGCTGCGGTGGGGCGATATCAACTGGGAAAAAGAGCGGTTCACGGTTCACAGCAGCAAGACCGAAGGGCACGCGCACGGCGGTGTCCGGCTGGTGCCGATATTCCCCGAGCTTGCCGGGCCGCTGGCTGACGCCTTCGACGCGGCGGCTGAGGGTGCGGAGTACATCATCACCCGCTACCGAAGCCCCGAAGTGAACCTGCGGACGCGGTTCAACAAGATCATCCTGCGGGCGGGGCTCAAGCCCTGGGGCAAGCTATTCCAGAATTGCCGGTCAAGCCGGGAAACGGAGCTTTGCGAAGAGTATCCCCTGCACGTAGTCTGCGGCTGGTTGGGCAACACCACCACCATCGCGGCGAAACACTACTTGCAGACGACCGAAGAACACTTCGCCAAGGCAACCAAGAAACCCCCGCAAGAGGCGCTGCGAAAAGCGCTGCATAATGCGCTGCAGCAAGGGGCGGAAACGGGCGGAATGGGGATGCAAGCCGAAGGGGCGGAACTCATCGGAGCCGACGTTTACGGGCCTGTACATAAAAACACAACCCCTTGCAATTGCAAAGGGTTGTGGCAGATACCCCCAAGGGGACTCGAACCCCTGTCTCCAGGATGAGAACCTGATATCCTAGGCCTCTAGACGATGGGGGCAAATGCGATCGTTCTGTTACTGCTTATGGCCTAGGCCTGCCCAAAGGCAGCACCTGGAACGCAGGATAATAGCCGCATGGGCCGGGTGCGTCAATATGAAATCTTGTTCCGAAAATAAGGTCTTGGCTTGGGTCGTAGCTCTCAGGTCTTGTGGCCCCAGCCGGAATGATGGCCGTGGCGCCCTTTGAACTGAATCATCGGACGGGCTTGGCAGTATGGAGCCTGAAGCCTGGCGCCTGGCGGAAACAACCCCCGCATTGCCCCCGCTCGGGGTATAATGGCTGCATGCGAACGGAGGCCGAGTGCTACAAAGTGCTGGGAGTCGAGCCCGGTGCAACGTTGGATGAGGTCCGCACGGCATATCGGCGTGCGGCCTGCCGGTATCATCCGGACCTCCAGCGAGATGACAGCCTGGCGGCAGAAATAAAGCTCCGCGAACTGATCGTGGCGTACAAGTTCGTTGCCCGGCGGCTTAACCCGGCCGCATGGTCTCGCAACCGCCATGACCAGCAGAAGACCTACACCCCGCAGGATTTCGCCCGCGAGGGCTACGAGCGTTGGCGGCAGGTCGAGGACCTGGTCGACCGCGAGGAGCCGGCGGGCTTCTTGACGCCGCTTCGGCACAAGGATGCCTATCCCACCCGCAACGAGACTCGAATGTTCGTGGCATTGTGGGTCGTGGCCATTGTCATGGGCATAATCTTCGGCTGCCTTGCCGCCGCTTACCGGACCCACAGCCTCGGCGTTGACGAACTGCCCAAGTCCGACCTGCTTATCAGCATCCTGGCCGGCGAGGCGGTTTACTCCCTTCTGGCGGCCGGGGCTGTGGTGCTGGTCGTCCTGACCCGTAAGCTGGTCCGCCTGACCTTGCGTCTCGGCAGCCGCTGGCTCTTCCTGCCCGGCCCAGCCAACAGGCACACACTTCCCCCGCAATCAGATCGTTTGAACAGAGAATGATTGCCAACCCCGCGTGAGACTGCTTCTTCTTCGGCTTGCATTCCCGCAGTAGCGAGCCTAAACTGCCCGTTGCGGTTTTCGGCATGCACCCGGACAGGAAGACCCCCAATGGCCGTAGCGTATTTCGACTGTTTTGCCGGCAGCGGCGGCGACATGATCGTCGCGGCCCTGCTCGATGCCGGCGCCGACCTCGATGCCATCCGCGATCACATTGCCCGGCTGAAAATCGAAGGCCTGGAGCTGCAAACCGAGACCGTCCGCCGCAATGGCATGCGGGGCATACATTTTTCCGTCCACGAGCATGGCCGGCCCGCCGAGAGCCATGGCGGCGACGACGAGCATAACCACCAGCACCATCACCACCACCGCGGGCTCACCGACGTGCTCTCGCTCATAGACGCCGCCGCCCTGCCGGACCGGGCCGCCGAGCGGGCCCGTGCGATCTTCCGCCGCCTGGCCGAGGCCGAGGCCAAGGTCCACGGCATCGCCGCGGGGGAGGTCCACTTCCACGAGGTCGGCGCGGTGGACAGCATCGTGGACATCCTGGGAGCGTGCCTGGCGATGGAGCAGCTTGGCATTGACCGCATTCTTTGCTCGCCAATCGCCCTTGGCAGCGGCACGATAACCTGTGCCCACGGCGAACTGCCGGTGCCAGCCCCGGCGACGGCGGAACTTGTCGTGGGCGCGACAGCCGTGACTGGCGACATCGACGGCGAGGCAACCACTCCCACCGCCGCGGCCGTGCTGACAACCCTGGCTGAGTCCTACGGGCCTTGCCCCGCGATGCGGGTAACCGCCG
>CAZSBS010000390.1:0-2810 GCA_964605095.1 uncultured Planctomycetaceae bacterium | reverse complement strand
CGGCTCCGGCGCCCGCCGAAGTTGCACCCGCGCCCGCCCCGGCTCCGGCGCCCGCTGAAGTTGCACCCGCGCCCGCCCCGGCTCCGGCGCCCGCTGAAGTTGCACCCGCGCCCGCAATGGCCCCGCCGCCTGCCCCGGCAGTTGCCGGCCTGACGGCGCGCCAGGCCAAGGCCCGCGAGCTGCTGGCCAAGGGCAAGGCGTTTCTGGACAACAAGCAGTTAAATGAGGCTGCCACGGCCTTCCAGGCAGCCAAGGACCTCGATCCCGACCTCGTCGAGGTCGACCAACTCCTGGCTAATTCCTCCAGGATGGCAGTCGAGAAGAGCGCCAGCGAGGCCGGCATCCTCAGCCGGCTGGAGCGGCGTAATGAGATAGCACGCCAGGCCGCCCTGGTGGACATCTCCAAGCAGGTCCAGCGAGCCCGCGAGATCCTAAGCGCCGCGGCCAAGGGAACCGACTACGACAACGCCGAGCAGGCCACGCGGTCCGCCCTGGACATCCTCCAGGCGAACAAGAGCTTCTTCGGCGCCATGGAGTACAGCAACGAGGACGCCCGGATCCGGGACCTGCTGACGCGGGTCGAGAGGCAGCGCGACACGTTCAACAAGGCCCAGGCTCACAAGAAGGCCCTGGCGATCGAACAGGCCAAGGCCCAGCGGATGATCGAGCAGCAGCAGGCCAAGGCCCGGAAGATCGGCATCCTCACCGAGCAGGCCAAGGCCCTGCGAAGCCAGCAGAAGTACGACCAGGCCCTCGAAATTGTCGAACAGATCCTGCTGGTCGACTCGGCCAATGCCTGGGCGTCCAGCGAGAAGGAAGTGCTGACCGAGTTCAGCGTCCTCAAGAGGGACTTTACCGGGCTGCGCTCAGAGCGCACCGAGGAGGCCAAGGTTCTGACCGATCTTCGCTACGCGGGCATCCCGTGGTACGAATACATCCGCTACCCGCGCAACTGGAAGCAGTTGAGTGAGAGCCGCAAGGAGTTCCAGGCCCAGGCCGCGGGCGAGACCGAGGCCGACGCGGCCCTTCGCGACAAGCTCAAGCGGGAGATCGAGCGGCGGAGCTTCGCCGATATCGACTTCAGGGACGTCATAACGTTCCTCCGCGAGTACTCCGACATCAACATCCACGTGAACTGGCGCGCCCTGACGATGGCGGGCATCGAGCAGACCACGAAGGTCAGCCTCGACCTGCGCAATATCACCGTCAAGCGTGCCCTGGAACTCGTGCTGCGGGACGTCAGCGGCGCCGGCGCCGCGGCCGGGCCGGAGTCCGAACTTCGCTACGTGGTTGACGGCGGGGTGTTGACTATCTCCACCAAGGCGGACTTGGCGAAGGAACCCATCCGCCGGGTATACGACGTGCGCGACCTGCTGGTGCCGGTGCCGGACTTCGAGGGTCCGCGCATCGAGCTTAAGCAGGCAACTGAGGCCTCGAGCAGCGTCGGCGGCACCAGTGGCGGCAGTGGCGGCGGCGGCACGGGCATTTTCGCGGACACCTCGACAGGCGCCGGAGGCACCCAGCGCCTGAACCAGATGACCAAAGAGAAGTTGATGAAGGACTTCGTCGACTTGGTCCGCAACGCCATCGACCGCGAGTCGTGGGCCGATCCGACGAGCGGCCCGACGGCCGGGACGCCCGGCTTCATCCAGATCCTCAACGGCGCGCTCGTGGTCACCCAGACGGCCCAGAACCACCAGGCATTGGCCGAACTTATCGAGAAGCTCCGCGAGGCCAAGACCATCCAGATTCTCATCGAGGCGCGGTTCATCCAGGTCGATAGCGGCTTCCTCAACAGCGTCGGCGTGAACCTCGACTTCTACTTCAACCTCGGCTCGAACATGACGCCGGGCGCGGCGACGGACCCGTGGACCGGAGCGTCGGTTCCCGGCCATGGCGGCTCCGCATGGGGCAGCGGCAAGCCGGGCAGCAACAAGTGGAGCCCAATTGGCGTGACGCAAGGTTCATCCACGTTTATCCAGAACGCGAACATTGCCACTGGCAGGGCCAGCGACATTGCCACGGCCGTGGGCGCCAACTCGGCCTTAAGCATGGGCGGCACGTTCCTGGACGACATCCAGGTGGACTTCCTGGTCCAGGCCACGCAGGCTCGCAGCTCGACGCGGACCTTGAACGCTCCGAGGATCACCTTGTCCAACAGCCAGAGGGCCTATATCACCGTCGCCACTCAGCAGGCGTACATTCGCGAGTATGAGCCGATGGTTTCGGGCAATACATCCGCCTACCGCCCGATTGTCGACTATGTCCCCACCGGCACGGTCCTCGATGTTGCGGCGACGGCATCAGCCGACCGGCGATACGTGCTGATGACCATCCGGCCGCAGGTATCGGCCCTGGAAAGCATGATAACGCTCTACCTGGGGTTCGACCCGAGCGTGGTGGTTTCGGTCAGCAACGCCCAGGCACTGCCGATCCAGCTTCCAACGGTCGCCACTCAGCAGCTTGAAACCAGCGTCTCGGTGCCGGACGGCGGAACCCTCCTGCTCGGCGGCATGCAAATCTCCGGCGAGACCGAACGCGAAATGGGCGTACCGATCCTCAGCAAGGTGCCGTTCCTCAGCCGGCTATTCGACAACCGCGCCAAGGTGCATGACACACGCACGCTGCTGATCCTGGTCAAGCCGAAGATCATTATCAACGAGCAGGCTGAGCGCGACGAGCGGCTGTACGTCGAAGAACCCAGGCTTCCGTAGTAAGGCCTCCCTGGGCGAGGCTCCTGCAAGGTTCAGCGAATAACGGGCCGCGGCTCCCTTGGGAGTCGCGGCCCGATTTATGTTAGAATCACAGTA
>CAZSBS010000389.1:0-2812 GCA_964605095.1 uncultured Planctomycetaceae bacterium | reverse complement strand
AGTTCTTCCGGCTGAAGAACCAGCACGTCCGCGTCGCCGCCGCCGAGACCGCCTCGTCCTTGTCATCCATTGCCGCCATCACTGCCGGCGCAGCCAGCTTGTCGCCGCGCAGGCCCAGGACGGTAATCAGGGCCACCTTGGTGGGGCCGGTTGCGCCGCCGGCCTTCTCGATGAGCTTCCTGGTGACGGCCTCGCCATTGACGCGCTGAAGAATCATCATCGCCGCCTCGCGTACGTACTCGTTCTTGCCGTCCACCGCCGCCAGCAGATCATCGGCCGAGGCGTCGCCGATGGCCTTTTGCAGCACGTAGAGAGCCGCGCACGCGACGTTGCCCTCGGCGGGGTCCGTGCGGGTCTTGAGAAGCTCGCGGCAGATTGTCGCGGCCGCATCCTTGTCGCCGCCCTCAGCCAGCCGGCTCGCCAGGAGCAGATAGTACTTCGTGCCAAGGGCGCGCTCGTACCTGCCGGCGCTGCCGGCCGCGGCGGCCTTGAGGGCGTCGATGGCCGAGGCGTCGCCGATGTTGGCCAAGGCGAACCATGCCGTGCGGCGGAGGGTCTGGTCCTTGTCGGCCGCGTATGGCAGGAGCGCCTTGGCCGACTGCTTGTCCGCCATTGCGCCGAGGGCCTGGACGATAGTCACCAGCCGCTTGCCCTGCGCCTTGGGCAACTCGTTGCGGATAAGCTCGACGCACCGCGGCGAGCCGATGCGAATGAGTGCCTGGGCGGCGGGGTCGCCGAGGCGGTCGTCGCCCAGCAGGGTGGCGATGGCGCCGGCGGCGGCGTCGGAGCCGCAGAGCTGCAACTGCTCGATGAAGAACACCTTCAGGTCCGCATCCTGTGCGGCGGCCAGGGCGTCCAGCAGGGCCTTTTCGAGCTTGGCGCGGTCTGCTTGCCCTCCCGGCCGCTTGGTGTATAGCGCCAGCCCATGCACGGCGTAGCGGGCCTTGGCGTCGCCCGTGTCCTGCGGCGGGGTAACCAGCGAGCAGAGTTCCTTGAGGGCGTCCGGCCCGAGCTTGAGGATCTCCTCCAGCATGGGCTGGCCCGTGGCGGCGTCATAGGCGGGCATCTTGGCGACGATGTCCGCGACCGATCCAGCCTGGGCGGGGCAAAGCGAGATCGCACAAAGGACCAGTGCGGGAAGAATGATTGCGATGCTCGACGGTCGTCTTGATCGTTCACTGGATTGAGTCATTTCGATCCTCATATTTCGTTTCGCTCCTGCTCGCTGAAGCGAGCAGGCCTCAACAGCCTCTTTCGCTCCCGGGTTCCCGGTTCCGAGTTCCCGGTTCCGCTTCTTGTTCTTCCGGGCTACCGGCTACTGACTACCGGCTACCATCCTCACACCAGGTGCCACGGCGCCCGCATTGGCTGGTCGGCCAGGCGGTTGGCGTCTTCGTCGTCGATGAATCGTTGTGTCACGGGGTCGAACTTCAGCTTCCGGCCGGTGCGTATGGCGCAGTTGGCCAGGTGGACCAGCATGTTGCTGCGGTTTCCGTTGACCTCGTTGAGGGCGAACTTCTTTCGCGTGCGGACTGATTCGAGGAAGTTGGTGATCATCGGCTCGGGGTCGGGCATTTGCTTGACCATCTCCGCCAGTTCGGGCGGGTCGGTCCTAAAGCCTTTGTATAGGCTGCCCTTTGGGCCCTCGATGTAGGGCTTGTCCTTCGTCTCGGTCTTTCCCCACTCGCCCGATTCCAGGATGATCTTGCACCCGTCGGCGTAGGTGAGGTTGACCTGCCCCCACGGCCCGCAGGCGTCGGGGTGCGTCGGCCAGGGCGCGTAGGCCTCGATCTCGACGGGGGAAGTGTCGTCCTTGCCGAGGATGTACTGCACGGGGTCGAGGTAGTGCTGGCCCATGTCGGACAGGCCGCCGCCGTCGTAGTCCCAGTAGCCGCGGAAGCTGCCGTGCGTGCGGTGGCGAAAGTAGGGCTTGTATGGCGCGGGGCCAAGCCAGCGGTCGTAGTCGAAGCCGGCCGGGACCTTCTCCGGCGCGACGTTGGTCCTGCCCGACCACATGTTCACCTTCCAGTCAAAGCCCGTGAACGGGCTGACGCGGACCGTCAGAGGCCAGCCCAGCAGGCCGGAGGAAACCAGCTTCTTGACGGGCTTTGCCGGCGAGCCGAAACCGTACAGGCCGTCCTGGAAGCGGAACCACGTGTTGAGCCGAAAGACCCGCCCGTTCCTCTGGATGGCGTCGATGACCTTCTGGCCCTCGGCGATTGTGCGGGTCATGGGCTTCTCGCAGAAAACGTCGATTCCCGCCTCGGCCGCCGCGATGGAAATCAGCGCGTGCCAGTGCGGAGGGGTGGGCACGTGGGCAACGTCAATGTCGCCGCGGTCGAAGACTTCGCGGAAGTCCGTGTAGCCCTTGCAGTCGTGGCCGGCGCCGGCTGCCATCTTGAGCCCGTTGGCGAGGTGGCCCGCGTCAACGTCGCACACGGCCAGCAGGCGGCTTTCCTTGTCGCCCAGGACCATGTTGACGTGCCCGCTGCCCATCCCGCCGACGCCGATGACCGCGTGGGTGATAATGTCGCTCGGCGGCGTGAAACCGGTCCCACCCAGCACGTGCCGCGGCACGATGGTGAACCCCGCGGCCGCGACGGCGGCGCCCCTCAGGAATGACCGGCGTGTAATGGTCTGGCGTGTAATGGTCTGCTTACCTCTCGGCATATCGGTTGCCCTTTCATGCTGACGTCGCACGGGCATCCCCGTAAGGGGTCCCTGGGACTTGTCCGTCCAGCCCGCCGCCGCCGACTATAATAGAACCGCAGGATAACCACGCGGGTGTCGAAACGAAAGCGTGGCCGATTCA
>CAZSBS010000388.1:0-2827 GCA_964605095.1 uncultured Planctomycetaceae bacterium | reverse complement strand
TTTCCTGTTCGATGTCGGTCAACTGCGTGTAGCAGAAACCGAACAGGTTCGGGTTGTCCAGCATGGCGTCGATGGTTCCTTTGTAACGGACATAAAACTCCTCGACCGTCTTGGGTCCCGCCCCGTAGCTCCAGCCGCCCTCGGTTGCCCACCCGATGCCGCCGATCTCGCTGACCATGAACGGAACGCCGCGGTCAGCATTCGAGGCTGAAGGGTTGAAATAACGCGATGGGGGATACGGTCCTTCCGCCGGGGCGGAAAAGTAATTCATCCATCTATTACGCAGACTTACCGGGTTGCCGGTGTAATCATGCCCATCCATGACTTCCGGGTGAGGCAATGTGTGCATCCAGCCGCTGGCCTCGAGCGAGGGCCTTGTGGGGTCCACAGCCTTGGTGATCTTCCAGATCATCTGCTGAAGTTCCCCTGAACCTTCAAAGTTCTCGTTGAACGCGCACCAGCCGACGATGGATGGATGATTCCTGTCACGCAAAAGGATCTCGGTCCATTCATTGACCACGGCCGAGAAACCTTCCCGCTGGTTGCCGTAGCCGGCGTTGGGATACTCGCCCCATACCATGTAACCCAGCTTGTCGGCCCAATAGAGGAACCTCGGTTCGGAAACCTTCTGGTGCAGACGCGCGCCGTTATAACCGCATGCCATGGACATCTCGATGTCGTTTTTCAGCGCCGCGTCCGAAGGCGCCGTCCAGATGCCATCGGGGTAAAAGCCCTGGTCGAGGATCAGCCGCTGGAAGACCGGTTTGCCGTTGATGAGTATCCTGCGCCCGTCGATAGTGATCTTTCGAAGGCCGAAGTAGCTCTTCAACTCGTCGATCTTCTCTTTGCCGCTATACAGTGTGAACTTCAGGTCGTAGAGAAACGGAGCGCCCGGCTGCCAGAGCCTCTTCTCTTTGAGGTTGAGCACCAGCGAGTTCTGCCATGGGCCTGCGGCGGTGTCCGACCCCACCAGCTTGCCGTTGGCAAACGCCTCTGCCTTGAGAGTCAGGTCCTTGTCCATGCCGTTGATCTTCGCGTCGATCAGCACGCGCGAGTTGTCGGGATCCGGGATGACGGAAATGGTTTCCACAAACGACGAGCCTACGGCTTCCAGCCACACGCTCTGCCAGATGCCGGTGGTGCGGGTGTAGAAACAGCCCGCGCTCTGATCGCTACCCGACTGCTTGCCGGCAGGTTGGAGGCCTGACCAGAGATCATCCAGAACTTTCACAACCACTTCGTTCGCGCCATCCTTGAGAAACCTGGTTATATCGAAGTTGAAAGCGACGTTCTCACCAATGTGCATTCCGGCAAGCTGGCCGTTGATGTAAACCCATGCCCTGTAATCAACGCCACCGAAATGAATTCGCACCCGCTTGCCCCTCATGGCTGCCGGGAGTTTGAACAGCCGCCGATACCAGACATGTTTCATGTGCTCGGTTGTGGGCACCGCGAGGCCGGATAGCTTGCTCTCGGGACAGAAAGGAACAATGATCTTTGAGTTGAGATCATTTCCGTAGGTCAATCCACGGGAGTCTCCGTCCCCCGCCTTGTCGATCTCAAACTGCCATTGGCCGTTAAGCGACATCCAGTTGTCGCGGCAAAGGTCCGGCCGGGGATGCTCCGGGCGCGGCACTTCTGCCAAGGCATTCAGTGTGCCAGTAATCAGGAACGCCACAATTGCCGCCAACTTGAGCAAGCTTCTATTTGTAGTCATAGTTATCCTTCAAGAGTCTTCCGTTAGCGAAGGGGACCTTTGATCTCCACTTCAAAGAATGTGAGTGCGGCGATACCGTTCTGCCCGCAAAGCAGGTTTTTGGAGTTCCACTTTCTGTCAATAAGGTAAGTGATCGTTTTAGCATTGGCAGCCGGTGCCAGCTTGAGCTTTACCACGTTGCCGGAGACGCTGCCCGAGGCAATGTGGCCCTCTTTCCCGTCCAGGTAGAACTGGCTAATCAGGGCGTCGTTCCAAGCCATGGGCTGGTCGAACTCCAGGGCAATCTCATCTTTCCTGGCACTGGTATAGTATGCCTTCCGCAAGTCGGGAGGCGTGATTGGCTTGTCGAAGGCTTTCCCGTAGTTGTCCCGCTCAACCAGGGCAGTCATCAAGCGGGCCATTTCCGCGTATCCGGCGGGGGGGTAATGACAGGGCCCTTCCGGCTTGATGCCAAGGGTGGACATGATGCTCATGTTGGAGTAGAGACGCGGCAAGAGCCGCTGCACATCTCGGAACTTGTCGCTTTCCCTGTTTCCGCCCTGGCCGCACGCATTGGGCCAGATCTGGTAGATGTAATAGTACTTGATGTTCGGCATGTCGTGCTTCCAGGCCGCCGTCAAGTTTAGCCAGTACTGCTCGTACGTCTCCCAGCCGTAGCCGCCATCGGGGCCATCGGTTCCCTGGTCGGCCTCGCCCTGATGCCACAACACGGCGCGAATGCCGTGCGTGAGTCCGGCCTGTTGGATGCGCGTGAGGTAGCGCCCGTAGATGGTCTTCGGGTCGTTGGGATTCTCCTCGCTTCGCTTATGCTGATCGATGCGCGTGCCGCCGACCGCGCCGTTGATGACGCAGATCGGAAGTTTCTGGGTCTCCACCAGGTGCTTGGCGAGGTCCATGCCCCAATAACCGATGTTCCGGGGGCCGCCGCGACGGACCGCGTTGCCCCAGCCGGCGCCGCCATCGCCGCCCATCGAGCCAAAGCTGCGGATCCATTCGCTGGAGTACTCACACTTGTCCGGGCCCCAGGACTCGGCTACCGTGTTGGATTGACCATCCAGCAGGAAGGCATCGCCGCAGACCAGGTTGGACGCCGTATGCAGAACTTTCTCC
>CAZSBS010000387.1:0-2894 GCA_964605095.1 uncultured Planctomycetaceae bacterium | reverse complement strand
GACTTCCCAGGCCGAGGGCCAGACCGCCGAGGGTGAGCGGTTCCGGGATCGGGGCGCCGCCGCCGCTGAAGCCGTAGCTGCCGAAGTCGGAGCGCTCGCTGCCGAAGTCTTGGAGGCTGTTATTGTTGGAGATGAGGTTGTCTATCAACGTCACTGCCCCAGTTAGCGCGATGGCTCTCCCGCACAGAATCTCTGCCGTGGGATCAAGGGTAACACTCACAAGAGCAAGAATATTTCCCGCGAACGTAGTGTCTGACCCCAGAGTCGCGGAACTGACGACCTGCCAATACACACCGCTAAGTGAATTCCCATTGATAACGTTAACGGAAGAACCGCTTGCGGTCGTGAGCGTACTCCCTATCTGGAAAACGAAGTCCGCATCGGGGTTGCCCAGGAAGTCGAGAGTGAGTGCTCCTGTCAACCCAGCCGACGAGTCAAAATGATAAACACCCGGCGTGAGCGTGAGCCCGGCCAAGTCCTGACCCGTCAAATCATGAGCGGACGACAACCCTGCGAGCGTATTGTACGCAGTCGTTGCATCCGCCAGAGCAGTCTGCGCGACCCCATCATTCAGGTGTATCGTTCCACCGCTCACGGTCCCATCAGGATAAACGCCAGAAAAGCCAGTGACCGAAGTTCCTGGCGTCACACCCAAATTCCCGTAAACTTGAGTGGTCGGGTTCGGGTCGCTATGGTCATTGGTCACCGTTGAGGCACCCAGGACTGCGAAGCTCTGCGCCGAACCCAGTGACACAGACCCGGCGAATCCCGGACTGGCAGCGCAAAGTAACATCGCCACTACGATTGCTGACAAAACGAAGTGCTTGCAGGTCATTTTGCTCTCCTTTTCACAAGTGCGGTGGTACGGCCACAGTCATACAACTCGGAGCCGATCTACATACCACTCGCCTCCACTCAGCAAAACCAGTGTATAGCTCTTTGCGAAAAAAGCAAGGAAATTCTTGAAATAATTTTTCTCACGCCTGATAGGATGCCAACAGGGTGGTGGGTGGTGATAATAGTTGACTGCCGTGCTTCCGGCACGTATAAGCTGTGGGTTGGCCAGCCGTTAGTTTGCGAACTTGGGCACATTCGAGGGCGTTATGAAAACACACGGTGAGATTGAAGCCGCCATCTGCGAAGGGATAAGCCACTTCGAACAGGAGTACATGGGCCGAGGCCCAAAGGACATCCACACCCACCTGATCGGCGATCTTCTGGTGGTGCGACTCCAGGGCGTGTTGACCGCGGCCGAGCAGCAACTGGTCAAGACGCTCCCGACCGACACGGGCAGGGGACTCCTCAAGCAGGTGCGGACGCAGTTGATGGAAACAGCCAGGCCGGCCTTGGAGACGATGGTGCGGGATATCACCGGGATCAAGGTGGTGAGCCTGCACCATGACATCAGCACTGCAACCGGCGAGGAGGTCGTGCTCTTCACGCTGGACAAGCCGCCTGTCTTCCGCGAGGCAAAGGGGCCCTGAGGCCCCTTCTTTTTGTAGCTCACCCCCCCTGCCTGATCTGCCCAGATCACGGCTTTGCCCGCACTTCGGAACGAACACGCCCCCCCTACATGCACAATCCAAGGGGCTGTTGCGCAGCCGTTACAGACGCCCCGGCCCTTCGAGCGTCAGAATGTCAGCGGCCTCGAACGTCCGGGGCCATTCGGACGCCTTCAATTGTGGAAAGGACTGAACATGTGCAAGCGAATGACAACCATGGCGGCGAAGGTGTTGCTTGTCGCGGCGGTGGCGGGCGTTCGTCTCGGCCGTAACGCACAAACTGCGGACGCCACTGACGACATTTCGGCTGTACTCGGAGATGCTTGCCGACGGCATGGTCGCCGACGAGGCCGAGCGGCAGGACTACCTCCAGAAGCTCCACGACGAGAGCCTGCGGCTCAGCCATCTCGTGGAGAACGTGCTGGCTTACTCCAGGCTGTCCGGGCCGCGGCGATGCACAATCCTTCGATCCCCCGGCCGTCATGCTGGAGGCCGACGTCGCCGCCGTGGAGCAGATCCTCGTGAACCTGGTGGACAACGCCTGCAAATACGCCGCCCGCGCGGATGATCGCCGCATCCACATCGTGCTGGCTCGCGACGGCGCATGGGGCGTAATCCGCGTCCGCGACAACGGCCCGGGCATCGAGCCCCGCCATAGCCGCAAGCTCTTTATCGACTTCGCCCGAAGCGCCGACGACGCAGCCGGAAACCCGCCCGGCGTGGGCCTGGGCCTGGCCATAAGCCGCCGCCTGGCGCGTCAGATGCGCGGCGACCTTCGATACGAGCCCTCAGCCGCCGGCGCATCCTTCACTCTCCGCCTGCCCGCGGCAAAGTGACGTTGCCGCCATGCCGCAAGTTCCGGACACCTACTTGCCTGAAATCGGGACATTGCAGAACGTGAGGGCGGCTAGTCCATTCTGCCCGCATAGCAGGTTCTTGGAACTCCACTTTCTATCTACAAGGTAAGTGATCGTTTTCGCGGCGCCGGCCGCCGCCAGCTTGAGCTTGACGACGTTTCCGGACACCGCACCCGAGGCGACCTTGCCCTCTTTCCCATCCAGGTAAAACTGGCTGGTCAGGGCGTCGTCCCAGGCCATCGGCTGGTCGAACTCCAAGGCAATCTCATCTTTCTTGTCATTCGTATAGTATGCCTTCTTCAGGTCGGGAGAAGTAATGGGCTTGTCGAACACTTTTCCGTAGCTCTCCTGCTCCACATACGCGCACATAAGGCGGGCCATTTCCGCGTAGCCGGTGGGCGGGAAATGGCAGGGCCCTTCCGGCTTGATACCAAGCGTCGACATGACGCTCATGTTGGAGTAGAGGCGCGGCAGGGTCCGCTGCACATCCCGCAGTTTGTCACTGTTCCACGTACCGCCCATGCTGCACGAGTTT
>CAZSBS010000386.1:0-2910 GCA_964605095.1 uncultured Planctomycetaceae bacterium | reverse complement strand
TTCAGCGCCTCTTCCAGGGCCATGACGGCGTAGCAGGTCACCAGCGTTGGGCTGCCTTCGTTCCACCGGTCGGCCTCGTTGGCCCATGAGCCGTTCGGCTGGGCGAGTTTGCCGAGTTGTGCGAACAGTTCCTCGCGCCAGTTGTGCTCGACGGACTGGTCCCTGAAGTCCGGGATTTCGTCGCGGCCTAGCGTCTGGAGGGCACGGGCGAAGACCATGTAGTAGTAGAAGAGCCCTTCCCTGGACTGGGCCATTGGCATGTTGGGATTGCTGTCAAGCCGCCAGTAGCGGCGGATCCAGTCGTACGCGGCCCGGATGCGCGGGTCGTCCTTGGCTACGCCCGCATAGAGCATGCTCTTGAAACCAGCGTAGGTCATCGAGCCATAGCTCCGCATGCCGCCAATGGGGTCCATGCCCGCCTTTGAGGAAATCGTATCGTAGACGAACCCGCCGTCGTTGGACCCATTCTTGCCGATGGCTGTGGGGTTCGACTCGCTGCGGTTCTGCAACCGCGTCAGGAAGCCCGCGGCGCGCTTCATCGCCTCGTCGTCGGCCGGCACGCCCGCGTCGCGCCAGGCCTCCATGGCGAACTGAAGCACGCTCAGGTTGGGCGTCTTGTTGCGACCGTAACCGATGCCGCCGACGTTGGGGTCGTTCTCCGCCACGGGTGTGCCGTCAGGCGACTCCTGGCCGGGCTGGATCTGGATGCCCTGAAGGTACTTCACGCCATCGTCGATGGCGCCCTTGAGTTGCGGGTCGTTCGCGGCCGACATGGCCATGATCGCAATGGCGGTGGTGTATGCAGCCTGGCCCTCCTTTGGGTTGAAGATCGCCCCGTCGCTCTGGCGGTGCTTCAGCATCACCTCGAAGCCCTTTTTGACCACCGGGCTGTTGCGGTCAAGGTCCGGATGGCCCAGCAGGCACTTGAGCACCAGGGCCGTCAGGGCCGGCTCCAACGCCCCACCGCCGAAGCTCCAGCCGCCGTCGGCCTCCCGCTGGCTCAGAAGATACGACACGCCGCCGTTAAGCAGCGACTGGGCCTTGGCGAGAGATTCGGCTTCCAGGGCTGTCGTGCCAGCCTTCGGCAACGAAAGCGCCATAGTCACCGCCCCGCCGCCGGTCGAGGCCGTGGAGGACTTCCCGCCCGGGCTATTGCCATCCCCATCCTTGGCAGGAGTGGATGTCTTTTCCTGGCAGGCCGCGAGAGAAACCGCCAGCAACGCCGCGACCGATATACTTACGAAGCTTTTTAGCATTAACATTCGCATTCGCATTTCCAATGCTCCTTAACCCGGCCATGCCTCTAGTGCTTTTCCAGCAGCGCGCATACAGTGCGCGCACAGACCACCCACGTCAATCATAACAAACGCAAAGGGCGGGCCACAAGCCCCTTCCTCCCGGGGAATAATCTAAGACCTTATCGAACGGACCCTTGCATGCAGCATTGCTCCCCCTGCCAACCTGGAGATCACCGCCCCTATTGCACATCATCTGTGCAACCATGCCTAACCCGTGTTAACCACCGGTGCTGGCGGCGGATCGCCGCCAACCGCCGATCATTCCGTCACGGCCTGTTCGGCTGGTGCCAGAACATACGCCAATAGGCCTCGTCCGTCGCGTAGACATCTATCGGTTTGGCGTTTGGGTCCAGGCTGGCGGGCAGTACGCCGTAGCGTTTCATTTCTCGCACGTAGTGCTCGCTTGGCACGAAGCCTGGCATGTCGAACCGCTTGATCTCGTCGAGCTTTGCGGCCGCGGCGCGCACGTGCGTGAGGATCAGGCGGTAGTCCGGATCGTTGGCGTCGCCAAATACGATCGGGTGTTTGACCAGCCCTGGCGGACGTGTTCGGTCTTCCTCAACCGGCTGGGGCGTATCGCCGGCGGGCGAGGCTTCGGCGTATCCGCCTGCCTGCTTGGCCAGGGGGGCCATGAGGATCAGCGACTTGTCCGGGCGGGTGAGGTTGTAGATGCGGTGTCGCGAGTAGCGGCTGAGCGGGCGCGTCCACGCGAGCATGTCGCCCCATTCATCCAGCGGGATGCGGGCGGTGACGTGTTGCGGCATTTGCTTTGCGGAGTGGCATTGGCCGCAGCGCCGCTGGACGGCCTGGACCGCCGCCGCGGTCGAAGGCCACTTGTCCGCCATGACGCGGATCGGCAGGTTCGCCTCCCAGCACCCGCCGACCTGTCCCGTGCCCAGGGCCGCGTAGGTGCCCGGGTACTGGGCCCCGCTGTCGATCCACAAGCGGATCAACCGCCGCTTATGCAACGGCAGGAGCACCGCGTGGTGACTGCCGTCGATCTTGCCCATAAGCGCCGAGGCCGAACTGTACGTCTGATACGCAGGATCGCCGCCTGGCTGCCGCCCGCTTCCGTCGGCCGGGTTGCCCCGCGTGTCCTTGACCTGCCAGCGCAGCAGCAGTTCGTAATAGCTTATCGAATAGACCGGCCCGCGGTCGCCTACCAGCGACACCCCGCCGTCTCGCTGGCCGGGACGATGGCAGCCGATGCAGTAGCGGTCGAGCACGGGCTGAACGTCTCGCGGAAAGTCCATGACTGACGGCACGCCATCGATCGGCTGAATCACGCTAGGTTGCCGGCGCATCGCCGCAAGGCCTGTCCCCGGGCTCTGCCGGTAGGTCTGCGTTCGCTGTTCGTGACAGCCGACGCAGCCGAATGTCTCGCCCGCCTGGACGGTGACGAAGCTGCGCATCTGCTTTATCGACCGGTCCTGGCTGTCCAGCAGGGCGAAGTAAACGCTTCGCATGGCCGGGACCTCGAAGCAGGCCGATCCGTCCGGTTCGACAGGCACCGTGCCGAGTATTCGTTTAAGCGTGGACGTCACGCCGTGCCCGATCGGCTGGGACCCGCCGCCGTGGTAGTTGACCGGCTTGGGCAAGTCTTCCAGGACGA
>CAZSBS010000385.1:0-2939 GCA_964605095.1 uncultured Planctomycetaceae bacterium | reverse complement strand
GCATCTCCGCTCGCTCGTCCTGGCCTATGATAGGCCGGCTGGGACCCTTGAGCCTGCGCACGCTGTCGTCGGAGTTTATCCCGACGATCAGGCACGAGCCCAACTCGCGAGCATGCTGGAGGTATCGCACGTGGCCCATGTGCAGCAGGTCGAAGCAGCCGTTGGTGAAGACCACCACGTCGCCAGCCAGGCGGCGCCGGCGGATTTCCTCGACCAGGCTTTCGCGATGAAGGACCTTCGCCCCGCGAAGGCCGACCATGTGCCGCAACTCGTCGTGAACCTCGCGCCGCGTGATGGGCACCACGCCGAACCGCTCGACCTCCAGCCCACCGACGACGTTGGCGAGCATGGCCGAGGTGTCCCAGTCGCAGCCCTCGGCCCGCGCCACGGCCAGGGCCGACAGAACCATGTCGCCGGCGCCCGTGACGTCGTAGACCGCGCGAGGCTTGGGCGCGGGTATCCGCCGGCCCGTCTCGCCTCGCCCCTGGAGGAAGCAGCCTTCCCTGTCCAGCGTCACCAGAATCACCTCGGCATCGGCGACTTCCAGAACACGCTGGGCAGCGGCCACAAGGCTCGGCTCGTCGACGATCCGGATTCCGCTGGCCAGCTCGCATTCATAGCGGTTGGGCGTCAGCAGTGTCGCGCCGCGGTAGCGGCGGTAGTCCTCAATCAGCGCCGGGTCCACGATCACCTGGCAACCCAACTGCCGCGCGTCGGCAATGATACGGGGGCATGAATCTTCCGTCAATACGCCCTTGTTGTAGTCCTCTATCGCCAGGACCGGCACCTTCCGCGCCTCGCCCGCCACGGCTGAGCGAAGCGTCGCCCAGACGTTCTCCGGCACCGGGCGGGTCTCCTCGTGGTCCACGCGGATCATCTGCTGGACCCGTCGATGCTGGGCCAGGCCGACATAGCGGATCTTCACCGACGTCGACCGTCCCGGCAGGCGGATCAGGCTGGACGTCTCGGCCCCCGATGATACCAGCAGGTTGGACAGTTCCTCTGCCGCGTGATCCTGTCCGACCACGCCGACGCATGCGACCTTCCCACCGAGCGCCAATACGCCCGCGGCCACGTTGGCCGCCCCGCCGGGCCGGCTCTCTTCACGAACAACCTTGAGCACCGGCACGGGCGCCTCGGGGCTGATGCGGTCGACCTCACCGTAGACGTAGCGGTCGAGCATGAAGTCACCCAGCAGCGCAACACGCGGCGAGCCAAAGCCTTCCAGACATTGCATGATGTTCTTCATAACGCTGTCGTATTCTAGCCGCCGCCAAAGGCCAACGCAATCATCCGAAGGGCTTTCAAGCCCGCCTGCGCCGCCTGCCAGGTTTGTCCCAATGCGCCCGCGAAAATAAATCCCGGCCGCGAGTTTCCGTTACACAAAACGCCCCTCGAAATGTCCATATACATAGGGGCAGAGGCTTATGTCCGGCCGGGGCCAATCTACCACAACAATCGTTGATGTAGTACGTTATCCCGAACACAGGAAACGCCGACTTTTGCCCAACGAACGTCCCATTCACTTACGCGCCACACGATTTCGCCATCGCGGAGGTCGCGGGCATAGAGGCCCATTATCTCTGGGCCTCTGCGTCTGGGTGGTGATCTTCTTTGGCTGCGGCACCAAGCCGCGATGCGCTTTGGGCAATCCGCGCGAGAAGTTCATCCCGCCCGTCGGTCACGTCGATCTCGATGGCCAGTTGCCATATCCGCGCGCCCTCAACCCCGGCCAGGCCCGCCAGGCGGATGTGGTCTTTCTGCGTGGTGACCATGATCTCGGCGCCGCAGCGCCTGGCCGACTCAGCCAGTTTGGTCAGGTCTTCCTGCCGATAGGCGGCGTGGTCGCCCATCTCCAATTCGCCGACGACCTCCGCGCCGAGCCCGACCAGCGATGCGAAAAAATGGCCCGGGCTTCCCAGTCCGCAGAACGCAAACACCTTGCGTCCAGCCAGGACCTTCGGCCCGTGCCTAAGGCCGGCCTCGTCGATGACGGCCACGGGCTTGTGCATCGCCTCAGCCATGGTCGCGCCCTGGCCGCCCAGCACCGTCAGCCGGTCTCGCAGCGACGCCAGGCGCTCCGGCGTCACCTCGTCGGCATGGGTGATTATAATAACATCCGCGTCGGCCAGGGCCGCGGGCGGCTCGCGCAGAAGGCCGCGTGGCAGGCAATGCCCGAAGCCCAGCGGCTCGACCGCGTCGATGAGCACGATGTCGAGTTGCCGCCGCAGGCGGCGATGCTGAAAGCCATCGTCCAGGACCACCACATCGGCGCCGCCCTTGGCCGCTCTGCGAGCACCCGCCACACGGTCCGGCTCGACGATGACGGGCACGCCCGTCAGCTCCGCCAGCAGCTCCGCCTCGTCGCTCTTAGGCTCAGAGCCGGGGGCGGTCTTCACTGCCCGGTAGCCTCGCATCACAATCGCGGGCTTTCGCCCCGACTCAGCCAGATGACGAACGATCCAAGCGACCATGGGAGTCTTGCCCGTCCCGCCGGTGGTGATGTTGCCCACGGAAATAACCGGCACGGGCGAATCGTGCGAGGCAAGCACCCCGCGCCGGTATCCCCATCGCCGCAGCCGCATTGCAAAGGTGTACGGCTTGCTGGCGACCCACGCGGCCACGCGAATGCATGACGCGGAAACGCCGCCTCGCCGACAACTCAGGATTTCCTTGGCCGTCCGCTGGTCCATCGTACTTCAGGCCTCAGGCCCGGAGGGCCGATAGCATTTAGCCGGGGGCGTCAGCCCCCGGAAGGTGAGCAATAACAATAGAGCCCCGAAGGGGCGACAGCAATACCCTTGAACACATTCGCTGTCGCCCCTTTGGGGCTCTTTTCTTGGTGGACATTTGACCGGGGGCTGACGCCCCCGGCTAAATGCTGACACCCCTTCGGGGCCGACTGCAGGCAGATGCCACCTATTTTGGGACCCGGTTCC
>CAZSBS010000384.1:0-2957 GCA_964605095.1 uncultured Planctomycetaceae bacterium | reverse complement strand
CTACCGGCTACTGGCTACCAAACCATGAGAATCAGAATACATCAACTTGTCGTTCCGCTGGATTACGAGGCGCACGAGGTGATCAGGGCGGCGGCGGGGCGGTTAGGCAGGCCGGTCTGGACGCTGTCGGACGTTACGGTCCTGCGCCGATCGGTCGATGCGCGAAAGCGGCGCGACGCGCCGGTGTTCGTGCTGTCCATCGAGGCCGAACTGGCGGGAGAAGCGCCGAAGCTTGCCGAGGGGCAGGTGGAAATCGTACCCGCGGCGCCGCCGTCGCAGCCCCCGGTCGAGGTCCAGCACCAGCCGGCCGTGCCGGTGAATCTGGGCGGGCCGCGTGTGGTGGTTGTCGGCGCCGGCCCGGCTGGGCTGATGGCGGCGCTGGCGCTGGCGGAAGCGGGTCTGTCGCCGCTGGTGATCGAACGTGGCGGGGCGGTCGAGCAGCGCAGCGGCCAGGTGGGGCGGTTCTGGCACGCTGGACTGCTCGATCCCGAAAGCAACGCCTTATACGGCGAGGGCGGGGCGGGGTTGTTCTCGGACGGCAAGCTCACGTCGCGGAGCAAGGACCGCCCGCGAGTGCGGCGGATGCTCGATACGCTCGTGCGCTGCGGCGCGCCGGCGGATATTCTCGTCGAGGCCGAGCCGCACCTCGGCAGCGACATGCTGAGGCGCATCGTCCCGGTGCTGCGCGGCTTGATCCTCGCCGCCGGCGGCGAGGTGCGTTTTGGCGCCCGGCTGGACGGTTTGGAAATCGAGGCCGGCAAGCTCCGCGCCGTCCATGTCGGCGACGAGCGAATCGCCGTCTCCGCGTGCGTGCTGGCGACCGGGCACAGCGCCCGCGACGTGTACCGTATGCTCCATGCCGCCGGAGTGACGCTGGAGGCAAAGGCGTTTGCCGTCGGCCTGCGGGCGGAACTTCCGCAGCGGCTGATCGATCAGGCCCAGTGGGGCAAGTGGGCGGGGCACCGGCGGTTGGGGGCGGCGAGCTTCCGCTTGACACGCCCGGACACGCCTACCGCCAGGCCGTGCTACACGTTCTGCATGTGCCCCGGCGGGGTGGTCATATCGTGCGCGTCCGAGGCGGGAATGCTTACGACTAACGGCATGAGCCTCGCTGCCCGCGACGGACGGCATGGCAACGCGGGCTTCCTGGCGCCGGTCGGGCCGGCGGACTATCCCCAGCCACGCCCGGACCTCCCGGCCGAGCTTGCGGGCTTGGCGTTCCAGGCCGATATCGAGAGCCGGGCGTTCCAGGCCGGTGGGGCGGATTACTCCCTGCCCGCGGCCAGGCTGACGGACTTTCTTTCCGGCTCGGCCGGCGGGGACCTGCCCGACGACCGCTCATGTACACGCAGCAAGCCGGCGGACTTGCGGACCGTGCTGCCGGAGTTCGTCACCCGCACGCTTGTCGAGGCGATGCCGGAAATGCTCTCGCGCCAACGTGGGGTAACGCCGGAGGATGTGACGCTCTACGCGGCCGAGACGAGAACCAGCAGTCCCGTGCGGGTTCTGCGCGGCCCGATGGGCGAGTCCCCGGCCGCGGCAGGGCTGTTCCCTGCCGGCGAGGGCGCCGGTTACGCAGGCGGCATAATCAGCAGCGGTGTCGATGGCCTGCGTGCGGCGGAAGGGGTGATGGAGATGCTAGTGCTCTGGCATGCATGATTCTGGCTTGCTCCGGACTAGAGCAACCCGGGCAAGTCACGTGCGCCGTGTAAGACGCGTATGACGACGACCCCGTCCTCCTCCGGCCGGTAGAAGATAACGTAGTTTCCCACAGGCATACTGCGGATGGTTGGAGCGAGTTCCTCGCGGAGGCGCCCGGAATGTGTCGCATCAGCCAGTTTCGCGCAGGTCGCGTCAATATCATCCAGCAAATCATCGTCTGCGGCGGGATTGTCGTCCGCGACGTAAGACCATATCTCCAGCAGGTCTTCCTCCGCTTGGCGCGTCAGAAGGATGCGACCCATTAGCGGCGCCCTTTCTTGGCCGCGCGTGCTTTGGCCTTGAGGGCCTTGACGTTCAGTGGGGCGGTCTGGCCCCGGTCAGCTTGCTCAATGCCCACGGCGATCTCCTTGCGAAGCGTGGCCAGGGCCGTCTGGCGAAGCTCATCACGCTGCCGCAACAGGCGAAGCGCCTCCCGGATGACCTCGCTGGCTGAGTGGTACATGCCCGTTTGCACCTTCTCCTGCACCAGTGATTCCAGTTCCGGCGTAAGCGATACGTTCATGGTGATATGCTCCTTCCTGCCTATAAATCCATCCTACATGCTATAGCGACAAATAGCAATAATTGTTATTCCTTGATATTGCGTTCCCGGTCCTGATTCACAGGCCGCCCATCACGCTGTGGGGCAATGGGGGACGGCAATTCGGGACCGTCCCCTAGTTTCCGTCCCCTAGTTCACCGGGGGTTCCCACGTGGAACTGCACTCACGACACTCGTGAGCACATAAAGGCATTATATTCCATGCCTCGCCCATTGCAATCGCCGTGGCCAGGCGGTAGCATCTGCATTCAACCATGAACAGGTTACTGACCGCTCAGCAGGTTAATCGTGCCCTGTCGCGGCTGTATGGCGCGATCACTGAATCCCTTCCCCGCGATGGGCGGGTTGCCGTAATCGGCATTCGCACGCGGGGCGAGACGCTGGCGGGTCGGATCGTGCAGCGGCTGCGGGATGACTTTCCCAACCGGCACTTCGACCACGGCGTGTTGGACATCACGTTCTATCGGGACGACCTGGCGATGCGCCGCGGCATGCCGCTGGTGCGGGCGACGGAGATCGACTTCGACCTCGAGGGCGCGTTCGTCATCCTGATCGACGACGTGCTCCACACGGGCCGAAGCGTAAGGGCTGCGCTGGACGCCCTGCACGACTTTGGCCGGCCCACGGTGGTCCGCCTGGGCGTGCTGATCGACCGCGGTGGGCGGGAGCTGCCCATCGCGGCGGATTTCGTCGGG
>CAZSBS010000383.1:0-2970 GCA_964605095.1 uncultured Planctomycetaceae bacterium | reverse complement strand
GAAGAGGCAAGAGCCAAGGCCAGATCAGACGCCAAGAGAAACGCCAAGGCCGGCGCCGACCCCGCCGAGAGTTGAGACGCCGAAGGAGACGCCAAGGGAAACGCCCAAGCCGACACCGACCCCGCCGAGAGTCGTAACGCCAAAGCCCGCCGCACCGCCGCCACCGGCGACAAGACCAACGCCAGCGCCCAGGCCGACACGCAAGCTGGGGTCTGACTCGAACTCGGCCAGGTCTTAGCGCCGTCCGGCAGGTGACGCGGACCAAGAGAAGAAGCCCGAAAACAAGCAAAGATGAACGCAGATAAACGCAGATGCAGGAAAAGAATAACTACTATATGTCTTCATCTGCGTTCATCTGCGTTCATCATTGCTTAAAACTTCTGTTCGTCGTCTCCCTTGCCTCCCCCGCATCCCTGCCGATTCCTGCTCTGCCTTGCCCCCGGCCGACGCCACTTGACCCGCCCCGGCCGCCTGGGCATAATTGGGCTTTCGGCGTCTTGTGACGTTCGGCGCCGGACATTCGCGACCGCAATTACGTAGATAAAAGGAACACGCATATGCGACAGGCCACTATGATCGAGCCGGGCAAGATCACCTACCAGGACGTGCCGGCCCCGGAGATCGGACCGGGCGAGATTCTCCTCCGCGTCAAGCGGATCGGCGTGTGCGGGACGGACGTGCATGTCAATCATGGCAAGCACCCGTTCACGCCGTACCCTGTCATTCAGGGCCATGAGTTTTCCGCTATCGTCGAGGCCGTCGGCGCAGGCGTCACGAAGGTAAAGCCCGGCGACAAGGCCACGGCCAGGCCCCAGTTGGTCTGCGGCACGTGCGGGCCATGCAGACGGGGCGACTATAACATCTGCGACAGCCTGAAGGTCGAGGGCTTCCAGGCGCCCGGCGTGGCTCGGGACCTGTTCGTGACGGTCGAGGAGCGGATAGTCCCGCTGCCGGAGTCGTTCACCTTCGAGCAGGGCGCACTGGTCGAGCCTGTTTCAGTCGCGGTTCACTCGACGGGCAGGGCCCGCGACCTGCGGGGCCGAAACGTGGTGGTCGTCGGGGCCGGGCCGATCGGCAACCTCGTCGCCCAGCTTGCCCGCTGCCGCGGCGCCAAGAAGGTGCTCATCGCGGACCTCAGCGACTTCCGCCTGGAAATCGCCCGCAAATGCAAGGTTGACGCGACGACGAATCCCAAGGCCGAGCCGCTGGCCGAGGCCGCAAAGAAGGCCTTCGGCGACGAGGGCTTCGACGTGGCGTTCGAGGCCGTCGGCAACGAGGCCGCGCTCGGCTCCGCCATCGACGCGATCAACAAGGGCGGCGACATCGTCGTGCTCGGCGTATTCGGCGAAAACCCGCGGGTGAACATGTCCGTCGTCGGTGACCGCGAACTCAGCCTCATCGGCACGCTTATGTACAAGCACGAGGACTACCTCCAGGCCGTCCGCCTCATCGCCGAGGGCAAGGTGATCACCGAGCCGCTGGTGACCGGGCACTTCCCGTTCGCCAAGTACAAGGACGCCTACGACTTCATCGACGCCCAAGCCGACAAGAGCCTCAAGGTGATGATCGATATGTAGATGCGGCGGGGTTTATTACCTTCTGCCGCCAAGGAAATCCGAAATTCGAATCTCTAAATCCTAAACAAATTCAAAGCACTAAATACAAAACAAGACGCCCAAGAGCGATAGCCTGGCTTATCGAGGCCACTGTTGAGGGCAGCGGCGTTTTGAACATTTGAATTTGGCTGTTCGTTTTGGATTTGTTTAGTGTTTAGGATTTAGAGATTCGAGATTCGGATTTCTGAATACGTACAGAGCCTCAGTATATTGGACACGATACGCCACTATGCAGACTGACCAACCCCCAAAGCCTGTCATTATCGGACTCGGCGAAATACTGTGGGATTTGTTTCCGGACGGCAAGCAGCTTGGCGGCGCGCCGGCCAACTTCGCCTTCCACGCCCAGTGCCTGGGGGCGGCCGGGGCGGTTGTCAGCGCCGTCGGCGACGATGAACTCGGGCGCGAAATCCTCGCCCGCCTGGGCGTGATGGGCCTGGACCGCTCGCACGTCGCCGTGGACGGCGAACACCCGACCGGCACCGTGACGGTCGCACTCGACGCCGGCCACAAGCCGCACTACACCATCAACGAGCACGTCGCCTGGGACTACATCCCGACCACCGACGAGCTTCTCGCGATGGCGCGGCGGACGGATGCGGTGTGCTTCGGCTCGCTGGCACAGCGGGCCGGCGTCTCGCGCGGGACGATCCGGGCGTTTCTCGCCGCGGTTAGGCCGGAGTGCATCAGACTCTTCGACATCAACATTCGCAAGCCGTTCATCGACCGCCAGGCGATCCTCGAATCGCTCGGCCTGACCGACGTGCTCAAGCTCAGCGACGACGAACTGCCCGTCCTGGCCGGCATGCTGGACATGCCCGCCGGCGAGACGGAGTTGCTTGCGGGTCTTGTCGAACGCTTCGGCTTGGACATGGTAATCCTCACCAAGGGCGCCGCCGGCAGCAGGCTGCGAACACCCAAGGCCGATTGCTCGCGGGCAGGAATCGCCACGGCCGTGGCTGACACCGTGGGCGCCGGCGACAGCTTCAACGCCGCTGTGGTGATGGGCCTGCTTGCCGGGCACGACATCGAGCGGATCAACGAAAGCGCCAATCGCCTGGCCGCGTTCGTATGCTCGCGGAAAGGCGCGACGCCCAGGCCCCCGGCGGAACTGGTTGCCGAGATCGCCACCCGCCCTTAAGCCGCATGTAACGTCGCGGCTCCGCCGGTGGCTGTGCGCGAAGCACAAGGTGTCGAGCGGCGGGTACACACGCTACCCATGCCGGTACCTGACCGAGCATCTCGGTTTGGTGCGACTGCCCTTGCTTCCGCGCAGCTATCCGCGTGCGAACGCATGAAGCCTTGTCCGAGAGCCGGATGCGGGAAATCCGCACGTCCGGTTCGATGAGCGGGA
>CAZSBS010000382.1:0-3082 GCA_964605095.1 uncultured Planctomycetaceae bacterium | reverse complement strand
GGGAAACCTCCCGGCCTTCGTCCAGGTCCACCAGCAGGAATCTCCCTGCCACGTCTAGGACCGGGGAAACCCGCCCTTGCCAATATGGGATCGTGACCTTCATCGACAGAACACCTATTCAACCGGCGTGCCAGAGCCAAATATGGATCGGGGTGTTCTCGCAAGGCTTGGTAATAGCGCTGCTTGCTGCACAAGCGAGCAAGCTTCCTCACAACGGCAAAAGGGCAAACTGCAAGTATGTCAGTAGTCGTGAGCTTGCATTATGCAATCTTAGATGGTATCATTAGGCATGGCGTGAGGAAAACGATGGTTGAGAAATCAAGCGACAGACGGCAAGACGTTATTCTGGACTCCATCAACGAGGGCGTGTTTAGCGTTGATTTGGATTGGCGGATCACAGCCTTTAACCGGGCGGCCGAGCGGATCACCGGCGTTCGTCCACAGGACGCCATCGGCAAGCCCTGCTGCGAGGTATTCCGCGCCAACATTTGCGAGACCGCCTGCGCCCTGAAGAAGACCCTTGGAACCGGTAAACCCGTGGTGAACGCGACGGCCCACATCGTCACCAGCGGCGGCGGTCGTGTGCCTATCCGCATCTCCACTGCGATATTGAAGGACGAGGCCGGGCAGGTCATCGGCGGCGTGGAGACGTTCCAGGACCTCAGCCAGATCGAGCAGCTCCAGAAAGAACTCAAAAGCCGCTACACTTTTGAGGATATCGTCGGCCGAAGTCCAGCCATGATGCAGTTGTTCGAGATACTTCCGCAGATTGCCGCCAGCAGCAGCACCGTCCTCATTGAGGGCTCCAGCGGCACGGGCAAGGAGCTCTTCGCCAGGGCCATCCACAACCTCTCGCCGCGCAGGAAAAAGCGTTTCGTGGCCATCAACTGCGCCGCCTTGCCGGACACGCTGCTGGAGAGCGAGCTTTTTGGTTACAAGGCTGGGGCATTTACCGACGCCAAGCGCGACAAGCCTGGCCGGTTCGCACTGGCCGACGGCGGCACGATCTTCCTGGACGAGATCGGTGATATTTCGCCGGCCATGCAGGTGCGTCTGCTGCGCGTGCTCCAAGAGCGAACCATCGAGCCGCTGGGCGGGGTCGAGCCGATAAAGGTGGACGTTCGCGTGGTGGCGGCCACCAACAGGGATCTCTCGAAGCTCGTGCGGGAAGGCAGTTTCCGCGAAGACCTGTTCTATCGCATCCGCGTGATCCACCTGCGGCTGCCCGGCCTGGCCCAGCGACGCGAGGACATCCCGCTGCTGGTCAATCACTTGGTGTCGAAGTTCAACCGTCTTCAGGGCAAGAACATTGCCGGCGTGTCCAACGAGGTTCTGGCCCGGTTGATGGACCACGACTACCCCGGCAACGTGCGCGAGTTGGAGAACATCATTGAGCAAGCGTTCGTGCTGTGCCGGGGCGGACTTATTGAACTGCATCATCTGCCGCCTGAACTGCGGCCGGCGGGGGCAACAGTCGGCGGGGACATGGGGGCGATGAGCCTGGCGGCGATGGAGAAACACCTGGTCGCCGAGGCCCTGCGGCGACATAAAGGCAATCGCAAACGGGCGGCCCGCGATCTGAGCATCGACACCAGCACTCTCTTTCGAAAGATCAAGGCACTGGGCATCGACACCCCCGACATCGACGGGCGCGGGCGACGACGGTAACATTGCGTATTGCAATGTTGTGCGAGGCTCGCCCGTATGAGGCCGATGCATCCCCAAGCCAACATCAGTCCATAACACTTTGTAATCTACATGGTTAAGATTTGCTCACATCTGTGATCACCTTCTGGTATGCCCCTTGCAAGGGTAGGAGCAAGCAGGAAGGAGCATACCAACATGAAACTGGCAGTGACATCGCAGGGCCCCGATCTTCGATCGAGCATCGATCCTCGCTTTGGTCGAGCGAAGTGCTTCATCGTCATCGATACCCAGACGGGGCAGTTCTCGGCCACGGACAACACGCAGAACCTCAACGCCGCTCAGGGCGCGGGCATCCAGGCCGGCAGGAACGTGGTCGAACTTGGCCCCGAGGTGGTTATCACCGGCCACGTCGGGCCCAAGGCGTTCGCGACCCTCCAGGCTGGCGGCGTCAAGGTCTACACCGGCGCCACGGGGACCGTTGCTGAGGCCGTCGAGCAATTCAAGGCGGGCAAGCTCAAGCAATCCAACGGAGCCGATGTCGAAGGACACTGGGTGTAGTCGAACATGCGTACTTCCTTGGACTGCATTCCATGTTTTGCCCGCCAGGCATTGGAAGCGGCTCGGTTTGTGACGGACGATCCAGCCGTACATGAGCAAATAGTTCGCGACGTGCTGCGCTGGGCTGCCGAGATGGACTTTGCCCAGTGCCCGCCTGTGGTCGCCCAGCGTATTCACCGCCGTCTACGAGAACTCACGGGCATCTACGATCCGTATCGGGCCGTGAAGGACCGCTTCAATCGGATGACGCTGGACATGCTGCCGGGGCTGTCGGCGAAGGTGCGAGAAGCTGCTGACCCGCTGGCCATCGCGCTTCGCCTGGCCATCGCCGGAAACGTGATCGACCTGGGCGTCAACGGCGGCATCACAGAGAATGAAGCTCGCCAGGCTGTGACCGGCGCGCTGAATGAACCGTTCCACGGTGACGTGGAGGGGTTCCGTGAAGCGATACATGTGGCCAACGACGTCCTGTATCTAGCGGACAACGCGGGCGAGATCGTTCTTGATCGGCTGCTGATCGAGCAGTTGCCGGCCGAACGCATGACCTTGGCTGTACGCGGCGGCCCCATTTTGAACGACGCCACAATGGCCGATGCCGAGGCGGCTGGGCTGTGCGACATGGTAAAGGTTATCGACAATGGCTCGGATGCCCCAGGCACGGTCCTGAGCGACTGTAGCGAAGGTTTTCGGCGGCATTTTGGCAGTGCTGATCTGATCATCGCCAAGGGTCAGGGCAACTTCGAGACGCTCAGCGACGAGCCGGCCAACATCTACTTCCTTTTCAAGGCCAAGTGCCCTGTGATCGCGGATCGCGTTGGGTTACCCGTTGGGACTCACGTCGCGACACGCTGGAAAGCGGCGACATCGTTGGCCGGAG
>CAZSBS010000381.1:0-3083 GCA_964605095.1 uncultured Planctomycetaceae bacterium | reverse complement strand
GCGACTGTGCGCCGGCGACCTTGACGTCGACGTTTTCCTGGTCGACCGTCAGGTCGACGATGCCGGAACTGGGCAGCACGCGGGCGAAGGACACGGTGTTGGTCCCGCCGCTGGTCTGCACTGCTACCGAGAACGGGATGACCACGTCGATCTCGCCGGTTTCCTCCGTCAGCAGCATGTAGGCCCCGCCGCTGGCACTTAGGAACACGCCCTTTGGCAGCGTGGTCTGGCCCAGCGCGACCGTCAGCGGCAGCACGGGGATCGTCTTCCAGCCTTTCTTGCGGAGGATGTTGATCTTCGCGGTGAGCTTCATCGAGGCTGAGTCGCCCGACAGCGTACCGTCGTAGCGGCTGGAGGTGACGATGAAGTCTACCGGCGCCGGTGCTTCCTTGCCGGCCTCGCGCTGGATGGACCAATCGAGCAGCGCCTTGAAGTCCTGCCAGGGCAGGTCGACGATCGTGCCCGCGCCGACGCCCGTGACCTCCACGCCGAGGAGCTTCTGCACGTCCGCCCAGGGTATGCTGAGCGTCTGCCCGCCCTTTTTCATGGGGTCGTAGCCCGTTATCTTGACGAACTCCGGCCAGGTGAGCGTCACCTTCGAGCCGGAATCGGCGGTGGCGTCGGCGGCAAAGCCGGCAGTGGCGGCCAGCATCACAGTGCCCAGCATGACAGCAGCCAGTGTTCCAAGGATCATCGTGCGTTTCATTTGACAGCTCCTTTCCAAGTGTATTCGGCGCGGATCGTCAGCCGGTCGGTTGGGCGAATCAGCGTCTTCTCGAACCTTACAAGATTGCCCACGTGGGGCACGTTCAATTCCTGAGGCACGTCGGCGAATCCGACGTCCTCCTGTTTTACTTGTTGCGTCCAATGCTGCATCTGGCTTGCCTTGGCGGCGGTGACGTATCCGCCGGCGTCGAGGAGGATGTACTTCTCGTGCGACAGGTCGATGGGGTTGCCCGCAATATCAAACGTGTTGCTGCCCTCGAGGGCGCGAGCCACGTAGGCCCGCTGCCCGCCGGCAAGCAGGGCCTCGGTGCCGACGATGGTGTTCTGAAGCCGCGGATTGGCCGCCACGGCCGAGGCCGGTTCGTCCTGCCGACCCGCCAACTGCCGCAGAGTCCGCAACTGGGCCTCGTCCACCGTCGCATAGCGGAGGCTGTTGACGCCCTGCTGGAACTCGATGCCCAGTTGAGATGCCTCAGCCGGCGTGACGGCGATGTTTCTGCTGTTGACGATCGTGCTTTGACCAATGTTCGACGCTAGTTTTGTGGCGAGGTTCTGCTCAACAGCCTGCACGCCACCGGGCACGCCCCAAACGCTGCCGCCGGCGGCGGGAATCGACGCGCCGGTCCATGTGTCGGTCCCGCTGATCTGCCAGTCGTAGTTTTTCCGGATGAAGGCCTCGAACTGGGCCTTAGACGCCTCGCTTGCCCCCCCGGCCGTCGCGGCGACAAGGAAGTCCACTTGGGTGTCGCCCAGGAAAGTCCCGCCCGTGTTGACCGCCGTGCCGGCGCCGGTCTTTACCAGCCCGCGAGCCTGCTGGCCGGAGATGTTGCTGCTTATTTCCACCTGCGGGCCGCGAATCTCGCGAAACCGCGCCAGCAATTGCTGGGCCGACCACTGCCCGCCCGGTGCGGCCGTGACGACAAGCCGCCCGTTGTCTACATCGACCCTCCCGCCCCGGCCATCGGGCGAGCCGATGGCGGCCCGGGCCTTTGCCGCCAGGTCCTCGGCCCGGCGGTTGATGTCGTCGGCCGTCTGCTTGCCGTCCGACGCAATCGCCAGATCGCGAACGTCGTACGTCCGCGTGACGACGCCGGCATCCGGCTGGGCGGGCTGGGCGCTTGGCTGGGCGGGGGCCGCCGGCTGACGCGCGACGGCGCCTTGACCACCGCCAGTGCTGCCCGCGCCGCGTGCGCCCGCCGCGGCCGGGCGGTACTGGGCAGCCTTGGCCTGGCGGAGGTTCTCTATAAGCTCAGCCACGGCCTGCTGGTTCTCGGCCGACTGGGCGATCACCAGCAATCCGTTCAGGGCCTGGACGTAGCCGGGAGTTCCAGCCGTCGGGCCGCTCGACGGATCGGCCCACGACTCGGGGTCGATGGTCTTTCGAATCAGCGCGAAGAGGTTCTCCAGCAAGGTCTCGTTGGCCCTCTCCGCCTGCCGCCGAGCGGCCGAGACATGCTGCATGGTGAAGATGCCCTGCCCGGCGAAGCCGAAGCCGCCCTGTGCCAACTCGGCGCCAGGCCCGCCGAAGTCCTGCACCCGCGCCAGCAGGTCGCGAACGTCGTACACCCGGCGGATGGGCTCCCTGTCCCTGGCAAGGTCCGCCCTGGTCGAGATTATCAGCACCCCGTCTTCAATCACCCAGCGAAGCTCGGTCTCTCGCCCGGCCGCGGGGCCGGAACCGCTGACTTTCCGCAGCACCAGGTCCAGAGCTCCCTTGACGGTAATCTCGCGGACGTCAACGCTGACTTTCGTCGTCGGCTCGATGCCCGCCTGCGTCAAGGCTCGCCAGTTGACGTATAAGTTCGCGTCGGAGTACTCGCGGAGGAACGTGATAACGTCACTCAAGTCGATGTCCGTGAAGCTGAACCGCTCGATCTTCCGCGTTAGCTTGTCTCGCACGGCCGCGTCGGCGTCGGGCTCAGTCGGGGCCGCAGTCGGCGCCTCGGTCGGGCGGCGCTGGGCTGCCAGGGCCTTGCGGACTTTCTCAAGAAGCTCAGCCAGGGCCTGATGGTTCTCGGGCGTCTGGGTGACAACCAGCAGTCCGCTCATGGCTTGGACAAAGCCAGGCGTCCCGGCCGTCGGGCCGGTCGTCGGATCGGCCCACGACTCGCGGTCGATGGAATTCCGGATCAGGGAAACGATCTCCCCCATCGCCTTGTCTCGGACCATCTCCCGCAGGCGAAGAACCGCGTCCGAGCCGTCTCCCGGGAGCAAATCGCCCTCCATCGCCAGATCGACCAGGTCGCGAACGTCGTATATCCGGCGGATGGGCTCCCTCGCCAGGTCCGCCTTGGTGGAGATGGTCAACACCCCGCCGTCAACCACGTAGCGAAGTTCGGACTCCGGCCCGGCCGCGG
>CAZSBS010000380.1:0-3168 GCA_964605095.1 uncultured Planctomycetaceae bacterium | reverse complement strand
CAGGCGTTTTTCGAGCATTTCCTTTCGCCCGCGAAGGGCCTCGACCTGCCTGTCGTTAGGCACGGCTTGGGCCTTGGCAGGGTCGGGAAGATGCTCTTGAACAGCCTGGAGGTCCGCTGCCTGAGAGTCGGCGGGCGTTTTTATCTCCGCCATCTCCGCCGGCTGCCGGGCGGGCTTGCCATCCTGCAAGCCGCGCCGGTCTTGCTGCTCGGCCATCCGCCCAAGGCGGGCCAGCAGTTGATCCACCTGGGCCGTCAGTTGCCGAACCTTCTCCTTGGCCGCCTGCCTCTGGCCGACGACCTTGCTGAACTCGGCGCGGGAGACCACGTCGGCGTCGGCGGCATCTCTGCCGCCAGCGCCCTGGGCCGCCGCGCCGGGTTCGTTTTGCGGGGCATCCGCCCCGCCGCCGGGCGTGACCTGTCCTGGCCCGCCGGGCGGTGCATCCGCAAACAAATCGTGAGTCTGCTGAATCTCTGCTGATTGAGTTTGATCCATGGGGACTGGTTTCCCTTTGGGAAGAAAAGCGGAACCTGGAACCGGGAACATGGAACCCGGAACAGCATAAACTGCGGAACGGAAATCTGCTTCTCCCCAGATTTCCTGATTCACCTGGTTCCTTGTTCCGCCGTTCTTGACGGGTTCCGCCGTTTGTCTGTTATCGCCCCAGCGGAGCATTGTCGATCTGCTCGGAGATTCGCTCATGCTGAGGCGAGCCGTCGCGGACTAGCATGTTGGCGAGTTGGCGAGTCATCTCTCGAGTGACCTCCGTCAGTGACGCCGACACCGCCCCGCAGCCGGCGACCCATGTGCGGATGTTGTCGAGCATCTCTCCGACGGGCTCCAGGACGAAGTCGCGGTTGTACGTCACGCTGTAGCCGAGCATCCCGGCCGCCTCGTGCGGGGCGATAAAATCGCCCGTGGCGAGCACGACGGCCTGGCGCATCATCTCCAGTTCCGCCCGCTCGCACTGAGAGGCCGTGGCGCGAAGCTCGTTGTCCAGGTCGGTCCGCTCCATGGCCAGTTTCAGCCCGCTGCCGGCGGAGGCGTTTATCTCCGCCATTCCGCCGCGGAACTTCAGCAGCCGGAGGATCTCGCCGAGGTACAGCAGCAGCCACTGGCGCTTCTCGATGATGTGCCCGACGTCGCCCTGTACGACCCGCAGCGTAGCCGATGGGTCCTGGGCGCTGATGAGCATCCCGCCGCCGTAGGTGTCCGGCAGTTCGCCCTTCTGGAAGCCGGTGGCCAGCCATCTCGGCACGGACGCCAGGAGTTCGGAGTCGGCCTGGCTCTTGAGGTTCATGGCCACGCGGGCCACAAGGGCCGGACGGGTGACCAGCGAGAGCGGCACGCCGCCGCAGCCGGGCTTCTGCGACTCCGAGAAGTAGAACTTTACCACGGGCGTCTGGCCCAGCGGGTGCGTGCCCTCTCGCAGGAGGACCACGTCGGCGGATGCGTCGGCGGCATCGCCGGCCTGGTTGCCGCTCGGGCTCTCTTGACTGTCTTGGCAAGAGGCTCGCCACAGCCGGTATCCGTCGGACGAGAGTGTAAGGAAGTCCGCGGACTCGCCGCCCTGGCCGGCCAACTCGTCGGCCGCGGCGGTCCGGCCAAGGCAGTAACGGACCCACGTGAAGTTCCGCGAGCCGTTGCAGGCCCAGTCCGGGCGCTCCAGCGGGGTGAACTGCATGAAGTACGGACGTACGCCCAAGGCGGTCTGGTCGCGCCGCGTGCGGATTTCCGCGCCTTGCGGCGCGTCGGCCACCTGCGTGACGATGTCCACGCCGGTAACGTAGTGATTCCACACGGCCCGCCGCATGAACGCGTCGAGCGATATGCCGTCGCCGTCGGCGTCGTGGATGAGCGGCTCGATGATGTCGCGGTACCTGCTGGCTGGATCGACCGTGCGTTTGGGAGCGGTCCGCCAGAGGTTGTCCACGCGGATGCGCACGCCGTCGCGGCACATGTCCAGCGGCACGCACATCTGGCGGCGATAGGCATAGTCGTCGTCGTGCTCGCTGGGCGAGAACCGCGGCAGGTAGGTTCCGCGTTCGAGCACGTCGAGGGTCATCTCGGCCGCGTCGGTCTCAAGCTGCCACCGCGGCCTGTGAAGCCGCGCCAGCGGCCCTTCGTCGAACGGGTTGAAGTCGGGGTCCATTGGATCTCCATGGGATTGGTAGCTGGTACCTTTGGTAGCCGGTAGCCCGTAGCCGGTAGCCGGTGGGGAGGCAAGCCAGTTACTGGCTCTTTCCTTTTCCCAACTGGCTACCGGCTACCGGCTACCGGCTACCGGCTACTGCTTCTTTTCCCGGCTACCGGCTACTGGCTACTATCTTCTCTTCACACGTAGCTCATCCGCCGCGTCTCGGTGCGGCTGGGTGCGCAGCGGTTTACGGCGAAGTATCTCAGGGCGTCCATCGTGTGGTCGCACGGCTGGGGCTTTACGGGCTCGTCCACGTATTGGCCGTTGACCTGCCGGCTGCGGTAGGTCTCGAATGCCTCGATGAGCCTGGTGCAGCTCGCGGCGACCTTCAGCCGCGGCGGGCCTGCCGCCGGCTGGAGGTATGACCGCAGCAGGTTGATCCCGTTGCGGACCTCCCTTGCCCACGGCGAGGTCGCGTAGCTGCACGGTATTCCCATGGACTCGAAGACCTGCACGTCGCTGTAGCCGGTCTGGTCGTTTCGGCTGGTTCCGGCGGGGTCGCAGTACGTGGCCTCGACGCGGATGTTCTTTGGGTCGTGGCGGGCCAGCACGTTGCGGGCGTTGTCGGTCGTGGTCGTGTGCCGACTGCAATACTCATCCACCACGTAGAGCGTGCCGGCCTTGTCGGCCTGGATCCACAGGCAGACGAACTCGTTGAAGCCCCAGTCGATAGCCCGCCAAGTCGGCAGTTCCGGCCGGAGGACAAGCTCGCGGTCCACGTGCATGCGTCGGTCGAACGCGGGGTAGATCAGCCCTTCGAGGCTGGGCCTTTGGCACTCGGCCTCGGCCTGCCATTGCTGCTTGGACCACTGGCTTAGCTGCTTGATGGCGTCGTCTATGGCCAGCACACCGCAGGCGTCGGCGGCGATGCCGAGTGCGCGATCGCTCTGTCCGTGATACTGCCGAGCCTTGGCCAGGCAGGGTTCGCCGAGCCGGCACGAGGTGCAGTTTCGGCCGTTGTCGTGGCGGTC
>CAZSBS010000379.1:0-3196 GCA_964605095.1 uncultured Planctomycetaceae bacterium | reverse complement strand
ATAGGCGACATGTCGGATCACCACGCCTTCCGCATGGCCGGAGCGGCGTTCCTGTTCCTCTCCTGTGGCTGGTGGAAGCACTACCATCAGCCGACCGACACGCTGGATCGGCTCAACACGGATAAGATCCTGCGCATCGCGGATTCCATTGCCGGGCTGCTGGAGCATCTGGATTGCGAAAACGTGAGCAAATCCCCGCCACGGTATTTCCTGCAAACAGAGGCCATGTCCTTCAAGAGACTCACTGGAATAGACATCCCGGCCGACGATGCCATTATTCGCGCAGCCGCTGCAAAGCTCATCGAAGCGCTCATGTGAACGGGCGGGGCTACTGGTTCCATCCCCATCCGGTTGTCTGTCCCGATATGCGCAGCTACCATGCTCAGGCACTCGATTTCAGCGAAGAGGGTTTGGCCTCGGGCTGCCGAGTACTCGTACACTGCAATCATGGGCAGTCCAGGTCTGCGACCATCGCGCTACTCTACATGGCGTCGCGTACAGACGCCTTGCCAGCCATGAACGCCGACGAAGCGCGAGCAATGTTCTCGCAGGTCTATCCGCCTTTCCAGCCGGGCGTGGCAATGCGGCATTTCCTGATAACTCACTGGAAGTCCTACAGCGGGAAACGGCAATAAGCGGTAGCCGTTACGAGTGGCGCCAGCCTTTGCAGCGGCAATCATGGCTCCCGGCCAGCTTTGGTCAGGGTACCCTCTCCAAGATGATCTTTCGCGAAAGCTCAAGGCATGGCTTATCGCGGCGGTTTCTGCTTGTCGTCGGCCCCGCATCTTCGTTGCCTATTGGCCGGGTCGGTTGCTTCTCCAGGATAACCGGGGGCCGGCGGCTCTCCTCCCTGATCAGCGATTGCCGGTATCTCGCACGTTCAGCTTCACTGGGCTCCACGTTCACCACTCTCCGCGGCTGGTAACCCGGGGCGCTCACAACGTAGATCTCCATCCGCTCTGGCCCAAACCACCCAGGTGAATAGCACCTGATCATGCCCGGTGCATCCGCCGAAGCGTTCCCGTGATTCCCGTTTTCTCCTTCATAATAGACTTGCACCTCCATTACCGCATTCGGCAAGGGTTCACCATTCAGGTTGGTGACCTGGACGACAACGAGTTTGTCGGGCCCACCGGCATCGTACATGACTCCCTGACTAAGTGCCCGGCTTCTCCTGCGGCCACACTCTTTTCTCCAAGACTTCACAAGGTTCTCTTCGCGATCCCTGGAATACGGCCCACCATCATCACGCGGGAGTTGTGTCGAAGTCTGTCCATCAGGCGTAACTGCCCCATTTCCGGAATAGGACTGAGTGCAGCCCGTAATACCGAGCAGGATGACCAAGGTAATGGTTCTCATTGTTTCGCCTTCTTTCTCGCCGACGCTGTCCGCTGCCAGCGATGCGCGGCCGGCCTGACAGGCTCACTCTTGATCCATGCTTCTGCGCCGCCACGTTCAGTTTTCCCGGCGGGCTGTTCGGGGACACCGAGGCTCAGCCTTCCTCGCCGAGAAGCGATAGCGGGTAGACTACCGCCCCTGAGGCAACTGCCTCAATAATCTCTTTGACCTCTTGTCCTCGCAGCCGAACTTGGCCCAGCCCTTCCAGGCTCACCCAGGCGGCTTGTAGAGATTCCTCGTCAGCCACGCTCTTGGGCGGCGTGGCGTCTCGTGGCCTTGCCGTCAGAATCACACGAACACGGGCCCCGACAGCCGGCACGATGGTGTGCTGAACCTTGAGCACACCCGTCAGTTCAATCGGGATCCCGGCCTCTTCCATCGTCTCCCTGTGAGCTGCCTCGAAAATCCGCTCCCCCGGCTCGACTCGGCCAGCGGGCAGGTACCAAAGCTGGCCATGTTTGCGTTCCTGGACCAATAGGAATCGGTCCGCTGATCGGACAACCACCAGAACGAAGAACCAGGTTGGGATCGGCTCCCTGCTCATGAATTGTGCCATCCTTCCATCTGGCTGCCGCCCAATAGCCACCCCCGGTCAGTACTCTCATACGTCCTACCGCCCTGCTACAGGCAGTCTCAATTCAATGGCCATGATTCTGCCGGTAATGATGCCGTTCGGACTACCCTTCGTCAAGCGGCCACGAATGAACGGTGGCCTGAACTAACTTTCTATGTCCTGCGGTTATGTTGGGCGTTGCCGCCCCACATGTGCCAGCCATCGGCGTCGTCCTGTCCCGACTCCAGGCAGATAAGTCCGCCGTCCCCGGTGCCCAGGTAGATGCGCCCGCATGCCAGCGAGGGCTGGAAGCAGATCGGCCTATGCAAAGCGTACATCATGCTGACCTTGCCGTCGTCCGGCCTCAAAGCGACCACGTGCCCGACGGTGCTGGCCACGTACATCTGCTCCCGGCCGAGGGAGGGCGGCAGGAAGACCTGGTCCTCCGGGTCGATGGTCGAGCCGCAGACCTCCGCCTCCCATAGGGGCGTGCCCTTCTCATCGTCGCGAATACTGTAGATGTTTCGCCCTTGCGCGCCCAGAATGTGGCCGCGACTGTAAACCGGGCGAGACCCCTGGAATGCCCAGGCCCCAGAGACCGTCGACACACCCAGGTGCCTGGCAGCCGCGCCAAGCTTCGACGATTGAGGCGCGGCGGCAAAGCCTACGCCGGAGTCAAGCTCCGAGGCGGCCGCAGCGCGGAGCGACGACCCGCCGCCGCGGGTCACGTGAAGGTATTCCGCACTCCGGGTGGAAAGACTTTCCGGGTCCGCATAGGCCCCGGTGCCGCGGTGACTCCGCCACATCCGCTCCAACACCCGCCCGTTCTGCTCTTCCTTCTCCGTCGTGATGACCCTGCCTCCGACGACCAGCGGCGAGCTGGTGCCCGCGTTGTCGCGGTGCCAGATGACCGTGCCGTCAGCGGCATCGAGGCAGTAGGAGGTACCATCGAAGCAGGTCAGGAACACCTGCCCCCCATCCACCACGGGCGCCACGATCACGTCGCCGCTGATCTCCTGCTCCCAGAGGTGCTCTCCCGTCCGCAGGTCCGCGCAGAGCAGCATGTGCTGGAACCTGTCGCGGCGCTTGCCTCTAGCGGCGTCTATTTCCGCCTTTCTTTCCTTGGGCGTCATGTCCGGTCGGAGTACCGGCCTTTCATGGCGGGACGGGTAGGCCATGAACAGGCGCCCGTCTGCGATGGCCGGCTGGCCCATCAGTGGGTCGCCAAGCCATTCCTGCCACACG
>CAZSBS010000378.1:0-3215 GCA_964605095.1 uncultured Planctomycetaceae bacterium | reverse complement strand
CCCCATGCCTCCGCGGCGATCAACGAACTGATGGGCCAGTTGAATGCCTCGCAGGCCAGAAACCGCGGCGAGGCCGCCTGGGCGCTGGGCAACATAGGCCCGGGCGCCGCCCCGGCCGTGGGGCAACTGGCGGCTCTGACGGGCGACGATGATGCGTCGGTGCGCCAGTCGGCTGTGACGGCGCTGGGCCAGATCGGCCCCGCCGCCGCATCCGCACGCGCCGCTGTCGCCAACTGCACGCGGGATTCCATCCCCGCCATCCGCATCAGCGCCCAACGAGCGCTCAAGCAGATCGACGGCATACCGCTTGGCCCGAATGACTAGACCGGAAGTGCCTGATGTTGTGCCACAGCCGGTACGGGGCAGAAGCCTGGTGGCCTGGGCGGCCATTCGTGGCGCGTTTGACCGGACCCAACTGAACGGCGCTCGTCGTCATCACCAACGTGAACTGCTGGCTCCTCGGCGCCGAGTGAGCCTGACACAGCCACGCGACCCCACCGCCCCGGCAAGGCAATTCCGGGCCGGTGATTTCGGGCGGGAATACGGCTCAAACAGGGCCGGAAATCGGCCAACCGGTGCGCCGCCGCGAACGCCTGGCCGCGCAAGGTTTTGCACTTGCCTTGGCGGGCGGATAGCATGGATGTCTCCGGATTACGGTAGTTAACCGCCCGGGGGGGGCGTTGAATATCCTGAAGTCCTAATGGAGAAAGGCTGAACATGGCAAACGCGAAAATAGTCGTATCGGCAGCCTGCCTGGTCCTGGCCGGGGCGCTGTCAGCCGGGTGCGGCAAGAACAACTCGGGCAAATCCCAGGCCGGCAAACCGCTGCACTGCTACGTCGGCGGGACCATGCTGCCGGCAATGGAGAAGATCGCCAGGCTCTACGAGGCGCAGACCGGCCAGAAGGTCGAGTTGGACTCGGCCGACAGCGGCGCGTTGATGATCCGCATCCAGACACAGGAGGTTGGCGACCTGTACGTCAGCCACGACCCATTCCTTGACATGCTCATGGCCAAGGGCCTGGGCCACCAGGGCTGGACGATGGCGGTGGTCACCCCGGTGATTGTCGTGCCCAAGGGCAACCCCAAGAACATCAAGTCGGTCAAGGACCTGGCGCGGCCTGGGCTCAAGTTGGGGATGTCGGACCCGGAGAAGTCCACAGTCGGTCGCATTCTGCCGGTTATCTTCGGCAAAGCCGGGCTTCGCGAGCAGATCGAGGCGAACATCGTCAAACGTAGCCGGGGCGGCGGGGCCGTGGCCAATTGGGTGAGCATCGGCGACGTCAACGCGGCGATCATCTGGGATGCGGTTGCCTTCCTCCGCAAGGACAAGCTCGACGTCGTGACGATCGATCCGCAGTACGCGGCAATTCCCGGCGTCGACGCGGTCACCAGCGCTACGAACAAGTCTTACGACATCGGCCGGATCAAGGTAACCATCGCATCGCTGAAGTGCTCGAAGCAGCCAGGCGCCGCCGGGAAGTTCGCCGAGTTCGCTGTCGCGCACCGGTCGGTGTTCGTCGACGACTTCGGTTTCTCGCCCGTGCCGGACTCGCTGGTGACCGGCGCGCTCTCGTTGCACTGCGGGGCGGGCCTTCGGGTGGCAATGGAGGACGCCGTCAGGGTCTTCGAGAAGCAGACCGGCGCTAGGATCGAGGCCAGCTACCAGGGCAGCGGCACGCTCATAAGCGCCATCCGCCTCAAGCAGCAGGGCGACCTGTTCATGCCCGGCGACGTGGGGTACCTCGACATGCTGGCGACCGACGGCTCGGTCGAAGACCGCCGGACAATCGCCTGGTTCGTGCCGGTAATCATCGTCCAGAAGGGCAATCCCAGGAAAATCGCAACGCTGGCCGACCTGACCGCACCCGGAATCAAGCTCGGAATGGGCAACCCCGATGCCTGCCAGGTCGGCAGGCTTTGCGAGCAGCTTTGGGCAAAGAACAACATCGCCCCCAACGTCATCAAGGCCAGGACCGTTTACTCGTCAATGACGGTCAACGAGCTTGGCGTAAAGGTGCAGACCAACTCCGTTGACGCGGCAATCGTCTGGAACGCCGTAGCCGTCCAGTTCGCAAAGGACGTCGACGTCGTCCCGATCCCCCCCGCGCAGAACATCTACTCCAAGGTGGCCGTCGGACTGCTGAAGTACTCCCGAAACAAGCCGCTGGCAAAGCAGTTCATGGCCTGGCTCGCCGGGCCGCGGGGCCGGGAGATATTCAAACGCCACCAGTACACCATCGACGCGCCCGCCGGAGCAGGCGCCTGAAACCGCCCCACTGACATCATGGCATCTCCCGACGAAATCACCCGCGCCGACAACGACCCCGCCGGCCCGGCCGCGCTCGCCCCGCCGCGGTGGTCGCCCCTGCGAATCATCCGCCGCTACGGACTGGCCGTAGTGACGCTGTCCTTCCTGGCCGCGTTTGCCGGAATGGTGCTGGCGATCATTATCGCGAACATCTTCAGCCGGTTCTTCCACTTCGCCACGCTCGTCGAGCTTTTCCACAAGCCGCTGGTCGTCGCGGCGATGAAGCTCTCTGCCGTCACGAGCCTGACCACACTCGGCCTGGTCGTGCTGTTCTGCATCCCCGCCGGCTACGCGCTCAGCCGCTACCGTTTCTTCGGCCACGCCGTTATCGACACCATCATCGACATGCCGATCGTCATGCCTCCGCTTGCCATAGGCGTCTCGCTGCTGGTGCTCTTCGCCAGCACGCCTGGGCGCTGGCTGGGCGAGCGGATGGACGCCGTCGGCCTGGACCGCAACGCCGCGGCCGGGATCGTCCTGTGCCAGTTCCTGCTCAGCGCCCCGTTCGCCATCCGTGCGGCGAAGGCGGCCTTCGAGGGCGTGGACAGGCGCCTGGAAGACCTCGCGCTGACTCTTGGCTGCACGCGCTGGCAGGCGTTCTGGAAGGTCGCCCTGCCTATGGCTCGCGGCGGAGTGCTGGCCGGGTGCGTCATGGCGTGGGCAAGGGCCGTGGGACTCTACGGACCCCTGATGGTCTTCGTCGGCTGCGTACGCGGAAAAAGCGAGGTCCTGCCGAACACCATCTATCTCGAAGTTTCCACCGGCGGCCTCGAGGTTGCCCTGGCGGCCACCATGGTCATGATCGCCATGGCGGGCGCCGCGCTGGTGCTGAATCACGCCGTTGCCGGCAGCAAAAGGTGGTGGGGAATATGATCGACAGCCGCGACATCTGCCTGACGGACGGC
>CAZSBS010000377.1:0-3236 GCA_964605095.1 uncultured Planctomycetaceae bacterium | reverse complement strand
GCTAAGGACCGACCGCTACCTGCGGCGGAGCCTCCAAGGCATCCGCCACGTCGCGGCCGAGATGTGCGAGCCGGATGAGTACGTCGTCGTCTGTCCGGACTGCGGAGTCCGCGAGTTGTTCGACGACATGATCCGCTGCAGCGAGTGCCTGGAGTACCCGTGCATCTGCACGCCTAGCGCTCCGTAAAACGTCATTGTGATGGGTGCCATGCTTGGCGTCTTCGGAAGCATGTCCTGCGGAAACATGCTTCCCCAAGGCTGGAAGCATGGCGCCCAATCCACCGAATAATCCGCGCGGGCCGGCCGGCGGGAGGACCCATGACAACGTGGCGGGGTCCCTCCGCGCGCCGCCGGGGCGTGGCCAGGATATTGCCCAACCGGGCAGGACAGGAGAACAGAGATGGTCAGTTTGACAAGTCCCACAAAGTCATTCGTAATCCCCGCCTCGCGGGCAAGCTCCAAGGCCCGGATCCCCGGAGCCGCCGTTGGGGGCCAAAGGCTCTACGGGCGAACCCGCGAGCAGAGCCCAGCGGGCGGGGCCTTCGTTTGCCCCGTCTGCAAGGGCCGCTACGGCGACCCGCTCTACCACGGACCCGCCGGCCATGCCCCGCAACAGATGTGCTTCGACTGCTGGGCCAGTGAGTGGGCATCCATGATCCAGGTCCTCTCACGCGGCGGCAATTGGCGGCAGATCGACTCGGCCCTGTTCCTTCTCTGCCAGGGCTTCTCTTACCAGGAGGCGGCCAACTTGGCTGGGATATGCCGCAAGACGCTCCACAACTGGATTCGCCAAGCCCGCCAGCGCCCGGAAATGGCCCCTGATTGGCTCATCAATCGGGCTGCCGCCCGGCTAGGGAAGTAAGAAGAAGCAAGTAGTAGTTAGGAAATAGGAGTTAGGGGGAGACCTCGTAGCCGTTTCCCTAACAGCGGACTTTTCCGGGCATCTTCCCTGACTACTACTTCCTGACTTCTTCTTACTTCTTCTGTTTCTTCCCTAACTACTACTTCCTCACTACTTCTTACTTCTTCCAAGGATGCCCCATGAAACCCAATACGCTGCCCGCGATGCCGCCGTCGCTGCGGCATGGAACCATTCGCCGCATACCGCGTCAACTTATGGACGACGCCGCCCAAGAGGCCTGGGCCGCCCACCTGGCCGGTAACGACGCCAACGCGGCCGTGTGGAAATACGTCACACGAACCGCCCGCCAGAACAAGCGAATGGTCTGCTTTTCCCAACTCGACCCGAAGGTCCTCCATCGCATCTACAACCGGACGGCCCAGCGGTGACGCGAGGGACGCAAAGAAATATTTCGCGCCGCCGATTTTCGTTACCCAAAACGCCCATCGAAATGTCCATATGTATTAAGGAGAGAGTAACACATGGCCAAGAAACAGGCCAAGCCCCAAAACCGGCTCGACGAGGACCTGTTCGTGCAGGACTTCATCGGAGGCAAATTCGCCCCGGCGGCGCTTGCCGCCAGGCATGGCCGCAGCTTGGCCCAGATAAACGAAATACTCGAGGGCCGGAATTATAAGGGTGTGCTTCCCCGCATCGAGCATGCCATTGCGTGCAGGCGTCAAAGAACCCTGAGGCAACTGGCGTCGCTTCAGGACGACGCCGTGAAGGCGATGGAAAAAGCGGTCAGGGGCCAGGCCGACACGGTATCGTTGTCGGCGGCCAAGGAGATACTCAACCGCTCGCTTGATATTGAACTGCCAAGTTCGCCAAGAACCGGGCGCAACTCAACCGCCCAGCCGGCGTCATTCGCGCCGGCCAAGCTCCCGCGGGAAGCCAAGCGTCGCATCCTCACCGAACTCGACGGTCCGCAGCCGGAAGGGTGATCGCCAGCGGCTCACTCGACGCTGACGCTCAGAGACTGGCTGTTACGCTTGTGGAGTTCATTGAACAGGGCACGCGTGTCGATGTTGGTAACCTCGATGCCGCCATGCATGCCCGGAACCGCGCCCCGCGGGTGAATGCCCAAGTTGCCCCGGCCAAGCCAGAGGAACCAGCCGAAGCCCGTGCGGTCCTTGAATGCCGGGAAGGCGTACGCGGTGTCGAGGGTGACGCCTTGGGCCGGCTCCGTGCCGGTCTTCAGCGCCCCGGGCGGGACCGAATAGGCGCCCGGAGACAGCGGCTGGAGCTGCGTGGCGCCCGCCACGGCGCTCCAGACCCTGCCGAATGCGGTAAGCGTGCCCTTGCCCTTGTTGAAAATGAGATCTGCCATGGTGCGTTCTCCTTTTCTCATGCAACCTAAGCGACGGCCAACAAGCAATCTTCACCACCTATAACAATACCCGCCCGCATTGGTTTTGCCAAGAGCGATGTGCGACAAAACTAAGGGAACAGGCCATTGTCAGCCAAACCGCCCTGCGAGCGAGATGACATCTGGCTATACGTTCAGAAGCGCCTCGGCGTGCGGCTGCCGCACAAGGCCTTCACGCCCGGCCACTCGACGCCGCTGGACTTCGTGACCGACGCCTTGCGGCGGCCCGGCGCCGACCTGGCCGTCTGGGCCAACCGCAGCGGCATGAAAACACTCTCGGCCTCGATCATCGCGGCGATGGAGTTCCGCTTCTCGCCGGTGCCTCTGCGGGCCAGAGTGCTGTCCGGCAGCGAGGACCAGGCGCGGCACCTATACGCCTACTGGGCCCAGTGGTGCGTTCGGCTGCTGGGCGACCGCCTTGCCCAGGAGCCAGGCCGGCAGCTTACGCGGCTGGACAATGGCGACATGGAAATCCTCGCCGCCAGCCAGAAACGGGTCCGTGGGGCCAAGGTCCAGCGGCTCTTCCGCGACGAGGTGGACGAGATCGACCCCGAAGTGCTCGCCGCATCGGTCGGCATGCTCGCCAGCCGCCCGGGCGCAGCCGCACGGACGATCGACACCTCGACGTGGCACCACGCCGGCGGGCCGATGAGCCGCCTGGTCGCCGAGGCCCACCAGCGCGGCATACGCCTGCACAAGTGGAACATCTGGGAGACCATCGAGCGCTGCCCGCCCGACCGCCACGACAACGGCCGAAATTGCACCTCGTGCCGGCTTGGCGGGCCGTGCGCGGCAAAGGCACGGCAGTATCACGGACAGCCCGACCGCTCACTTGGCATTGCCGCCGACGCTTGCGGGGTGCTGGCCATTGACGACGCCATCAAGCAGCTAAGCCAGTGGTCCGCCCAACAGTGGCAGGCCGAGGCCGAATGCCTGAGGCCCAGCCTCGAAGGGCTGATCTACTCC
>CAZSBS010000376.1:0-3253 GCA_964605095.1 uncultured Planctomycetaceae bacterium | reverse complement strand
AGAAGCTGTGGCTGCCCGGTCCTATTCAACGCCTGCGTCCGGGCCGGCATACAACCCGTCAAGGCTGGCGCCGTCGGCCACCGCGTGCCCGTGACGGTCTTTCCCGGCCCGGTCTTCGTCCTGGACGCAGACGTGCGGGGGCTGTGAGGCAAGCGGCCACTGCGTCAACATCGTGATCGTCCCGACCCTTCGAGACGCTCAGTGCAAGCCGGGCGTCATTCAGCGCTGGCCCGCGGGCGGATAGGCCCGCTTCTGTTGACGATTCCCCTTGGCGCGGACCTTCTGGCCTAGCAATCAACCCTTACAGGCTTAGCCCGCTCAGGCACCTAGCTCTTAACTGGCTACCGGCTACGGGATACCGCTCCAACACCGGCGACGTGCCCGCGCCATCCTTGTCTGCCGGTGGACTTTCACCCGAACATGTGGCGGAGGCAACTGGCTCGCTTTCGCCAGGTGACAAAAAAACGCTATTCTCTTGCAGTTTTTCGGCCGATGCTTATAAACAGGGCATTCTGGGACGCCTTCGCTGTCGATGGTTTACCGGTACGGTTCAGGTAATTGATGCACGACTGACGCGAAGTTTCGGTTCCGAAACGCGTCCTGTATGGTATAATTCATAGGACGAGGGGATGATCGGTGCCGAACGGTCGGCAAGCACGGATGGCGTTGGAGCTTGGCCACTTAGAAGGATCTGCTACGCGGAGCGTCGTGGTCCTTCTGAAGATGGATGAATATTATGCTTGATGAAAATACTGGCTGGCGCAGCCTGTCAGCCATTATTAGCCTCGTTCGGATCAAGGGTGCTGACATGTCGGCATACGAGGACTGGCGTGAGCATAGGTCCGCGGAGGTGGAGGACATGCTCGGCCGTCTCTGTCAGCTTCCTGAGGTCCGATGCTTTATCGACCGATACGCTGAGGCGCAGGCAGACCGTGTTCGCGCCCTCTTGGCTGCCGACGCCTTGAACGCCGCGGGCGACATTCTTATTGACGTTCACGAGGAACTCTTGCGGCAGGCCGTGCGATACAGTGAAGTGGTTAGCCGGGCCGTTGGCGAGCCGACACGGGTCCAGACCGACGCAGATATGACCGGTCGGGACACTGCGGCGAATCAGAATCTGGCGATGGCCGCATGAACGACGGAAACCAGCCACCTTCTAGCGACCGCGAGCCTACCGGTCCGGTCGTTTCTCCCCTACCGGTGATTAAGACCGTGCAACAGTGCGGGCTTTGCCTGGAAGCCATTACGCTGCACCTTGTTGTGTGCGCGACCGGGGGCGAGGTGAAGGGGCATCCATTCGTTGCCGAACTTGACTGCAATGCCTCGCTGGCTAAGTCTACGTTCAACGAGACAGGCTTTACCGCAAAGATTGTCTGGAAGACGCGATTCCCCGAGGGCCAAAGCGCGCCCATTAACATTCAAGGTGAGCACCAACTTAGATTCTCAGCCAAAGGCATAAACCTCGAAAGCGCCAGCTACTACGCGGAGACCAACGGCGTCGTGTTGGCATACCCATACATCCGTGAATTCGTCAGTGACCTCTCGTTTCGATGTCTCGGAAGGAACATAATGATCCGCCCCCTCGACGTTCCGGCCTTCATCTCGGAGTGCGCCAGGAAACGGCGGGAACGGCTAACGCGGGATGCTGAGACGGGGGTCAGGCCCGATGGCGACGAATCTGCTGAGTAAGCCCATCAATTTGGCAGTTGAGGCCGACACGAGGCCGGGTTGCCGCAACCCCCTCCAGGACGACCTCGACATTGCAAAGCTGGCAGGCTTGGCCGTTCAGTACCCTGCGATCCTCGATGCAATCGCTTCGTTCGTGGCGCACGATGTCAACGAAATCGGATTCACCGAAGATGCGAAGGCGGCAGTAAAGCGAAGCCTCCTAACAATCGTGCCGTTTGAGGTTGCCCGCGATGGCGTGAATGCCCTAATCGCCGTTGCTGACAGATTTGAGCGCGAATGCGAAAAAGGCGGTCGTGATCGTGGGAAAGTGGCGAAGGACTTCTCGTCCGGGCTCTGCGAAGCGATCATAAAAGGCCTCATGGTCAATGCGCATCGGAATACGGCCGAGATCATTTCCGACGCCCGGTTCTCGATTGGCGGGAGGCCGATCAACGAGTGCAACGTTGACTTCTTCTGGGCACAGCCCAGGCGGGAAGTCGCGGAGATTGTTGAATGCAAGAACCACCCCAGTTGGCTCTGCGATCCATTTGCCGAATGGCGCGCGACGGGAAACAAGGCCAAGTACAAGCACTCTAAGATATATATGATCGATAAGGTGTTTTCTAATCTACAAGAAGGCAATTGGCAAGCGCGTGTTTTTTGCGTGACGCTTCGTGCACGATGGAACATTAAGAGATACCTTGACCGCCTACTAACACCTCCCCCATTTCTTGAGATTCTCGCCCTCGACGATCTGCAAGAAGGCGGTTTCCCTCAGCCCCTTGGCAGCTAATATGTCCTCTATCACCAATTCACATGCCGTTCTTGGCCGCTAGCCGGACGAGCGTACATGAAGCGCAACTGCGCCACTTACACCGCCTGCGCCAGCCACCGCGGATCGTTGAGCGCCGCCTCAAGTTCAGCCCCAGCAAGCCGGGCTTGCCGTTGGCCGTCTGTCATGCTTTCGACAAGATCGGCCAACTCGCGCCGTAATTCTTCGGGCCATTCGGGATAGTTCCCAAGCCGCGCGAAACATGCCTTGAGCCGCCGGGCACCAGCGATGTCGCGGCCCATCTGCTCATGGAAAGTTCTGTTCAGGTCGTCGCTGTCTCCATTCACACAGACGAGATATCGCCCCAGTTCGCGGAGCAATCGCAGTCGGGCAGCATCAATCTGCCGCGCCAGTCCTCGGCCTTCGGCGACGCGCGCAGCTTCCAACGCTTGCTTCACCTCGATGGATGCCTGCTGCCCGGCTTGATGCTCGGCCGCCTTCCATGCGGCCGGGTCGGGGTACACTCCGTCCCACGCCTCCACCAGCTCCCGGAGTTCACCCATCGACGTGATAGGCTGGGCACCACCAGACGCCACCCATACCGCCACGGATCGCCGGAGTGGCCCAGCTTGCGACGAGGCGACCAGTAGTGGAAGACGCTCTCCCGGCCCCCACAGCCCATCGGCCAATTGACGAAGAGACGGCTGTAGCGGACAGAGGGGAATGAGCTTCCTGTCGGCCTCGACAGCGTCCTGACTTGCACCTAGCCGGACCCTGGCAACCGTTCCCCCGGAAACCGTGACCACGCCCTTG
>CAZSBS010000375.1:0-3278 GCA_964605095.1 uncultured Planctomycetaceae bacterium | reverse complement strand
CTCAAGGCCGAGCAGGCCTGGGTGTCGTCGGACCTGGCGATCAACTTCTCCAGCCCCGTCGCCGTCGGCGGATACCTCTACGGCCTGGGCCCGTCCAAGAAGCTCTTTTGCGCCGACATCCGCACCGGCAAGCCGGCATGGGTCAAGCACGAGTTCTACTCCGGAGGCAAGGGCCACGCCTCGTTTACCGTTATGGACCCCAACATCCTGGTGCTGACCGAGGACGGCAAACTGACGCTTATCGCCGCCGACAACAGCAAGTTGAGGACAATATCCGCCGCCAAGGCATGCGGCACGAACTGGTGCATGCCCGCCTACGCCGACGGCAAACTCTACCTCCTCGACGACAAGCAACTCCTTTGCCTGAATCTCATGCCGTGAGCCCTTTGGGCTCCGGGGAACAAGATCCGAAGCCCTACTTGGGGCCGTTGCAGGCAAACACCGCTTGCGTCCGCTACACAAGCGGCTTGAGAACCATGCCGGTGGCGATCTTCGGGTAGAAATACGTGCTCTTGTGCGGCATGGACGAGCCCAGGCGGGCGATGGCCTCGACGGCCTCGATGGGTATGCCCTTGAGGCAGACCGCAAGTTGAGCCCGGCCGGCGCGGCAGGCGTCGATTGCCTCGGCGGTGCTGGCGGTGTATTCCACCGCGGGCGAGCCGCCGGGCGACCACTGCTTCAAGCCCTTGTCGATAATCAACTTACTGATAATGGCCGAAGGCAGAGACCGCCAAGTGTCGTTTTCATCAGGCGCCGCGGCAACCATGGCCTGCGGCCTGGCAAGTTCCGCCAGCCAAAGCTCAGCCGAGGCACCGGAAATCAGCGCCATAGCGCTGGGCGATGCGCCGGCAAGCAGCTTTTCGACGGCTTGGGCGCCTTCGTCGCCGCTGCCGGCGAAGCCGAGTTTCTTCCACGAAAACTCGGGCAGGGCCTTGGAGAGCTTTCCCACCGATCCGGCCGGGTCGAGATTGGAAAACAACCGGTGCGTCGGGAGGATCAACAGGCCGGGATCGTCCTTGGCGACCAGCGCGAACATCACGAAGTTAGCCTCGTGGTCGTCCGTAAGTTGCCCGGCCGCCGCCAGGTGCTTGCGGTAACTCAGCGCTGTGGTATATCGGTGGTGCCCGTCGGCGATGAACACGGGGGTATCGGCCAGTACGGTTGCGATTTTGGCGATCGTGCCGGCATCGTCGATGGTCCAGAGTTTCTCGGTAACCCCGTTAAGCACGCCGCAGGCCTGGGCTTTGCCTTGGGCGGCGGAGGCAAGGATCGCGCCGACCGTGCCGGCTGGGTCTTCGTAGAAGCCGAAAATAGGCGAAAGCTGCGTCCGCGTGAGTTCTGTCAGCTTCAGCCGGTCGGCAATCGGGCCGGCGAAAACGTGTTCGTGCGGGATGACATCCACGCCCAGTTCGGTCGCCCGGACGCCGGCTATCATGCCGCGCCGGACATACGTCCGGTCGGACCAGGCGTACGTCTGCTCATAGACGTACACACATGGTGCCGAGTCCTGCCTGAGCACTCCGCCGGCCTTCCACTTTTCCAGCAGTTCGGCCGCCTGCTCGTACTCGGCGTCCGGGCCGAGTTGCTTGGGCGGCACATGCGGCATATCGACGGCCACGATGTTGTCGCGGCTGCCAGCCAGGAGGCGGTCCTTATCGGCGCCGGTCAGCACGTCATAAGGCGGGGCAAGCATCGGCCCGACCTCGCCATCATTGGCCCCGACGTATCGCCATCCGCGAAACGGTCTTATTTCCATCAATTCTCTCCGTTGGAAGACACGCCGCCACAATACCCGTTTGCCAACGACATTCAAGGCGAAGCAGCGCAATCGTTGAATATAAACGCCGGCGGGCTCGGGTGGAAGCCTTTGGATGGCCTCTCGGCTTGTTTATCGAACCCATTGCCCTGCGTGCCGGCTTGCTGTATGCTGGTGGAATTGCAGACGGAATTCGTGCTGGCACGGGTCTTGACTGAAGGATCACCGAACATGCAACGGTGTCTTGACATCACGATGCGGGTCGTCATCGGCGCCGCCGTTCTTGCGGCGGCGACCGGGACGGCGAGAGCGGACGAGATAGCCCAGGCAGCGGCGTTGTGGCAGCAGATGCGCTCCGCCGAGCCGGACACTGCCGATTTCAAGACCGCCCAGTGGAAGCTGACGGCCCTGATCGGCACAACGGCCAAAGCCAGGCACATTGCAATGGCCACGGCGATGATGGACCGCTCCGCCCGACCGGGGGTCAACGAGGCGGTAATCGGGCTTTTCGGCGTCGATGCGTTCGAGGTCGCTGAAATGCAGCGTATTCTCTGCGACCCGCAGCGGTCGTTCGAACAGCGCGATCTTCTCAAGACCTGCTACGGGGAGTGCAGGCCGGACGGCACGGCCTCGATGATCTCGCAAGACGCCCGCAAGCAACTGGTCTTGGCGCTGGCCGAGAGGCTGGACAAACTCGCCGGTGCGCCGGTGAACTATGGCGAGCAGCGGCTCTTCGTGCATCTCGTCTCGGCCGTGCTCGGCAGATGCCCGGCCAGGGACGCCCAGGCGCCTGAGGGCGAGCAGCTCGTCAAGGCCCTGGAGAAATACGCCGACAAGGCCGACCGCTCCGATACGCTTGCGGCGGCTATTCCGGTCTGGCTGGACCTTCGCAAGAATCCCGTCAAGGACATCGCCACCTTCAGCCAGGCTGCCAGGTTGCTGGGGCATTGGGACCCGCTGGAGCGGCTCAAGGCCGCAGCCTGGCTTGGCGACAGGGTCGCCACGGATGACAAGACAGCCCAAGTGGTGCTGGCAATGCTGGACGACATTCGCGACGAGACGAGGGCCGAGGCCACCAGGGTGTTCAGCTTCGCCAGGGACTATAAGCCCGACGTGGTCGTGCCGCGGATGTTCTCACTGCTGACCGAGGATATCTCGACGGTCGTTCAGTCCGCCGCGGCCGAAACGCTCAGCGCCCGCGCCGCCCAGGCCGCCGGGCAGATCGAACCCTTGCTGGCGGTGCTGACCAGCCCCGCACGCCGGCTTGGATACAACCGGACAAGCTGCATCCTGACGGTGCTGGCGAGGCTGGTGCCCCTGGCTGCGCCCAGCCAGAAGGCGAGCATGGTCGATGTGGCGACCCTCCGACTGAGAACCTCCCCGGACGGCGCGCTGGCGCTGCTGGAGGCGCTGGGTCCGGACGCCGCCTCCGCCGTGCCCGCCATCAAGGAGTACCACGGCTCGGCCGACAGGTTCCAGAAGGCCTACATCGACCGCCACGTGCTGCCCGCGATCCAGCCGG
>CAZSBS010000374.1:0-3286 GCA_964605095.1 uncultured Planctomycetaceae bacterium | reverse complement strand
CTACAGGCTACAGCTTCCCCGTTGCGATTTCCAGGTTCCGGGTTCCTATTACCTGGTTCCGCCGTTTTCCTTTCCTGGCTACCGGCTACTCTTCCTCGTCGGCAGTGTCGATGAGTTCACGGATTTCCGGCGGCAGGAAGCGGTCATCGACCTGCGGGCGTCCTCTGAGCGACGCAGCCAGCACGCCGAGTTGGTCGCTGGGGCTGGCGGCGGGGTCCAGGAACAGTATCTCCCGCCCCTTGAGTTTGACCATTGCCCCGCCGGGATGCTCCGCGCCGTTGGATGCGCCCGGCACTCGGCGGACCTCCAGGCCGATCTGCTCGGCCAGGTCCAGCAACATCCGCAGTTGACCGTCTTGCTCCATGTTTCTTGCCCAACTCAAGTTCCAGGGCGCATCCGCCGATATGTAGGTGTCGGCTCCTGGCCTGTGGCAGGTGAGGACTCCAAGGTCTGGAGTCGTTCATAGCGACAGGCGGGTTGCTTGGCAAGAGGATGGGCGGCAAATATGGACCAAAGTGCTGATCTCGACGCACATCCCTATACGACAGACGGCCTGCAGGCCGCGAAACAGACCCTTCGGGAACAGCTCCACGAAGGCAAGCGGTGGGCCACTCACTCCGAACGTCTCGAACAGCTAATCGCCGAGAACCAGGCCCTTCGCCAGCAGCTCATCCGCTCGCAACGGCTGGCGGCTCTTGGGACCATGTCCGCGATGGTCGCCCACGAGTTCAACAACATCCTCACGCCGATCATAAGCTACGCCCAGATGGCCCAGCGAAATCCGTCCATGATCGCCAAGGCGCTGGACCGGGCCTTCGACGGCGGGCAGCGGGCAACGGACATCTGCCGGGCCATTCTCGGCCTGACCCGAGACGCACCGGCCGAGCCGGTCCGCGTTAACCTCGGCCAGTTGATCAGCGACACCCTGCTGGCTATAGGACGCGACCCCAAACGCGACACCATCGAGATCGTCATCCGCACGCCGGCTGACCTGGCGATCATCACGCGAAAGGTCGAGCTCCAGCAGGTTCTTCTGAACCTGTTGCTCAACGCCCGCGCGGCCGTGCTGGCAAAGAACGCCCCCCGGCGGATCGAGATCTCCGCCTCCGCGGCCGGTTCCGACGCGGTCATCCATGTCAGCGACAACGGGGTGGGCATTCCGCGGGAGAACGTCAAGCGGATATTCGAGCCCTTCTTCACCACCAAGCCGAGCCCCGATGGCAAGCCCGGAGGCCACGGCCTGGGCCTGGCGGTCTGCCAGGAGATAGTCCGGTCGCTCAAGGGCGAAATCTCCGTTCAGTCCACCCCGGGCTGCGGGGCGATCTTCACGGTCCTCCTGCCCGCCTTGGCAATCGCCAACTCGTAGCCGGCTTGCCCTGCGTAGCCTCGGCGAAGCAGGGTAGCCTGGGACGGACGGAAGGAATGACGGAAAGATTCCTTTGTACCCTGTACCCCAAAGTCAGAAGCCTGAAGTCTTTCCCCTTAACCATCAGCCCCACCGGCCGATGCGATCAAAAGCAATCAAATCGCGTTGTTGACAGCCCAGCCCGGAGTTGGTAGTCTTCATAATGTGTATGCATCGTTCTGGGACGATCTCTGCTTAGACACAAGGAGCCCGCCATGAAGACTAAGGCGGTAAGTTGGATTCTGGCAACGGCGTTTACCTTTACTGCGGCCGCGTGGTCGGTCGCCTCGGCCGCGACGCCCTACGAGGGCGTCATTACCGGCAATGACGTTTACGTGCGCAGCGGCCCCGGCACAGGGGCTTATCCATGCGCGAAGCTCTCGGCCCCGGCGCGGGTGACCGTCGTGGACCAGCTCGACACCTGGCTGAAGGTACTGCCTCCCGAGGGTTGCTACAGCGTCGTCAGCAAGGACTACGTCAAGCCCGATGCTGCCGGCAAGACCGGCACGATCTCCGGCGACAACGTATGGGTCCGCGCCGCGGGCGTGCTGCGCGACGATCAATTCTTCACGCTCCAGTCGCGGCTCAACACAAAGGACACGGTCGAGATCATCGGCCGGTCGGGCGACTACTACCAGATCAAGCCGCCAAAGGGCGCATACTTCTGGATCGCGGCCCAGTTCGTCAAGCGTGCCGGCGAGGCCCCGGCGGCGCGTCCGGCCGCGGCGCCCATCGGCTCTGCGCCCGCGACAGGCGGAACGGTATCGGTGGGCGTGGTGCCGGAAAACGAGTCGACCGGCGGCGGGACCGTCTCGCCGACAACTGCGCCGGCGACCAGCCCCCCGGCAACCGGCGGCGATGTCCAGATACCCGCCGGGATGGAACAGTTCGCCGCGGCTGAGAAACTGCTTCTGGCCGAGTACAAGAAGCCCGTCAGCGAGCGCAACTACGACTCCCTGCTTGCGGCGTACAATGCCGTGGATACTGCCGGCGACAACGCGAACCTGAAAAAGTATGTTGATTTCCGCGTTTCTCAGATCAAGACCGACATCCAGCGCCGCCAAGACCTCGGGGAGGTCAACAAGCTCGTCGGAGACGTCAGGCAGCGAGAGCAAGACCTCCGGCTGGCCCAGGCCAAGTTGCAGTCCGAGGCCCCGACCACCAGGCCGATCATGGCCTACGCCGCCCAGGGCGTGCTGCTGGTAAGCGACCTGTTCCCCGGCACGGGCGGCTCGCCGCGCCGATACGTCATCCGCGACCGCCTCACCTACTTCATCAATGCTTACGTGCAATGCACCACCGGCGCGGTCAATCTAGACAACTGCGTCGGCAAGTACGTCGGGATCATGGGCTCGACAAAGTTCGACAAGAATCTCGGACTCGACGTGGTGGAAGCCCGCGAGGTCCGGATCCTCGGTGAAAACGCCGAAATGCCCACCCCGCCGAAACCCGTCATCAAGCCGATGCCCACACCCGCCCCGCCGCCACCGGCCCCAGTCCGGCCGATGAAGCCGGAAATCCCAGCCGGCGCCGCTGTGCCAATGCCCCCGACAACCGCCCCGGCCACGCCGACTCCGCTGGTGGCGCCAGAGCCAAAAACAACGGTCACGCCCCTGGTGCCGACGGCTGCGCCAACCCCGACGCCGAAAGTCGAGCCGAAGCCAGAACCGCTTGTGGCCCCTGTCCCGAAAGTTGAGCCCAAGCCAGAACCGCTTGTGGCCCCTGTCCCGAAAGTTGAGCCCAAGCCAGAACCGGTCCTTCCGCCGACGCCAATGATCGAGGTCATGCCAGAGCCGATCGTGCCCCCCGCCCCGAAGATCGAGCCGAAGCCAGAGCCGGTTGTTATCCCCGCCCCGAAGGTCGAGCCAAAGCCAGAGCCGG
>CAZSBS010000373.1:0-3289 GCA_964605095.1 uncultured Planctomycetaceae bacterium | reverse complement strand
CCATCACGCGGGCGATGCGGGAGGAGTGCAGGAAGAACATCCTGATCGTCAAGCTCTCGCCGAACGTGCCGGACATCACCGCCATCGCAGCCGCGGCTGTGGCGGGCGGGGCCGACGCGCTGAGCATGATCAACACCTTCACGGCCATGGCGGTGGATGTCGAGCGGCGGCGGCCGATCCTTGCCAACGTCACCGGGGGGCTGAGCGGGCCGTGCATCAGACCCATCGCGGTCCACATGGTTCACCAGGTCTACAAGAAGGTTGCCGCCCCGGCCGGGGTGCCGATCATCGGCATGGGCGGCATACAATACCCCTGCGACGCCCTTGAGTTCCTTCTTGCCGGGGCGACAGGCCTGGCGGTCGGCACGGCGTTGTTCGTCGATCCGGGCTGCCTGACGGTGATCCGCGACGGGATATCGGACTACCTTCAACGTCACGGCTGCAAGAGCATCAGCGAGATAATCGGGCAATTGCAGACGGACGTCTGACTAAAAATCGCATCATCTCATTCAATGCCGACGGGGAATTGCGGATGCCCGCATCTCCGCAACGCCTTGTTCGGGCACGAACTGCGGGAATATATGTTGGAAAACAGGTGAAATTGCCGCCCGCGAAGTTAGAATGGCCAGCGCTCGTCGCAGGGCGGCGTATAATTGCATGTGCGCCGCCGTTGCGGATTGCGAAAATGGATTTTGGCTTCCAATTACTGTTGGGGTTTCGAATATGAGAGTGCTTATGCTCGGCTGGGAATTTCCTCCGCACATCAGCGGAGGTTTGGGCACGGCGTGCTACGGCATGACGAAGGGCCTGGACGAAATCGGCGTGGATGTGTGTTTCGTTTTGCCCACCGCGATTCCCACCGACGCCGCCAGCCACGTCAAGCTTCGCGGCCCGACCCGCATGGCAGCGGGCGCGTCGCCCGTCGCCCAGGCGGCGACGACGGAACAGATCGTTTCCCGGGAGTTTGAACACGTCGAGTTGCGGCGCGTGGAGGCTCTGCTTCAGCCTTACGCCACCCCGGAATCGTACGACGAGGCCGTCCGCAAAATGCTGCTTGAGCAGAAGATCATTCCCGGCGTGGCGGGGATGGAAGCCCCGGCCGGCGACACGGCGGACATCGGCGTGGACAGCGCCTCCAACCCGTCGCGCGGGCTGTTCGTCGCCGGCGGCGGCGTCCACTATAAGGGCGACCTGATGGGCCAGGTCTATCGCTACGCCCGCTTGGCAGTCGAGGTCGCCCGGACCGAGGCCTTCGACGTAATCCACGCCCACGACTGGATGACCTACCCCGCCGGGGCAGCCGTCGCCGCGGCAACAGGCAAGCCCCTGGTCGTCCACGTCCACTCGACCGAGTTCGACCGATCCGGCACAAACGTCAACCAGCAGGTCTACGACATCGAGAGGATGGGCATGCACTGCGCCGCGCGCGTGGTCTGCGTTAGCCACCTGACCCAGAAGATATGCACCAGCCGCTACGGCGTGCCGGAAGACAAATGCACCGTCGTCTACAACGCCGTCGAACTGCCCGAAAACGGCAAGTGGCAGATGGAACCCATCCACCAGACCGAGAAGATCGTCCTGTTCCTCGGGCGCGTAACCATGCAGAAGGGTCCAGAGTACTTCCTGCGCGCAGCCAAGAAGGTCGTCGAGAAGTACACCAACGTGCGCTTCGTGATCGCCGGCAGCGGCGACATGGTCACTCAGTGCATCCGCGAGGTGGCCGATCTCAAGCTCGGTCGCTACGTGACGTTCACGGGCTTTTTGCGAGGCCCGGACGTGGGCAAGATTTTCTCCATGGCCGACCTGTACGTCATGCCCAGCGTCTCGGAACCGTTCGGCATCGCCCCACTGGAGGCCCTCAGCCACAACGTGCCGGTAATCATCTCCAAGCAGTCGGGCGTCTCGGAGGTGCTCACGCACGTGCTGAAGGTCGACTTCTGGGACATCGACGAGATGGCCAACAAGATCCTCGCCGTCCTGCGCCACGCCCCCTTGCAGCGGACCCTGCGCCAGCACGGCTCAATCGAGTTGCGGAAGTTCGCCTGGCGCGACAGCGCCGTGAAGCTAAAAGAGGTCTACGAGTCCGTGACGCACGCGTAATGCCGGGCCGGACTTGACGCGGATCTAAATGTAATGCTGAACCGGAATCTCGAATTTCGAAGCACGAAATCCTAAACAAATTCAAAGCTCAAATGCTCTAAACGCCACTCCCCCGGCGCAATGGCCGAACAAAACCCGGCCTTTGCCTTGGAGGCTCTTTGTTTTGGACTTTTGAATTTCGTGCTTCGGATTTGTTTAGAATTTCGTGCTTCGATATTCGGATTTGTGTACCCGTAAGATGGCCGGGCATTCGAAATCGCTTCGCCGGCTTCCGGCTACTACCCGGAAATCTTGTGCTTCCGCCAGTTTCTGCTTGACGGCGGCGGCCTCTTGTAGCTTTTTATAGGTCATGGCATCAGTAGTCTTCTACTTTCAGGTCCATCAGCCGTTCCGGCTGCGTCGCTACAGCATCTTCGACAGCGACGCGCGGTACTTCGACGACCGCCGCAATCGCGAGATCTGCCTCAAGGTCTCCGAGAAATGCTATCTGCGGACAAACCGGCTGATCCTCGACCTCATCCGGCGACACAACGGCAATTTCCGAGTCAGCTACTCGGTAACCGGAACGGTCATCGAGCAGTTCCAGCAGTGGGCCCCGGAGGTGATGGACTCCTTCCACGATCTGGCCCGCACCGGCTGCGTCGAGTTCATAGCCGAGACGTACTACCACAGCTTGGCGTTCCTGTACAACCGCGACGAGTTCGTCAGCCAGATCCAAATACACGCCGAGCGGATGGAGCAGCTCTTCGGCCAGAAGCCCCGGATATTCCGAAACACCGAGCTGACATACAATAACGACGTCGCCAAGGCCATCGAGGACATAGGCTTCGACGCCATCCTGACCGAGGGCGCCGACCATATCCTGGGCTACCGCAGCCCGAACTTCATCTACAACCCCCCGAACTGCGCCCGCCTGCGACTGCTGATGAAGAATTACCGGCTCAGCGACGACATCGCATTCCGCTTCGGCAACCGGGATTGGCCGGAATGGCCGCTGACGTGCGACCGGTTCGTCCAGTGGGTCGACCAGATCAACGGCAACGGCTACGTCTGCAACCTGTTCATGGACTACGAGACCTTCGGCGAGCACCAGTGGGCCGACACGGGCATCTTCGAGTTTCTTGATGCGCTGCCTGGCGCGATCTATGACACGAATCGCGGTCACAATGATTTCCTCACGCCCTCGCAA
>CAZSBS010000372.1:0-3353 GCA_964605095.1 uncultured Planctomycetaceae bacterium | reverse complement strand
ACGGTCAGTTGCTCGTGAAGCTGGCTAAGCGCCGTCAGCCGCCCGACCGGCGGCTTGGTGGCCGCGACGAGCAGCCCGTGATATCGCCGCGTGTTGCACCCGGTGACGGACTGGGAGGCATACGCGCCGATCTGGTTGGTGGTGAGCCACTCGGTCGCCAACAGGTCCTCGATGGCTCTGCCCGCGCATGGTATGACGATCGGCGGAGGCATCGCGGGTGTGGTTTTGCTGGATGTCATTTATTTGTCATACTGCTGGGGGTCCCAGTACTCGGCGCAGTTTCGTGGGATGCCGGGGTGGATGTCCGGGATGGTCATAAGCTTGACGGAACCATCGGTGAACAGCACGTTGGCCTTGCGCCAGTGCCGGGCGAAATGCGGCCCGTTGGCGGGATTGTTGGGGTCGGGTTGCCAGTCCTTGGCAAGCTGTTTTGCGCGGTCGCCGGTCTCGTCGTAGGGCGACCCGGCCGCGGTTATAACGTCGTAGTCCATTATGAGTATCTTGCCGCCTTTGCCGGGCAGGACCCGGTCGGCCACCGTGTTGACGCCGTAGCTGGCGACGCCTTTGCCCTTGACCTCGATGCTCTCGCCGCGGTGGTCCTGGGTCTCCGCTATGAGGATTTTTTTCCCGGGCCCGGTGCCCAGCGTCAGGTTATGGCGATACCCGGTATAGCCGGCACCGACAGTGATCTTGTAGTTGATGCCGTCGGTCTCGATTTTGTAAATGACGTCCCAGAAGTCCCTGTCGCCGCCGCCGGCCCAGGCATTGTCCTCCAGGCAATAGTAGTAGAGGTTCGGGTTGCTGTCGGGTTTGTAGCCGGTGTAGTTGTAGCCCTGGCCGTGGCCTGGCGCGTTGATGAACACGTCGTACTGCGTCTGCGAGAGCCGCCAGACCCAGACGCTGGCGGTTTCGCTGAGCGACATTGCCCCCTGGTAGTTTGTCCCGATATAGACCTCGTTGTAGTAGTTTGCCAGCGACGCCTTTTCCATGAGGCCCTCCTCTCCAGAGGCCGGGCACCAGAAAACCGACTTGGCGCCCGAGACAAACTGCTCGAACTGTTTTGGCCAGCCGGAGTCCAGCGAGCCGATGCCGGTCTCCCCGTTCATTTGCCGGCTGGAGTACATCGTCCCATAGGCGATGCCCAGTTCACTGAGGTTGTGCGCGCAGTTGACGTACCTCTGGTATGCAAATGCACTGTTCAGCGTGGGCATGAGCACAGCCACCAGCAGGGCGATGATCGCGATGACCACCAACAACTCGGCGAGCGTAAACCCACGTTTTGCGAATCTGCTCATGTGTCAGCCTCCCTGACTGCGCCTTCGCTGGATTTCCGGGTAGAAACGCCCCCAGCAACTCCTGGCCCGCGCGATGGCCTCTTCCCGCTTGCCGGCCGGGTCGCGAGGCGAGAAGTCGAACCGCATTCCCATGATCGCGGAGACCGCCACGCCGGCGGCGGTGCGGACAAGCAGTGACTCATCCGACATCGTGTCGATAAGCGTCGGCCCGGCATCGACGTATTTCATAGCCCCCAGTTGCTCGGCCGCCTCGGCGCGGACCTCGGCTTTTTCCTGGGCGTTGGTCAACACCGCCAGCAGGGTCGCGGGGTCGCCCTTGTCCTTAAGCCGGCCCAGGCCCATCACGGCGGCATGGCGGTCCTCCCACGACGGGCTCTGGATCGCCTTCTTCAGGACGGGCACGTTTTGCGGGCTGGGCTGCTGGGAAATGGCAAGCAGCTCGGCGTACTGTGCCTCGGGCGCCGCGGCGCCGCTGGGGGCGGCGGGGGTGGGCTGCCTGGCGTCCGGGGCTGCGTTTGGCGCCATGCGGGGCTTGGCTTTCGGTGATTCATCGCCCCGCGGCCACAGGTGCTGAAATGCCAGCACCAACGCCAACAGTGCTCCAACGCCGCCCAGAATCAACAGCCGTTTGCGTCTGTCAGGCATTAACGACAACTCCAAAATCGCCCGAAGGAATAAACGCGCCCGTACTCATGTATCATACCCTTTTGCCAAGGCCTGGTCAACTGCGCGGACAGCAGACAAAAAAAACGCGCCAGGAGCCTCGAAAATAGGGACGCTTCCCATTTTGGGTGTAATCTGGGACACCATGCTGTTTTAATAGCACTCGCGCGGTGCTGAGGCCGCATCGGATGGCCCCGCCGTCGCCTACACGTGGGGCTTGTCGTTTCGCGGGCGAACAGGCGCTATCGAATATGCCCTTCCTGCCCCCAAGGGGACGGGCACACTACAAACGCCAGAGGCGCCTTCGAGCGCAAACGATCACGGCCGGCCTATCGTCACGGTGCCGAAGACCGCCAGGTGGTCGGATTGCTCCGGACCGAGCGAGCCGAACACCCCGGCCGTGACCACCTTGCAGTCCACGGGCGTCACGTGCCTGTTGCAGAATATGTAGTCGATTCGCGCCCCCGAGCAGGTAATGCCCGGGCTGGCCTTGGGGTCCGGATGGACGGCTCGGTACAAGTCGATGTACCCGGCGGACTCCATCTGGCGAGTCACCTTGTAGCCGGTCTGGCCGTCCTTGTGCGACTGCGTGTTGTGATCGCCGATCACCAGGATCGGCAGCTTCGCGTATTGCGTCAACTGGGCGAGGATGCCCTTGATCTCCGCCACCCGCATATCGATCATCTTCTCGTTGTCGCTGCCGCCCCACGGATGCAGGTGCAGCACGAACACAGCCAGCCGGTTGCCCCGGGCAGTCTCCAGCACGGCCAGCGTCCCGCCGCGATAGATCGGCACGTTGGGGTCAAAGTCAGGCTTGGACTTGTCCTCCTTGGCCGCCATCGCGTTGAAAAACTTCGAGGACACGATCTTGTGCCGGGTAAGCAGCACCTGCGGCATGTAATACCCGTTGACCCAATGCGGCTGGGGTTCCGGCACCTTGGCGGGCTTGCAGCCGCCGTAGACGATGTTGTAGCCAAGCTTCTCAGCCAGCGCATCGTTGCGTTTCTGGTCCCACGCCTCGTTGAGCCCCACGATATCCGCCCCGGACGCCTGAATCACCCCCGCCAACGCCTCCACACTCGGCTCCCACATGTGAATGTTATACGACAGTACCCGCAGCGTCTCCGCCCCCTCCGGCCCCGACGCCTCCGACGCCCGCGCGGCGCAAGGCGCCAAAGTCGCAAGAGTCGCCAGAGCAACGCCGACCACAACAGCCCAAGACCTGGCCACGACAACGTCCATAGCTTCCACCTTTCCACCGGCTTTCGCCGGATGACTTGTCGTGCATTGTACCGGCCGCGCCCTGCACGCGCCTATCGAGATCATAAGTCTTCCGGCCCCGTTCGTAGTGACGCCGTAAGGACGCCTCCCTCAGAAGCTGAGCTTCACGCGGCG
>CAZSBS010000371.1:0-3398 GCA_964605095.1 uncultured Planctomycetaceae bacterium | reverse complement strand
GTCGTGACATAATTGTCGCCATGTCGATATTAGATACAATTATGTAACTCTTGTCAATGCTTGTGTCATTTATGGCAGTCATTGTTCGTCCTTTCGAGGTTGGTTGGGGTGAGGGGCCTGCCTACCGGACAGGCAGGTTCAAGCATCCACGGGCAGGTATTCGGTCCAAGGCTCTTCGGAGCCACGTAGGATGTACTCCCACATGCCGATAGGACGCCGGCGGGCGAAGACGCCCACGAACGCCGGGCCGAAGATTTTCGCCCACTCGGCAAGCAGCTCGTCCTGTCTGGGGGTCGGGTTCGACTGGTAGATGACCAGGAGCAGGTGATTCGGGCCGTCGTCACAGTAGACCAGGAAGTCGAACGCCTCCAGGCTGCTGCCGGCGAAGATGGCTTTCTTGGCTTCATCGACGGCCACGTAGGGAACGCCACGCTGGCGGAGGAAGTGCTCCAGCCCGGCCTTGCCGCTGCTGTCCTGTGGGGCGAGTTTGCGGCGGGTTCGCTTGGGCTTAGACGGCGCCGAGGCCGGTTCGGCCGGGATGGTACACTCCCAGTCGAACAGCGGCCCGGCCTTGATGAACATGGGCTTGGTGGTGGTCACGCTTGCTCACCCCCTTCGTGGCTGGCGTCGTCCTCGTTTTGTTCCTCGGCAACCTCAGACTCAAAACTGGTCTTTGCCAAAGCATACGCAGCAGCAAAGTCTTCGTCGTTCTCGCGCGACCAGTGCATCAGGTCGCAGAGAATATCAACTAGGACGTCACCTGACAGGTTTGCCTCTGGACACTTCGGCTCGTATGCCGCCAATGCGCCATGGGCACGCTCGGCACGATTGATATTTTCGTCCTTCGCGGTCATGCTTGCTCACCCCCTTCATCGTCTTGGCGTTCTTCGTCCAGCTCGCAGTTGAAGTGCGTCAGGGACAGCTCTGCCGATCTGTCGAAGTCGCAGCCGCCCTGGCTCGCCCAATGGCGAAGATCGGTGAGCAGGTCGGTAAGGGCGATCTGCCTCTCATCGTCAAAGGCGAGGTTGTACGGCGGCTCCGCGTCCGGGTGCGTGGAGGTGTTGTAGTTTTCTACTGCCGCGTTTGCGCGGTCGTAGCGGCTTGCGTTGCAGGTGTTCATTGCTCAAGTCCTTTCGGGGTTGTGGAGTCGTCGAGGAAGGTTGCAGTCAGCAGGCGGTCCCACCGATTGCTCACGTCGTAAATGGGTCTGTAATCGTCCACCACGCCGGCCCACAGCTCTTGCCCGCGTGTGGGCGACGTGATTCCAATGTCCCGGATGGTCACAAGGTACATGGCTGTCAGTCCTCCCCTTCGAGCATGATCGTCAGGACCGGCTCACCGTCGTCGCCTGGACCGACCAGGGACCAGAGCTTGACGGTCTTGTGCTTGCCGTCGCCGGCAACGTCCACATCCACCGCGAAGTGGACACGGTCGGAACTCTTCTGCTGTGCTTTGGCCGCGTAGCGGAGGACCATCAGGACATCCCACAGCCGGCCCTTATTGCTCTGGCCGGCCGGGAAGATGAACCAGCCATCCTCATCCTCGGTCGTGCCGGCCAGCACGGCCTCGGTGTATGCCGCCGCCGTCATAGCGACGGGCACGAGGAAGCCGGCCTCCTGGACCAGCCGCTTGACCTCGGCTCCTTCAGGGGCGTTCGAGGTCAGGTCCACCAGGACGCCGTCTTCGATGGCCTGGGCACGGGTGTAAGAGAAGATCATCGGGCCGAAGGGCTGGTCGGCTTGTAGCTCGGCCTCGGTGAAACCGGACGCCTTCAGGGCGTCCCATGCTTCGACGTCCAGGAACTTTCCGCTGCGACTGGGTGTTGTGTTGTTGCTCATGGGGAAACGTCCTTTCGAGGCGTTACGCCTCTTTTGAGGGGGGTCTGGTGAAGGTGAAGGTGTTACATCGTCGCCGGCTCGGCCGTCCTGGCCGTGGCGATCTCGGTCAACTGTCCGGTGTAGTGCCGGACCATCCGGCGGGCCTTGTCCAGGTGCCTGCCGGTGAGGTGTCGCCCGGCCAGCAGCCACCGGGCGTAGTAGCTGCCGATGTGGCCATGGCAGGCCGCGAACCCGACGCCGTTGCGGTGGCGGGTTTCCTCGCGGCTCTGCTCATCGCGTGTCTGACGATCGTAGATTGCCAGGACCGCCCGCTCGACCGCCTTGTCGGAGCGGTCGAGCAGGGCCTTGATTGCCTCTGGCGTCCAGTTGGTTGCGGTGGTCTCACACATGGGCCACCTCGCTTTCCTGCTTGGCCATGGCCGCACGGAGCCAAGCCGCCGCCGCCGTGCGGCTGGTGACGTCACTCTCGAGGAAGTAGTCAAAACCCCGGCGGTCCTGCTTAGGCAGTTTCTCGCAGACGCCCATGCCATCGTGCAGCCTGCCCGGAACATGACGGCCCAGGCCGTACAGGCAGACGATCCGGGCGAAGGCGATCTCGGACAGGGCGGTGGTGACCGCGCCGATGTCCAGGGGCATGTCCGGCTGCTTGACGGTGTAGCGGCTGACGAGCTTGTTGACGCGGTCGCTGATACTGCTGCACGACCAGAATGCGACGATGCCCACGTTGACGCCGCGGGCGGTGAGGATGTCGGCCAGGGCGACGGCCGCGGCGCCGCGGTACAGGAGCGTTTCCGCCCGCTGCATACAACTGACCGTCAGGTTCACGCCGATGGTCACCGTCCGCTTGGGCTGCTGTTCGCGGACGTTGCGGTCCCATGGGGCAAGGTCGCGGACCAGCCAGCGGTCGCTGTCCAGTTCATCCCCGAACTCCTGACCCCGGCGAACCCGCCGGCGAGGCGTGGTCGGCGGGGCCAGTTCTTCGCTCAGCTCAGCCCGCATCGCATCGACCGCCTCGACCAACTCGGCTGGAGGATTGCCGATCGCATCCAGCAGCTTCTCCCGGGTGTAGTAGTTCCCCCAGCGGTCGGAGCCGGTCAGGTGTTCGGCCAGCCGCTCTCGGATGAAGGCGAGGTTGCCGGGCGTCTGGGCGTAGTCGGCCAGGGCGTCGGTCACCGCTTCGCCGACCGAGTCGAACTCCAACCGGGCGACTCCATCGGCGTCGGCGATGAGTGTTTTTTGACTCTGCTTTCTCATGGCTCAGCCCTCCACTTTCGAGATCTCATCTGCCGACCAGGACACGAAGAACCGCTTCTTCACATCGTCCAGCGTGCAGCCCTTGGCCATCGCCTTTGCGGCGTTGACCACAAGGCGGGTACTGATCACCCGGCGAAGACGGCTGTACTCAACCCGGCCGCGGAGGCAGCCGACCCAGGCCAGCAGGGCGTTGGACTTCGTCGAGTTGAGGACCGCCCCGGCGATGTCGGCTTCCAGATCGGTGTCGTAGGTGACGAACAGCGTGGCCAGCACGAAGCGGTCAAGCGTGGCGGCGTCCAGGGCGTT
>CAZSBS010000370.1:0-3440 GCA_964605095.1 uncultured Planctomycetaceae bacterium | reverse complement strand
CGAATAGCCTTTGCCGTCGCTGTACGAAGCCGGCGGCGGCTCCTTGAGTTGACCGGCACCTTTTCCGACCTCTTTGACTTGCACGCGCCAAGTTCCCTTGTCTTCATCAACGATGGGCACAGCGGCAACAATTCTGCTGTCGCCCTTTGGCTTGAGCAGGTGCCAATCCGGAACCAAAGGAGTCGCAAAGCCAGTATCGGGGCAGGGCACCGTGCGCGCAAAGATGTACGCATGAACCGAGGCAAAGCGATGCTCCGGGTAGAACTTCGCCAGGCGTTTCTCTATCCGCTCCAGCCACACCTTCCCCCATTTCCTGGCCTTGGTCGCCAGTGCTGGGCCGAAGCGAATCGGGTAGTCCACAGTGGCTTCGAGAACCGAGCAGGCGACGGGGTTGTACTCGTTGGCCAGCGTCTTGAAGCCCAGGCGCGCGGATTCCAGCGGTATGGAGCCGCCGCCAGCCATCGGGTCGATGACGGTGATGTCGTCGCCCCAGAGCTTGCGGGCAGCAGCATGTGCAGCGTCGAGATGCTTGGTCGAGATGTTCGCCTTGAACGCGCGGTCACAGTTGAAGCCGCCTTCGACACGATAGCCCGTGTCCATGAGCTGGCGAATCTGCACCAGTTCCTGCGAGCTGTGGCCGAATCCCAGCAGGTGCTCGAAGACATCGCGCGGGAAATCAGCCGGCAGCAGCGAGGCCAGTACCGCGGCCCGGCTGGCAACCAGCGGTCGCCGCGCCCACCAGACGTGGAGGTAGGTATGCGGCGCCAGCGCGCTAGCGCTGCCGCGCTCGCGCATGCACTCGACGCCGATGGCGGCGGCAGGAAGCCAGTCCTCGATCAGCAGGCGGGGAAGATCGCTTTTCCCGCCGGCGGGCTTCGTCACGGAACGCTGGTTTGTGGTTGTCGGCATATTACCTTCCTGGCCCAAGGCGTTCGCACCGGGCCGCGTCGTCAATGACCGCTGGAGATTCCGCGCTGCCATAGCGATTCTCCCTTACTTGACGGCCTCTGTCAGAATCCGAAGCGCGCGCACGGCGCGCTTGCCGCTGGGACGAACCATCAAGCCCAACCACCAAGCGGCCTCGGTGCCGTCGGCCTGCCGAAGGTTCTCCGCTGCCCGGTGCAACCGGCCCGCATCGCGCAGGCCGGAGGCAACCTTGGCGTAACAGGCAACCTTGGCACCCCAGTCCGCGTCGAGCGGCAGAAAGGGACCGGGCACCAGCTTTGCTTCCGGGGAGTAGGCACGAACGGCCGCTCTCAAGAGCGAAGCGGCGGACGAAAAGGCCAGGGGCGAAATCGGGGCGATGCGGCTGAGCCTTTCATCCTGCTTCTGATTCAGCGTGCGCCGGTAGAGAATGGCTGCGGCCCCGGCGCGGCGGCGCACAACCCGCAGAGCGAAGGTGGCCTGGCGGATTTGCCTCATTTGCTGCCCTCCGGCTTATTGAACAAAGCTCGCACGCTGACGCCTTCGGGGGCTTTGTCACGCACCTGTTCCAGGGCGGAGCGCATGCCGGTGCGGCCAGAAGCGCCGAAGGTAAGTTTCAAGTCCACCTCAAATTGACTGCCGGCCTGGAGGGAGTTGAAGATGGTTTGGGCCATCCCCAGCGGCTTGGCAGGGTGAGTGGGCTTCAGGTCGTTGGCGGCGAAGTTCATGCTCCCGCCATCCTTGAGCACGCCACCGACGGACACTGAGACCGAAAGCTGGTCAGCCCCCAGTGGCTGCACGGCCTGTTGGACCATCGCGGTGTCCGCCGGCAACGATGCCACCAGATGCAGTTCGGTCAGCGGGCGCTCATCGGAATAATCGAGCACCTTGTCCCAGTTCGTAGCTTCGACCTTACCTGGCTGCGGAGGCGGAGGGGGCGGATCGCCTGAGCCGCCGCCGGTTCCGCCGCCTTTCGTGGGCTTTCCGGGCTTATCCTCCTTCAGCCAGGCCGCCGCCGCCTCCGACCCGATGGTGGTTACGAGGACGGAATCGTCGAGGTGGAAGGACGTGAGCACATCGGGGGTGCGGCGGCGCTTGCCCTCCGGCCCTTCGATGCAGCCCTGTGCGTCGTAGGCACGGCCGTCGGAAAGACGAATGGCAATCTTGCCATCCTCCAACGCCTTGAGCGCTGTATTGCGGACGATGGACGAGTCGGGGATCAGGCTAAGCTTGGGAGCAGCGAGGAATCGTTCATGCACGGCCTTGGCTGTGAAGACACCAGGCTTGTCTGCCAGCGGCGTGGCGCCGGGCAAAACTTCCTTCACAAACAGGTGGCTATCGAGGCAAGCGCCAGGCTGGTAGATCAGGTCCTTGGCTTCCAGGAACCTCTTGAGGCTGCTCTGCCCGTGGGCCTTCTGGAGGATATGTTCGTCCGAGACTTGGTACTGCTCGTCGATATGCCCGACGGCGCTACCGGGCAACACAACCACGTCAAAGGCGCGGCGGGTCTGAATGGCGAACTGGCGATGCAGTTCCGGCGAAATCTTCCTGAGCTGGTCGCGGACCAGCTTGCCGGTGTCGCCCTTGTTCTCTCTTTCGATTTCCATCGCCGCGAGCATGCGCTGGGCCTTCTCGACGGCTGCGTCAAAGGCGGTGGGGCTGGCGGTGACGGCGAGGATTGCGTTCTGGAAGCGACGCGGCATTGGCGCCGCGGGGTCGCTGTCGTCCTCAAAGGCGCAAACGGCCTTGGCAATCTTCTCCGATTCGCACAGCGCGAGTTGCAGCGTGGCGGACTCGGACACCTGCTTGGCGGAGGTCGGCCAGTTGGCAACCTTGAACGTCATGCCGGAGAAGTAGCCCTGGGCTTCGGCGAGGACGCGGCTCTTGGCATCCTCCTGTGAAATGTCACTCTTGCGCTGCTCGATCTGCTTGAGCACGTTGGGCTCGAAGCGGAACTGACAGCCCTTGCCGGACGTGGTCGGATAGGTGTGCCAGCAGAGGCCCATGAGGCGGTCCATCGCCTCAACCGGCTCAGGGCCGGCTTCGTCGGGACGAAGCACCGCAAGCGTGAGGTCGGCTGGCTCAAGCCCGCTGTTGGCGCTGAGCGGAATGCTCTCCAGCAACACCGCCGCCGCAACGCGATGATGAACGCCATCGGGCTTGCCGCCGTCCAATTCGACGGCGTGACCAGCTACATCGGCGGTAATAGCGGCCTTGAACTCCGCGCGATCGAGTCGAGTCAGCAGGTCGCCTTGGATGCCGTCGCTGCCCCAGTTGACCTCACCTGCCGAGATCAGGTCCACGTCGCGTTTCGCGTCCCATACGTCGCGGAGGATGCGAGCAAAGAGGCGGAGCACGCCGCGGCTTTTCTGGAACGATTGCAGGGCCTGGAGGTGGCCCTGGGCTGTCAGCAGGAGCCGGGGATGGAACGGATAGCACTCAACGACCTTCCGCGCGTACTCCATCGATGCGCACTCGGCTGGGACGGAGCCGGGCGACTCTTTGAAGACGCGCTC
>CAZSBS010000369.1:0-3462 GCA_964605095.1 uncultured Planctomycetaceae bacterium | reverse complement strand
CAGTCGCCGTAGTTCTCGCTGTGACGTCACCGCATGCAGCATCGGGACTTGGAGATGTGGTTTCGCTTTCTCGAACTGTGGCGATGTTCGGAAACGAAACGCGTAGCCGCCCGTGCAAAGCAGCACGCCCCGTGCATGCACGAGGCTGGCGACGAACTGCTCGGTCGTCCCATACGACAGGCGAGCTATGGCCTAGGCCGGGGATCGGCGTCTTCCAGCGGATGTTTTCGGTGTCGCTCCAGCGGACGGGAGCGTTGGCATCGATGCTCGTGCCATCGAACCGCGGCCCGCGCCAGAAAACACTGGACTAGGACACCGGATGGTGTTTTCTGGATGGACAGGGGTTCCGTCGCTCAATATCGGTTCCTGATCCTATGGGGTCTCATCAATGAATTCCAACTGTACCTGCGCCGGATGGCTGAGCGTCACATCCAGCCAGAGCGTCTTGCCGTCCCAGGTGTAGCGCGCCGGATCGAGCGGCTTGCCGTCCACGCGCACGTTTTTGAGCACCTTGGGTGCGGAACTCAACTCGAAGACGGGATTCACACAGTAGCCCGCGGGCTTGATAATGATCGTGACGGTCGGTTTCTCCACGATCAGCCGAAGCGCACGCCGCTCGGGGACATACAGATCGGCTTGCGCTTTGGCGCCCGTCAACTCCAGGGTCGGAGGCTGCTGCGCAAAGCTCTTTGCCCATCGGTGCAGGGTGTCGTCATCGGCGTCGGTCATGCCGATCAGCCAGACCCATGTGTCCTGCCGCATCGTCTTGAGCACGCCTTGGGCGTTGCGCATCTCGCCAGTCCTGGTCCGCAGTGGTTTGGGCGAGCCGGTATGATAGCACGAGCTGTGTCCGGGCGCCTCGTGAATGCGGTCGCTTATCGTCCATCCGGTTGGATACCCACGACTCAAGGGCCAGTGGCAGCCCCAGTACATCGGGGTGACGACACTTCCGCCCTGGGTGAACGGCCCGAAGCCCGGCAGGTCGTGCGAGCAGCCCCAGGGGCTATAGAAGATCGCCGCCAGCGAGTCGTGTTTGCCGAACCGGATGCGATGCATCAACGGAACATTCTTGCCAACGGCCTGGAGCTTGGCCCATGCCTCCCGCTGCTCGCTCAGCACACACGGGAACCGGAATGCCGCCTTTCGATCCGGCCATAACAGATCGGCCAGTTTCTCCGGCACATAATCGAACGGGTAGCCCGACTGCGGCGTGAAGATGATGAACTCCTGCGTCTCGACATTGCTGCCCGGGTTGGCGGTCAGCGTCATGACTCGCGTGCCGAATCCATCAGGATAGAAGAAGTAGTCTTCAACGGCGAAACTGCCCCCAACCTTGTAGTCCAGGTCGCACGACTGGTAACTCCAGCGGACGTGGACGCGGGCGGGTGTGGATTCGATGATCTCGACGCGGCCGTAACGCAACTCCTTGTCCTGTAGCGGCTCGACGCAATCTTTCACGTTGCGAATGCCATGTCCCGACAGGATCTCGGCCCACTCGTAGCATAATCCCGTGTTGGATCGTCCGGCCCAGAACGGGCAGTAAGACGCGCCACGCCAGAAGACAAATCTCGCACCGTTAGGGAAGAACACCACCACGTCGTTGAGCTTCGGGTCCCATCCCTCGTCGTAGTTGATCTTGTAAGGCTTGTACCTGGCGGGAATGGGCGGATCGTATCGCAGCTTGGTAGCCACCGCCCCGAAGCGAGGGTTCGACGGCGGTTGCGGGACTCGCATCACGCGGATCGTTTTCCGCCAGAGTTCCTTTCCCCCCGCATCGGAGATCGTGACATGCAAGGCGTCTTTCTTTTCCGTGCCGGCGCCGGCGCCCACGGCCAGCGCCACTCGCGCCTTTTCGCCCGGTTTCAACGGCATGGGTATCGTAGCCTTCTCCGCCGGAGCCGATTCATACCAGGCGATGGCGCGTGCTCCGGGGACATCCGCGCCACGATTCAGCGCCGCCACCTCCACCGTCGCTTTCTGACCTCCCGCCAGCAGCAGCCAATCGTGCGGCACCAGGATCGTCCCCAGATCGACCGGATTGATCAGCGACTCCGGCCGGGCGACCGCATCTGCCTCGAACGACGGCAGCATCACGGCCTGTCGAGCCAACTCCTTGGGCTCGCCGTCCGGCGATGACTTGGCCAGCAGCGCGACTTCCGTCGGCCCGGCCTCCAGGGACACTCGCGCCACGTACGGTGCCTTCTTGTTTTTCAGGTCTAACCCCACGCGGCTGACCTCTTTGCCCTGACAGTAGCCAACCAGCACATACTCCCCAGTCGCCGGCGCTCTCCCGGCAAACGTGACGACCGCCTCCAGGGGGCGTCCCACTCGTTCCAGTCCAAACGGAGGCGTCCACGGATGCCCCGGTTCAACCGCAAGCTTTGCCTCCGCCGGCGCCGCCATTACAGAAGCCTCCTCGGCAGCCAGATCCAGACCGCCGAGAAGGACCGCGGCGAACACGAACGTCTTGAGCAGCCGGTGATTTGCCGTTGTCTGCATGTTTCTCTCCTTCAGTTACGCATTTGGCGTTGAGCGTTTTGCCCGGCGCGTCTCCTCAGGGCTTGACTGTCAGATTCTCGATGCTGCCTGGCTGGACAATGGCCGCCGATCCCTTCTCCAGCCACCGGCGGGCAATGGTGCGGACCACTTCCAAGTCGTTGCCGCCGACGCCGTAGAGGCTGTAGTAAATCCCCTGCTCTTCGATTTGATTCGGCAGGGCATCTGCATCACATGGTCGCCGGCAAGCCTACGCCCGTGACGGCTGCGCGTCAACATCCCTCGCGCGTGAAGACGGCCCCCAGCCGGCACCAGGGCAATATCCGACTCCCAGAGGGCCAGCGTGACCCGATTCCCGCCCGCCACAACCCGTTGACGGCTGGCAGGGTTCTCGATACTCTTGGTGCAATGTCAACTCCACGGGGGGACAAGCTTGGTCTGAACGAGAGGTCGAGCAGACCGTCACCGACTACTTCGCCATGCTCAGGGCTGAATTGCTCGGGAAGAGCTACAGCAAGACCCAGCACCGGCGGAGGCTCCTGCCCCTGCTTAGACGACGAGCCGGTGGGCGCCTCCTTGGCCAGTTTTGAAGCGGCTCTTCGCCGCCCTTGCCATGCCTGCGTGTTCACACCAGCCAATTCACCGCATTTTCACACAGGCGGAATCCCGGCGTATGATTCATTAGGCTTACAGGTTGTGTTGGTCAATGATCGGACAGGCCGAAGCCGCCTCGTCAAGAATCAGCACATGTGCATGGGCTCGAGTAATGGCCATATGCAGAACCCTTCTGCTGCTTGCCACGCAGTTCTCGGCCGTAGGATCGAGCCTGGAGGGCATGATGGTTGACCGTCCGCGGAGGCGTGTATTGCGGCCCAACCAGGTGGCGGGCAAGGCGGAGAGCCAGGAATGATGCTGGTGGTAAGCTCTGGTGGGGTTGTAGCCGGCCTGTACAACGCACTGATCGAT
>CAZSBS010000368.1:0-3573 GCA_964605095.1 uncultured Planctomycetaceae bacterium | reverse complement strand
AGAAGAAAGTTTTGAAAAATACAAGCCGACTTCATTCCGGCAATTGATGGATGGCTTCAAAGAATACAAAGGCGTACCACAAGCAAACTCGGCTGACGGCCCACAATGAAAAACGGGGTAAATAGCAACGCTAACCATTTATTTCGTGGTATCTGACGCCCGCCCGGCTGGGAATCACCTAAGCGGCAGCACGCCCAGCGATATTACCAGGCCCTTGGGATTGAAGTAGTGGGCGCAGAACGAATCGGCTGTGACCCTGGTGAGCACCAGGCCGTAGGCGTTTTCCTCGGCGGCTCGGCGGAGTTCGTCGCTGGTCGGCCCGGCCCGGCCGGCATTGTTGACCTTCTCGAAATGCCCGAAGAACCGGCACAGCGACGCCCGGCCGTCCTTGAGCAACTGGGCCGACGGGCGGTAAGTCAAGTCGTCCGCCCCGGCGGATATATCGGCCGGGTACAGCTTGGCCTCCGCCTGGCCGTTCTCGTAGAAGATCAAGCCGCCCCAGGCGCTGCCGGTATCCTCCATGTCGAGATCGGCCATCCTCTTCAGTGCCCTCTGCACCTGCGGCCGGCTTATCATTTCGTTGACGATCACCAGGTTCCACAGGTCGGCCATGCTGAGGCTGTCGACGTGCTTGCTGAGCTGGTCGCTGAAGTCGTAAGGCCCGCTGGCGCGGAGGATCTTGCGCGGCACGTGCGGGCGTTTGATGAAGCTCTGGGCCAGTTCCAGGATCAACTGGGTCCGGCGAAGGTTCTTTCGCATCGGGTCGCGAGCCAGTTCTTTGAGCAGGTAGAAGTCGCGCACGTCGAAGAGGTATCCGTGGTTCTGCCTCCAGTCGCCCGCCAGGCTGGAAGCGTTCCCCAACTGCGCCTGCGGCGTCTTGCCAAGGGTCATGCTGCCAAGGATCGCCGGGCGACTCGTCGGGAAATAGTCGAACAGGCGGATGAGAATCTGCAAGCCCAGGACGACGTCGGTTCGGGCCGGCAAGGCCGCCACGTTAGCGCGGAGCTTGTCCTGCGAGACTCGGGCGACCAGCAGTTCAACGGCCTGCTCTGCCGCGGCGAAATTCGGGGTGTTGACCGCCTCCAGAAGGGCCTGGTCCCAGTTCTTGCCGCTTACTCGCTCGACTGTCTGGCGGAAGCGAGGCTCCTCCATGCCCGTGGGCGATTTCTCCTTGGCCCACAGACGAACCGTTTCAGCCAGCACGCCCGGCGCCGGGTTCCGGCCTAGCCAGGCGAGGATCTTCTCGCGCACGGGGCTGTCGGCCTTCAGGCCGGGCAGGATGCGGACGGCATATTGAGACAGCGTCGGATCGTCCTTGCCCAGCAGCATCTCCAGGACCGCCAGACGCAGGCTCTCGCCGTTGGCCTCGTCGGCCAGGATGCCGGTCAACTGGCTCCGGACGTCTGGGGCGTCCTGGTCGAGCCGCTTGACGAGGCTCAGCGACGCGACACGGTCCGCCTCGGCGAGCTTCGGGTCCAGCACACGCCGCAGGTTGTGCAGCACGACCGTCCGGGGCGGATAGTCCGCCGAAGAGTCGCTCAGCGTCTTCTCGTACTGCTCGACCGTAACCGGAGGCGGGCTTATCTGATGGGCCTCGCAACCGGCAATCGCCGCGCTGGCCGCGATCGCCAGGGCCAACTTCCATGTCAGCATTCTTCTCAAAGACTTCATCGACTTTGCCATGCCTGTTCTTTTCGGACCAAACCCGGAACCCACTATGGCGTATTCTAGTCCAACGCATCCCGGCCGCACAAGACTGTCCGCCATCAGTCTGGCCGCCTTCGGCTCTTTTCCGAAAGGAACTCAGCAAGGAGTGGGCGTTGTCGGCAGAGCAATAAGGGGACTGCCTGGACAGCCTGGAAAGTGAGCCGAAGGCTCATGCTCGACTGCGGTAATCCCCTTTTTCGGATGCGGCTACTTCCGCTGCCATGCGCCGCGCGGGCCGAGCTGGGCTTCCATGTTCTCGACCAGCGCGATCCGTCGCGACTGGTTCCACGACGCGGCCGCGACGACCACGAACGTCACCGCCGCCAACCCAAGGATGCCCGCGTCGGCATATAGCGCGAACCGCGCCGCCTCGCTCATCATGAATATCCCCGCCGCCTCGGCCATGCGGAATATCGCGTAGCCGAACATGCCTATGGCGCCGAGGAACGTCAGCCACCACATGCCGATGACCGGCAGGCGCAGGCCGTCGGGCCTTGTCAGGCCTACAGGGTCGCTGCCGGACCAGATGTCCCGCATAACCACCAGCGGCAGGTACAGGTTGGCCACCGGCGCCAGCCAGCACAGGGGCACGCAAGCGGGCTTGAAACTCGCCGCGCCGCGCAGCGCGGGCAGGTTTCGCATCGACAGAACCGACCAGACTATCACCGCCGCCAACGCCACCGCAAGCACCGCCCCAGCCGGCAGCCGGCTGCCCTCAAGCTCCGCGGCCGTGAAACGCGTGTCCGCGTGGCTCTTCAGCAGCGGCGGCGGGGTCCAGGCCTCGATCTGCTCGATGTCGTCCTCGATCCGCCGGCGAAGCTCCGGCAGCGCAATCGCCTCGGCCTTGGCCCGCGGGTCGGCGGGCGTGAAGATCACCACGGCCTTGGGTTCGGTGGCGAGCTCGTTGAGCCGCTCGGCGTAGCCGCGAAGGTGAGCGATCTTGCCGTCCCGGCCCTTGGCCAAGTGCTGGATGAGAAGGCTCCGCGTGTAATTGTGCTCCGCTATCCTGTGCTCGTCCTGCTCGAGAGCGCCGAGGCGGTCCATTTCCGCCAGGTCCCGCTGAATGCTGAAGCCGGCCACGATGCCCAGGGCCATCAGCGACGACAGCGCGAAGGCGGTGGCCTTGGTTGGCGTGATGAAGACGCTATCCTTGACCGCCGCCTTGGTGCCGGCCTTCGCCGATGCGGACCTCGGCGAGGAGTCGCCCGCTCCGCTCAGGCTGGCAAGCGAGCCCAGCGGGCCGCCCTTGCCGGCCCGATGGGACCGCATATCGGCGACTTTAGCGGCCCAGGCCGGGGCGGACGCGGGCTCTGTGGACAACGTGGGGGTACTGACCCCGGCCTGGCTTCTGCCAGCCTGCGCGCCGCCCTCGACACAAGGGCCGAGAGACTCGCCGGCACATGCGGTAACAGTCTGGGCTTCCGAACCAATTACATCAGACATCTTTCACAGCGGTCCTTGACCGAGCGGGCACACCGGCTTCCCGGTCCCTTGCCTCAAGGGAAGGTTACGATACATTCGGGCGGGCAGGCAAAAGAGGGTCAAAGAACACGCACGGAGAATGACCAAATGACAAGCATCAAATAGCAAACAAGGGCCAAATAGCAAATTCCAAATCTCAAACAAGGTCGAACGCCAGTGGATTATTCTCCGAATCTCATTATCGCTTGGTAATCCACGCCACCAGAAGCCCAGGGATAGCAATCTCTGGGGGACTGATACGCATCCTAAATGAATCTCGCGCGGGCTTTGCCAAGAAAGATAACGCCTGACGGCGTAACTACTAACGCTCCGCGTACGCTTGGATCGTGCCTCTGGCGTTCGTAGTGTGCCCGTGAGGGCATATCTTGGGGATAGCGTCTTACG
>CAZSBS010000367.1:0-3590 GCA_964605095.1 uncultured Planctomycetaceae bacterium | reverse complement strand
GCCCGGCCTGGCCGAGATAATTGACCTTGCCCTCGCTACGGCTGTGGACCTCGAACAGGCCGCGGTATTTCATGCTCACCGGCTTGTCGGTGAAAGCCGTGGTGCCGACGGTGCGGATGCGGGCACACAGCCACTGCTCCACGTCGGCCTGGACCTCGCGGCTGAGCATGCACGCCAGGATCAGCTTGCTGAGCCGCCGGTGCGGCGTGGGCCTGACGGCGAAATCCGACAGCAGGTATAGCTCGCACGGCAGCGGGCCGCGCGGCAGGGCAAACGAGAAGGCGCCGACCAGCTTGCCGGCCGAGAGCACAGCGTAGTTACGCGGAGCGTCGCAGGGCGTGATATGCTGAGCCAGGTACTGGGAGCGGATGGCGTTCATCACCTTGGCGTCGATGCGCGTGACCTGGATCGGCTCGACGACTTCATCCGTCCGTGGCGCCCAGTGATTCTGGCCGACCTGCTGGCGGGCAGTGGCCAGGCGATGCGGTGCCCCGTCGCTGTACATGAACACCGGCTTGGACAGCATACTCGTCTGCACCGTGGCCACGTGCTGGCCTTTTTGGCAAGAAAGGGCGGGCTGCTCGGTGTCGCTGGAGATCATCCAGTGGCCAAAGCTCCGCACCGTGGCGCTGAACTGCTCGAAGTCCTCGGGGCTGAAGACCTGGTAGCTGGGGCGGGGCCAGTCGAAGATGGCGTCCAGCTTCTTGTAAAGCCGCTCATATCCACCCTTGTAGGTGGGCGGAAAGCTGATGCAGACCGCGCCCTTGTCGGCGCCCGCCAGGAATTCGCGGCAGTCGCCCGCGAAATAGGACGCGATGGACATGCTGGCCGTGGCCTTCTTGACCCGCTCGACCGTCCTGGCATGAAGCTGGGGCCATTTTCGGCGGTATTCCTCGCGCATCCGCCTGGCGTAGGCGTTGTCCCGCCCTGAGCCCGTTGAAGGGTCCCCGCCGACCTTGAGCATCTCGCCGGCGAGCAGCAGCGTGGCAATCGTTGCCGGGCCGGGGTCCAGGGTGGATTCCAACCAGGAATAGTCCTGCGCCTTGATTACGAAGCGTTTCGGGGTGCCTGCCAGGTGCCAGCCCAGGGCGCACGAGTAGATCGACACGTCGTTGCTGTGGATCGCCCCGACGCCGCAGCGCGCCAGAATGCGCTCGACGGTGAAATTGCCGCTGCAAGCGACGTAGACCGGCAGGCCCTTCCATTGGCCCGCCGCCGTCTCCAACACCGCCCGCATGTACCGATTGATGCTGCCGATGAACATGCCCATATTGTCTGGGCAGTGTCAAGTGAACGCCGCCGGCGCGCGGGCGAAGGGCAGGGCGGGGGCGGGCGAGCGCAGGGAATTGTCTTGCCGAGGCCTCTACGCGGGATAACATCATTGGGTTTGCTGACGGCGGTCGTCAGCGAGCGGCGACCTGGGAGATATCGAGTCCTTCATCGAAAGGCGGAACCCATGGCAAGGGTCATTTCGTTCATCAACTACAAAGGCGGCGTCGGCAAGACCACAACCACCTTTCACATTGGGTGCGCCCTCGCCATGTTCGACCCCAAGAAGAAAGTGCTGCTCATTGACGCAGACCCGCAGACTAATCTGACGTTCTTGTGCTGTGATTTTCCGAGGTGGGAAGCGCGTCTCAAGACGAACGGGTCTTTGGAGAGCGTGTATAGCGCGCATCTGAACCAGGAAGAGAAGCCGCTTCGGGACATAATTTGGCCGAGGCCCATGGCACGGCCCGAGTTGGCCAACGTGGACTTGGTACCCTCCACCATTGAATTGCTCGACATCGACTTGCGTCTGCAATCAAGAACGAAGGCGGCGACGACGATCCAGGAAGTCGCCCAGATTCACCTTGACCAGCGTTCAATACTTGCAAAGGCGATTGCGGAAGTGTCGGCCGATTATGACTACGTCTTGATCGACTGCCCGCCCAACCTATACCTGGCTACCCAGAACGCTCTTTATGCAAGCGACGGGTACCTTGTCACGCTGATGCCTGACCATTTCTCAACGGTCGGCGTAACTTTTCTGGACAAGAAAGTTGGTCAGTTGTTGAGAGAACGGGACCTCGCCGAGCAGATCGTTTCTTCAAATGGGAGTAGCCGGGCGGCCCCGCCGTATTCTCTGTCGTTTGTAAAGGTGAATGTCACGGCCGGAAGGCAGCAGATTGTAGCCCGAGAGCAGATGGCACTCGTCCGCAGTATGCCCATATTCGCAGGCAAATGCTTCGATAGCCATACCGATGATTACAAGGATATTCGTGAGGCAACAACGGAACAGTTGCCTGTTTTTCTGAACTCTCCGGGGTCGCAAAATGACGTCTTGTACCGACGCATGGCAGTAGAATTTCGTGCGAGGTTCCCGTAACTATGAGAAGCGAATCAGGAAAATCTCTTGTTGTGAAGTTGGCGCATATCAGCAGAGTGATCGAAGCTCTTGCGTCCCCTGAAGCACGCGCCGCATTGCAGAGGGAGCTAGACGAGGTGATCTCGGCCTTGGAAACCCTGCGCGCTGGGTTGGCCGATCCGTCTCTCAGAGAGAGAGTCGCTGAGGTCCGCCATCCGCTAGAGCAGGTGGTCGCCTTTCTTGAGCTTGCCAAATCCGATGAAGCACTTAGAGTTCTGCTGCCGAGTTGGGGAACGAGACCTCCCAAACCAAAGAGAGACCCTATTGAATTTGGCGGCAACTTGACGAATGAGCAAATACGCGACTTGCTGCGGAAGGAACTATCCAGATCTGAGCTAGTGGCTATCGCGGCGCAAAGAGCGATTTCAGTTGGGAAATCCAACGCCCACGAAATCAGGCGAGCCATCCTGAAGAACCTGGAGCGGCAGGAGGGGTACGGGCGGCTCGCAGGTTCTTGAGTGCAACGCGCGATGGAGAGGAAGGATAGTTGGGCTTCCGATCACGTGAAAGCGCCGCCGTGGCCGTGAGCCACGTCCTCCCGGCTGGTGGCCGGGTGTGCCCTAACACCGGCGGCGCGGGTACGGCGGTCAGAAAAGCTTGGTCTGACCGCTGATTCCATTATCCGGGCGTGTCAAGTGTTCGATCTCGGCGCCCCACGCCTGGGCCAGCCGTTCGGCCAGCACCTTGCGATGGCAGACGTTCACATCCCGGCAGCCGCACATGAGCACGACGGCCTTGCCGGTGTCGGCGATTTCGCGGAGGCGTTGTTGTCCGGCGGGGAAGTCGGCGATTTCGATCTGCTCAAACGTGCCCTTGTAGTTGACGTTGCCGAAGGCCCGCAGCCACGTGTACCGCTCGCCCAGCCGCTTGGCCAGGACCGCGGAGTTCCACGCCGCCGCCCACCGGGTCCGCGGGACCATGCGGACATCGACCAGGATGGCGTCCAGCCGGTCCAGGACGGCCTCCACGTCCTCAATTGCCCATCCGCTGTATCCAAGGGTGTAGATCGTCATGACGGGCTCCCTTCGTGGTGATGCTCCCCGCCCGTGGCCAGAGCTTCAAGCTCCGCGATCCGCTGAGCCGCCAGGCGGGCATGTTCGCGGAGGGGATAGTTTTCGCCGGCCAGGGACAGGGGGAACAGATGCTCTCCCACGGCCGCCAGTTCTTCGCCGGACTCGGTGCT
>CAZSBS010000366.1:0-3593 GCA_964605095.1 uncultured Planctomycetaceae bacterium | reverse complement strand
AAAGAGAGCGCCCGATAGGCCCGGGCACAAACGGCTGGGCACAAGCGGCGCGCGGCTCTACATCGCCGCGGCGGTCGCGTGCCTGCGGGCGCGAACGAAGCGGATTGCCTCGGACACGCCGGCGACCAGGAGGTAAGCGGTGATGCACAGGATCGTCACCTGGGCTATCAGGAGGGTGAGGCTCTTGCCGGGCTCGGTCTTCAGGCTGGGAATCAGCTTGGCGATTTCGAGGCAGAGGCTGGTGAGGGTTGTCACGAGCATCGCCGCGGCCGGGATCAGGGCGAACCAGAAGCTGCGCCCCTGCCTTAGCAGCCACAGCGATGCGATGGACAGGACCAGCGCCGCCAGCAGTTGGTTGCTGGTGGCGAAGATGGCCCACAGGGCCTTTTGCCCGCCCGTCATGGCGAAGGCGAGCATGAGCGCCACGGCCAGGCCGGAGTTAAACCAGTATTGTCGCAGGACGAGGCATAGGCCGCGCAGCAGGCCGGTCGTGGGGATGGGCTTACTCGGCGCGGCGGGCTGGTCGGCGACGCTCGGGGCGACGGGCAGGCCGTCGGCGCCGATGGGCATCGCAACGCCGCTAGCGGTCTGTTCGCTGACGGCAACCGGTGCGGCGAACACGTCCAGGCGTGCGAAGATGGTGCGCCATACTTCCTCGATGAGGTACCTTGTCAATCTCACGGCCGTGTCCAGCGTGGTCACCAGGAAGCCTTCCAGCAGGACCATTCCCGCCAGCGCCCCGACGGCGATGGGCACGCCGAAGGCGAGTTTTGCCGCGTTGCCGACAGCCATGGCGAAGCCCAGGACCGGGTTGGAACCCTTGGCCAAGCCCAGAAGCTTCATCGGGTGGACGTCGCGGATGTAGTCTGCCTTGACGGCCCCGACGACGAACACGGCTATTACACACATGGCCAGGAAGCTTTCCAGGAGCATCGCGTTGTAGCCGATCTGGCGGGTGGCTTTTTCATTGTTGAGTTGCTTGCATGTAGTGCCGCCCGCGCAGAGGCTATGGAAGCCGCTGACCGCCCCGCATGCGATCAGGATGAACAGTCCCGGCCAGAAAAACCCGTTGGCCCTGTTGCCCTCGGACAGGTTCAGTGCGGGGATCAGTTCGGCCCCTTCCTTAAGCCCGCTGGCGTCGGCGCCGCGGATGCCGGCCACTACCAGCGTAACCACCAGCGCCGCCATCCCAACGTACAGGATGTGTACGTTGATGAAGTCTCGGCTTTGGAGGAATATCCACACGGGCACGCCCGCGGCCACCAGAACATAGGCGCTGAGAAGCAGCTTCCACGTGCCCGCCTCGAAGGCGATTGGGTGAAACACTCCGATGGTAATCGACACCGCGCAGACCGCCACCGCCAGCAGGCTGCACTTCCAGACCGCGACGAGCTTCTTGATGTAGAGCCAGCCGATCAGCGGCGCGACGATGGTGATGCACACCACGCTCATCGACGCGATGCCGCCGATGACCACCTCCTCCTGCCCGGCCGGCGTCGTCACCACGCGGAACAGAGTCTGCGTGCGAGGGAGGTCCAGGCGGTCGAACGGAAGCTTGCTGGTAAGCGCCGTGGCGGAAAGATTAAGAAAGGCCGCGCACACCAGCGCCAGCATGACCACGATCATCACGGTTATGGCCAGGAACGGCCCGGTCCCCACCAGCCGCCGGACTATGGTGGCCACGGACTGGCCACCCTCGCGTGTGGTCATGTACGTGGCGAGGTAGTCGTGAACCGCGCCGATCAGCACGCCGCCAAGCAGCACCCAAAGCAGGGCCGGCAACCAGCCGTAGATAATGGCGATGACGGGCCCGACGATCGGCCCGGCCCCGGCTATCGAGGCGAAGTGATGCGCAAATACCACCGGTGTCGGCGTCGCGACGTAGTCGCGCCCGTCGGCCATTGTCACAGCCGGCGTCGGACGCGTCGGGTCCATCCCCAGCTTGCGGGAAATGTAACCCGAGTAAAGATGCCCCGCACCGAAAAGGAAAACCGCCGAAATCACCATCACCAGGAGGACTGTCATATTGGCGCTCCTTCGCGGCCGGGCCGGGGGGCCAAAACCAAGGAAGTGCAACAGCCGCCCGCTGGGGCGCCAGGTGTCCGGCCGCTAAAACCCATCATAACGGGCGTACGCCGGAAAGGTCAACATCGCCCGGTTTATCCAGGCACAATTCTCGCAAGCGCCTTGCGGTCGGCCCGGCGGCGCGGATAATGGAGAACCTGAAAACAGTTCGGTCGAGGCGCGGCGGTTTCTGCGTGCCGCTTGCGTGCGACCGATAACCACGACGTGGCATGCATACGGCAGAGAAGGAGAACACCATGAAGCTTGGCGTGATGGGAGCACTGTTCACCGGCAGGACTCTGGATGAGGCGTTGGACTACTGCCAGAAGGTCGGCCTGGACGCTTTTGAGTTGCCGGCTGGGGCGTATCCGGGCGATCCGTGGAACCTGATGGGAATCACCAAGAGCAAGACTCGCGTCAAGGAGCTCAAGGACAAGGTCGCCGCTCGCGGCTTGACCGTTCAGGGCATTGCCGTTCACGGCAATCCGGTGCATCCCGACAAGAAGCTCGCCGCCGCTCACATCAAGGCGATGGCAAGCGGCATCGAGTTGGCGGCGGAGCTCGGCACGGTCGTGGTCAACTTCTCCGGCTGCCCGGGCGGCTGCAAGACCGACAAGACGCCCAACTTCGTGACCTGCCCCTGGCCGGACGACTTCGCCAAGGCGTCCGACTACCAGTGGAACCAGGTCATCATCCCGTTCTGGAAGAAGTGGAATGACATCGCCGCCAAGGCCGGCACGAAGATCGCCTTCGAGGCCCACCCGGGCATGACGGTCCACAACCCCACGGACATCATCCGCCTGCGCAACGCCGCCGGCAAGGCCCTCGGCGCCAACCTCGACCCCAGCCACTTCTTCTGGCAGGGCATCAACCCCATCGAGGCCGCCCGGATCCTCGGCGAGAACAAGTGCATCTTCCACGTCCACGCCAAGGACTGCGCGATCGACCCGATCAACTCCGGCGTCACCGGCAACCTGGACATCCAGAGCTACGGCGACGTGAAGAATCGCGCGTGGGTCTTCCGCACCTGCGGTTACGGCCACGGCGACGACTTCTGGCGCCCGTTCATCTCGATGCTCCGCCTGTACGACTACGACGGCGTGATCAGCATCGAGCACGAGGACTCGCTGATGAGCACCAACGAGGGCTTCGAGAAGGCCGTCAACTACCTCAAGCCGATCATCCTTCGCGAGAAGGCCACCGCGGCCTGGTGGTTCTAAGCACCATCTAAAAAAGACGTTGTGTGGATACATTGCCGGCCCTGTTAACCCCCTCTCCATGACCGGAAAAGGGGTTGGCGGGGCCGGTTTGTGTATGAACGCCGTTGCGCCCCTGAAATAAAGGTTCAGGCAAAACTCTTGGCTCAGAGCTCTCAGGTCTTACGGTGGCAGGGCGGTACATGACGCCCCGGATGGGGCACCGGACTGTAGACACGGGTGAAGCGCAGCGAAACCCGTGGAACGAAAGTCGCCCCTTTCTCTTCTCGCCCCGGATGGGGCGAAGGAACATTTCCGCCGCCCCGCCGGGGC
>CAZSBS010000365.1:0-3595 GCA_964605095.1 uncultured Planctomycetaceae bacterium | reverse complement strand
GGGCCGGCATCAACTTCGGTGATGGCTGCTGGGAAGGCCACGTGATTGAGTTCTGCGACGTCTTCGACACCGTCAAGGAAACCGGCGACCACAGATCGTTCAACTCCTGGGGCCGGGATCGCGGCTACAGGGACCTCGACGGCGGCTCCACCAATTACCGCATTTACAACAATCTCTGCCTGCGTGGCGGAATCAAGAACCGCGACGGATTCTGTCGCGTGGTGGAAAACAACATCAAGATAAACTGCGGCTTCGATCCGCACTGCTGGTACAAGCACAGCCAGGACATCGTGCGCCGCAATATCATGGGAAGCGACCATTACACCGGTGGCACATTGCTGCTGTTTCTTCCTGTTTCTCACGGTCAATCTTCACTTTCTTCTTCAACCCATCGGCGAAGACCTCGTCACTCTCTTTCTTTGCCTTTGATCCTTTCGCGGCATTGCATCCGTTCCGGCTGGCCCAGACCCACGCCGATGATGAACTCGCTCGCAGTCGACGCCAGGCTGGCACGAGGCGATGGCGCCGCGGCGAATGGCCGATCTAATCGTTCCGCCGTCACAGAAGTGCCGCGCAGACAATAAGAGCCTATCTGACTTGCGAGGGCGAGGTGAAAAGCGATAATGCTCCCGGCATCACAGGATGCTCACAGGACAGCAGATAAAACAAGAGCGGTCACGGGTCAAGGCCGTCACGGAGATGGAAGATATGCCTCTGGAACAAGCAACGCCTCTGGCGGCGGCGAAATGGATCTGGCTGGCGCAAGACCAAACGGTCGTCAATCAGTATGTCTGTTTCCGCAAGCGGATTCACCTGGATCACGTGGCGAACCGTGCCCGGATGGACATCTCCGCCGACAGCGACTTTAGGGTATGGATCAACGGGCGACTGGTCGGCGGCGGGCAATTCAGCGATTGGCCCAAGGACAAGACCTTTACCCATTACGACCTGGCCGGGCATTTGCGAGAAGGGGACAACACTATTGCAGTCATGGCCTACTACCGCGGAGAAGACTTCTCGGACTACTGCACGGGCCAGCCGGGGCTGATTGCCGCAATCGACCTTGACGGACGGGTCGTTGCAACCGACGGTTCGTGGAAGGTCCGGCAGCACGCCTCGCTGATAAGCGGGCCCATGCCCAGGGTGACCGGACAAATGGGCTTCACGTGGCAGTATGACGCACGCCGCGAGGAGCCCTGGCTGGAACCGTCCTTTGATGACAGCCACTGGTCCGGGGCCAGTGAAATATGCGGCGCCTCCGAGGGCTACTGGAAGACACTCGCCCCTCGCCCCGTGCCGCCCTTGCGCGTGCTGGATGAGTGCCCGGTAGTGATGACCGCCCATGGCGATTTCCGCAGAACACTTGGCGAGGGAACCTTCGCGCAAATCATGTATGCGGACTTGCTGGTCAACCGTTCCACGGCCGAGATGTTCACCCCCCTGCCGCCAAAGGCGGTCGCCGGCTATGCCCGCCCTACCCTTACGCACTCGACGTTGATCGCCCGGGCCGATGACCAGTGGCTTGAGCTGCTGCCTCCCCCCCAGGGCGCCGACGGCCGGTACTTGGTTCTGGACCTTGGGCGCGAGGAAGTCGGTTACCTCGTGCTGCGATTGGACGCCCCGGCCACAGCGGTGCTGGATATCGGTCATGGTGAGCATCTGGACGACGGCAGGGTCAGAATGGCCTGTGGATACAGGAATTTCGCCGACCGATATATCTGCAAAGAGGGGCTCAATGAGTTCACGTTCCCGTTTCGTCGCATCGGCGCGAGATTCCTCCAGGTCCATATCTGGGATTTCACCCAGCCGCTCAGGATCAACTACATCGGCCTGGCGCCGACCGAACTTCCCCTGGCCGACGGCGGGCGATTCAAGACCCATGACGTGTTGGCCCAGAGAATGTGCGATGTTGCTGATCGCACCCTTCAACTGTGCATGCACGAGCATTACGAGGATTCTCCCTGGCGGGAGCAAAGCCTCTACGCGTTCGATTCCCGAAACCAGGCTTTGTACGGGTACTACTCCTTCGGCAACTACGATTTTGCGCAAGCCTCCATCGACCTGCTCGGCCGGGGGATTCGCCAGGACGGGCTGCTGCGGTTGACGGCCCCCGGCAACGCGGGCGTTACCATTCCCATTTTCAGCCTGGTCTGGATCAGCGAGCTGGCTGAGCACTGGTTGCACAGCGGCCGGCCTGGGCTGTTCCGGAAGTTCGCCGCTCAGGTGCAATTCATGCTGGAGACTGTATTTGGGCGACGGGACGACGTGACGGGCCTGTACCGGATTCCAGGCGGCAAGGGAATGTGGAACTACTACGACTGGATGGACGGCCTGGCCGGCAGTGGCGACGCGGAGAACTCCCCTGACGTCCTGCACGCTCCGTTCAACCTGTTCCTGCTGGAGGCAATGCAGAGCTGCGAGTGGATGCTCCGGCAGGAAGGGCGAATTGACGATGCCGCGGCAATCGCCGCAAGGAGCCAGTCGTTGCGGGATGCGGTGTTCCAGAACTTCTGGGATAGCGAAACCGGTGCGCTGGCCACGTACATGACTGGCGGGCGGCGGAGTCATTTCTGCGACCTTGTGCAGGTGCTGGCGATCAAGACGGGCGTTGTGCTCCCGGAATGCCGGCAGCGGGTTCTGGAGCACCTGTACTCCCGCAAGCTGGTCCCGATGGCGCTGAGCCCTCTGCTCTACCAATGGCTGGCGTTGATGGACAGCGGCGCATACGCCCGCGGATTCTGCGCCGAGACGCTCGCGCGGAACTTCGAGCCGATGGTTCTCCAAGGCGCGAGCAGTCTCTGGGAAACTCAATTGGGCAGCGCCGACTTCAGCAATGCCGGGAGCCTCTGCCACGGCTGGAGCGCACTGGCCACCTATCATTACCACGCCCACGTGCTTGGCGTCAGGCCGGTGGAAAGCGGATTCCGAAGATTCATCATCAGCCCGTTTCCGGATCGCCTGTACCAGGCCGACGGCGCCGTGCCCACCCCCGCCGGGCCAATTCGCATCGCCTGGCGGAAGACGGACTGCGGACTGGTCGTCCTCGCCGATGGCCCCGACGAATTGGAACCCGTAGCGCAGCCGCTGGAGGAGGCGCCGATTGTCGAAGCCACATATAACAATCGCCGACTGCTGATGTAGATTTGATCTTGCGCTGACCCCTGGGGCTGACTGCTGGTCTATAGCTTGCCCGGCAAACTGGGGAGCCGCAGTCGCAACGGCCGCATGGCGTCCAGCAGATCGCTCGTCAACACTGACAGGCCGCTCGCGCCCGAGAGATCCGCAACGCCGACGAACTGGTCCAGCCCTACGGGGCCTGAAACTGACCTTCTATTCAACACTAGCGGGGCGTTGAATCGCTCGCCCGCCGCCAAGGGCCCATGGTTGCCGAAGCGGAGCAGGTCTATGACTCCCTGCCCCACCGGCAGGCCGGACAGGCCAGGCGGAATCGCTTGTCCCGCCAAAGTGAGAAAGAGCCCCATTTATTTCATGCCAAAAAACAAACCCCTTTTTTCCAAGGGGTTATGAATCGGGGCGAGAGGATTTGAACCTCCGACCTCTGCGTCCCGAACGCAGCGCTCTAGCCAAGCTGAGC
>CAZSBS010000364.1:0-3597 GCA_964605095.1 uncultured Planctomycetaceae bacterium | reverse complement strand
AGCCACGGGTGAAGCGCAGCGAAACCCGTGGAAGAAGGTTTTTTCACATGCCCGCCCCGTATGGGGCGGAGGAGATGTTCCTTCGCCCCATACGGGGCGAGAAGGATAAAGGGGTGAGCCTCGTTCCACGGGTTTCGCTTGTCCGCCTGTGGCGGACTTCGCTGCACCCGTGGCTACATTCCTCGGCCCCGCCGGGGCCGTGAACGCGTGCCCGGATCGGTGAAACGACGTTATTGAACACGCACCCGCCGCATGGTGAGGCGACACAGGCTGCCGCCGCGCGATTTTCATTCTGGATGCGTATTACGCCCTGGCCGCGCGGAAGATGGCCAGGCATCGCTTGAGGAGGGCCTGCATTTCCGCCAGCGGGATCATACAGGCGGCGTCCGACTTGGCGTTGGCGGGATCGGGGTGGGTTTCGATGAACAGTGCATCTGCCCCGGCCGCCATCGCGGCGCCCGCCAGCGTCGGGGCGAACTCGACCTGCCCGCCGGAGGCGTCGCCCTGCCCGCCCGGCTCTTGGATCGAGTGCGTCGCGTCGAAAACCACCGGGGCGTACCGCTGCATGATGGGAATCGCCCGGAAGTCGGTTATCAGCCGGTTGTAGCCGAAGCTCGTGCCGCGGTCGGTAAGGACGACCTGGTTGTTTCCGGTGGACCTCACCTTGTCGACGGCGGTCTTCATGTCCCACGGGGCCATGAACTGGCCCTTCTTTATGTTGACCGGCTTGCCCGCCCGCCCGGCCTCGAGGAGCAGGTCGGTCTGGCGGCAGAGGAAGGCGGGGATCTGGATGCAGTCGAGGACCTGTGCGGCCGGGCCGACCTGTGCGGCTTCATGGATGTCCGACAACACGGGCAGGCCGAGTCTTTTCTTCACGGCGTCGAGCCATTTCAGTCCGGCCTGGAGGCCGGGGCCGCGGTAGCTTGTGCCGCTGGAGCGGTTGGCCTTGTCGTAGCTGGCCTTGAATATGTAGGCGATGCCGAGCGAGCCGCACACGCCGGCGAGATGCTCGGCCACCTTCATGCACAGGTCAAGGCTTTCAGCCACGCACGGCCCGGCTATTACGGCGAGTTCGCCGGATCCGATTGTCACGTTGGCGATATGGCAGACGTTTGGTTGGGTCACGTGAAGTCGCCTCCTTTCCACGGCCAGACGCTTGGGGTGCTTTCCGGCGGCGGGATGAGCAGTTTGATTCGTTGCGGGGCGATGGATACCTCAATGGGCGTGTTTGGCCCGACATCGCCGTCTATTTGGGTTGGCACGGGCTTGGCGGTCTCGAAGCGGACCTTCCGCAGCCGGCGGTAGATCACGTCGCCCTTGAGCGGGTGCATTCGCAGCAGTGTCCATGCGGCGTGGAGCATAAGCGAGCCCCGCTGGTGGCAGTGGAAGACAACCAGGTCCAGCAGGCCGTCGTCGTAGAGTGCGTCGCGGCAGATTCTAAGTCCCACGGAATATCGCGAGATGTTTCCGACGAAAGCCAAACCGTAGTCGTCGAAGATCTCCTCGCCGTCCACGGTGATCCGCATCTGGGGAAAGTCGTGCTCCCAGAATGTCCGCCAGATCGGCCAGAAGTAGCTCAGGTGGCTGATGTGCCCCGTTCGCGCGCTTGCCAGCCTCCGGACGACCTCGCCGTCGAAACCCACGCCGATAATGGACATGAAGTTCCGCCCGTTGACCAACCCCACGTCGCACTCGGATATGTGCCCGTGGCGGACGCACCTGAGGATGTCGACAGAGTTAAGCGATATCCTAAGTTCCTTGGCAAGCAGGTTTTCCGTGCCGGCAGGGCAGGTGAGGATCGGCACGTCGGTCCCAGCCAGGCCGTTGACGACCTCATTGACCGTCCCGTCGCCGCCCCAGACCATCGCCAAGCCGGCCTTGCCGACGATCTGCCGGGCGTAGGCAGTGGCGTCCTCCGGAGCGGTCGTGGTGTACTCGATCACGTCGAAGCCCGCCTCGCGCAGCCCAGCCAACACCTCGGCCAATACGAGCCCCTGGCCCCCGCCGCCGCTGTGAGGGTTGACGATTATGTGTATCGGCCTGTCCTTGTCGGTTTGAATCATTGACCTTCTGTCGAGGCCAGTGCAAGTCGGCTTGCACTTGCCGGACGGAGCGGTATAATACCCGATTCGCCCGTCCGGGCCAAACATCCGGCGGGCGCAGAAGACATTTATCCTTTTATCCGATATCCCAGGAGAACCGGAAGATGGAACAGTCCTCGCAGGATGGCGTCAAGGCCATCTGTGCCAAGGAGACTTGGACGCTGGAAGATTACAACCAGTTCCTGCGCGAGTTGTCCGCAACGAGCGACGCGGCCGGTAAGTGCAGGGCGGCCCTTGGGGGGATGGAAGGCCGCAACCCCGAGCCCAAAGGCGGCGCGGCGCTAAAGATCGGCATTGCTCGCTACATGGCCTGCCGGTTTGCCGACGCCCTGGAGGTATTGGCCCAGGGCACCGACAACAAGGACAGGCACTACTTCCAGGCCCTGTCGCTGCTGCAACTGCGGCAGTACGACAAGGCCGTCGCCGAGTTCGAGCGGGCTAAAGATCGCGGCATGGAAGGCTCGGCGTGCGAGCTTAAGATCGTCGAGGCACTGGCCCTTGGCGGCAAACTCGACGAGGCTGAAAAGGCCCTTGGCAAGATCAAGTCCGTCCCGGCCGACTCTGCCGACATGCTCTACCTGGGCGGACTGATCGCCGAGCTTCGCGGTTTCAGCGACAAGGCGGTCGAATCGTACGTCAAGGCCCACGAGAAGGACTCGACGCACGTCGGGGCCACGTTCCGCCTGGCGTACCACTGCGACCTGCACGGCAATGAGGTCGAGGCGATGGAACTCTATCGCCAGTGCGTGGCCCATCCGCCGGTGCATGCCAACGCGCTGTTGAACATGGCGGTTCTCTACGAGGACGCCGGCGAGTACGACAGGGCCAGCCAGTGCCTGCGGCGGATCCTTTCGACAAACCCCACCCATCCTCGGGCCAGGCTTTTCCTCAAGGACGCCGAGGCATCCAAGTCGATGTACTACGACGAGGATCAGGCCCGGCGCCTGGCCAAGCGCAACGCCGTGCTGGACATCCCCGTGACCGACTTCGAGCTGTCGGTTCGGGCGCGGAACTGCCTCAAGAAGATGAACATTCGCAACCTCGGCGACCTGGTAAAGACCACCGAGCCGGATCTGCTGGCGTACAAGAACTTCGGCGAGACGAGCCTCAAGGAGATCAAGGACATGCTGACGGCCAAGGGCTTGAGGCTTGGCCAGGCCCTCGAAGAGGGCAGCGACCTGGCCGACCTGACGGAGCCCCACCCGGCCAGCGTGTCAAACGACGGCGTCCTGGCCACACCGCTGGATCACATCGAGTTTTCCATCCGCGTACGCCGGGCCCTGGAAGGCCTCAAGATCACGACCCTCGGCGAACTGATCGCCAAGACCGACGCCGAACTGCTGGGCTGCAAGAACTTCGGGCAGACCAGCCTTAACGAGGTCCGCCAGCGCCTGGCGGAGTACGGCCTGAGCCTGCGGGAAGCGAATTAGTAGCCGGTAACCGGTAGCCGGTAGCCGGTAGCCGGTAGGGCGTGTTGCCCAATTGTTAATTTAGA
>CAZSBS010000363.1:0-3616 GCA_964605095.1 uncultured Planctomycetaceae bacterium | reverse complement strand
ACTTATGTGTATGTTCATTCACGTTCGCCAAACCATCATTGCACAACGTTAAGGCTGCCGGCAGGCAGGTTTCGGATTTACGACCTCGTGATAATTCACAATCTATTTGACGCACTACACTAGCTGCCGGCTGTTCGATCCGTTTGATTGACGACAAAGCGGTGTGTGCCGGGCTCCAACTCGTGAACCTGGCGCGTGAAGGGAAGGATGGCTGTCGCGCTGGCGCCCTGGGGCACGGTCACGTCCCATTCAAACCGCCCGCCGCTTAGTTGCCAGTTGCTCACGATCAGCCCGTGCGGGCATTCGTACTGACCGCGAACCCAATCCAGCCCGGGTATCGGATGGGGTTCAAGAACGAAGTGGCCAAAGCCGGGGCAGCCAGGATCGGGGCGAATTCCCGCCAGCGTGTTGTAGAACCAGTTGTCGAAGCCGCCCATCATCGGGTGGTTCAGCGACCGCGGGCCGTGGACACGGTCATGTTTCTCTTCACCCCAGTATTCCCAGAGCGTGGTTGCCCCGCGACGAATCAGGTCCCCGAAGCCGGGATAGGTATCCTGGTGCATGATTGCCAATGCGAGTTCCCCCTGGCCGTGACGGCTTAGCACTTCGAAGAGATATCGCACGCCCATAATGCCGGTGCTGAGGTGCATCTCGCGACGGCGAATGTCGCCCACCAGCGTATCGAGAACGCGGGGCTCCTCGCCGTCCGGCGCGAGGCCGAACTGAAGTGCCATCGCGTTGGCCGTCTGCGATCCGAACGACCCCGTATCGCGATCAAAGAACCTCGAGGCCACCGCATCGCCAATGCACGAGGCCCAGTCTGCATAGCGCCGGGCCCGGTCAGGCCTCCGCAGGGCGATGGCGGCGGAACTCATCACCGTCGCGCACTGATGGAACCAGAACGTGGTGGTCAGGGTTGCCGGTGTGCGGGTGCAGATGCTTTCATCGCCCGGGTCGAACCAGTCGCCATAGCCGCCTTCCAGAATCCAATCGTCGGCCTTCTCGCCGAAGTGCTCCATCAGACGTTCCATGCCGTCCCAGTGCCTCCCCAGCACCGACAGGTCGCCGCTGTGAACGTACACGTACCAGGCCAGCATCACAAACGCGGCCGCCCAGTCCGGGTTGGCGTTTCTCTTTGTGCCGCGCTTTCCCGGGGCAATATCGCACGGGATGCCGTTGTTGAGAGACATGGTGGTCTCGATGTCGTCGAGGTACTTCTCCCAGAACGCCTTCGCCTGGAAGTTCCACATGGAGAATTCGGCGACCATATTGGCGTCGCCGAGCCAGCCACACCGCTCCCGCGCCGGGCAGTCCTCAGGCAGGCCGTGAATATTGCTGCGATGGGTCCAGAGTGCCATGCGATGCAGGAGATTCAGCCGTTCGTCCGAACACTCGAAAATCCCAGCGGTCGGCAGATCGGTATGGACCACGGCGCCGACGATGTCGCCGGCGCTCAGCCGCCCAGGCCAGCCGACGACCTCGACATATCGGAATCCATGATAGGTGAATCGCGGCTGCCACGTCTCCACGCCGCCGCCATTGCATATATAGCGATCGATCTGCTCGACCCCGGTGGCGAATACTCCCGTGCTGGCAGTGTCGATCCCGCCGTCGGGCGACAGGCTTTCGGCAAAACGCATACGGATTTCGGTGCCCCTGGGCGCCTCGACCTTGATACGCGCCCACCCGGAGAAGTTCTGTCCCATGTCGACAAGGTGGATTCCCGGCTCGATCTCATCGATAGCAGCGGGGGGGAGGGCCTCGACGACTCGAATCGGCGGTATCGACTGCGGCTGAAGCTCGCCTCCGGGGGCGTCCGCGATGACGACCGGGCGCCAGCGGGAGTCGTCAAAGCCGCTGCTGCACCAGCCGGGCTGTTCGAGCCGGGCGTCGTAGCTCTCACCGGCATAGATGTTGTTTTCGGTTACCGGCCCGGCCTCACATCGCCACCGTTCGTCCCCGCCGATGACCTGCCTGCTGCCATCGGCGAATACCAGGTGCAGTTCGGCCAGCAGGCGCGGCTGGCCGTAGGACAGGCCGTTCTCGGCCCAGACCCTGTCCTGATTGTACCAGCCATTGCCCAGCATCACGCCGAGAGCGTTCGGGCCGCTCTGCACCATGTCCGTCACGTCGTGCGAAACGTATAAGACGCGCTTCTCATAGTCGGTCTGAGCGGGGTCCAGAACATGATCGCCAACACGCAGGCCATTGAGCCAGGCCTCGTGGTAGCCGAGCCCGCAAAGATGAAGCGTCGCGGAGGAAATCCGGCCCTGAACCGAAAACTCACGACGGAAAAGCGGAGCCTCCCGGCCTGGCAAACTGCTCGCGATCCATTCTGAACTGAATACCACTGTTTCCGTCATAATCTGCACGCATCCTTGCCGTGATAGAGGACTCGTCATGCTCCGCATAAAGCTACTCGAAGGCGTGGTTCGCCGCCACCCCGTTCGTGCGGTAGAGACGGTTCGACGCGCGGGTGTAGCCGCAGGTGTAGCGGTCCTTCACGGTGGGGGCGGCAGTCTGGTTCTGCCACGTTCGGTCCACCACCCGGCCGAAGCCGCTTGCCCGTGCGTAGCGGCTTGCCCGTGCCGGGACATGCGATGAGACCGTGCGAGACGACATGCCTGAGGCCCCGCGGGGCGGCTGCGATTAACATCCGGCGGAAGTGCTTGATTTTGTCGTCCGGCTTAGCGACGATGTCTCTGTCTCTAGTGATTCAGGCTTCTTGAACGTGCGGCAAGTGATACGGATAATTCGAATTGAGGAGCGACTCATGAACCATTATGCAAACAGGGGCGTTGTCGTTTTTGTGTCCTTGGCATTGTTTTTTTCGGCGGGGCTGCTGTCATCCTGTGACAAAGGCGGCGATCAGTCGTCGGCCAAGCCGGCCAAGCCCGCCAAGGTGGGCAAGATGGTGATGGGCTTCTCCCAGATCGGTTCGGAGAGCGACTGGCGAGCGGCCGAGACGGTTTCGATCAAGGCCGAGGCCGAGAAGCGGGGCGTTGACCTTCGTTTCTCCGATGCCCAGCAGAAGCAGGAGAACCAGATAAAGGCCCTTCGGTCGTTCATCTCCCAGGGCGTGGACGTCATCGTGCTGTGCCCGGTTGTCGAGACTGGCTGGGAGCCTGTTCTCCGCGAGATCAGCAAGGCGGGGATTCCGGTGATCCTTGCCGATCGCGGCGTGGACGTGTCGGACCCTTCGCTGTACTTGGCGTTCATCGGGTCGGACTTCGTCGAGGAGGGCCGGCGGGCCGCGAAGTGGCTCTCCGCGAACACCACCGGCGACGTGAAGGTCTTCGAGCTTCGCGGCACGCCGGGCGCGAGCTGCGCCACCGACCGCAAGAAGGGCTTCGAGGAGGTCCTTGCGGCGCCGGAGAATTCGCGGATCAAGATCGTCCAGTCGCAGGACGGCAACTTCGAGCGCGGGCGCGGCAAGGAAGTGATGGAGGCGTTCCTCAAGACCAAGGAAGGCAAGGATTTCAACGCCCTCTATGCCCATAACGACGACATGGCCCTGGGCGCCATCCAGGCGATGAAGGAAGCCGGCCTGAAGCCCGGCACGGACGTCAAGATCGTCTCCGTCGACGGCGTCAAGGCGGCGTTCGAGGCCATGGTG
>CAZSBS010000362.1:0-3709 GCA_964605095.1 uncultured Planctomycetaceae bacterium | reverse complement strand
CCGATATTGCTGACAAGGATCTTCATCTTGGTAGCCAGTAGCCAGTAGCCGGTAGTCGGTAGCCAGTAGTCGGTAGCCAGAGGCCCAGAGCGCCTTCGGCAAATCTTCGATAACTTTCACCGGCGTCCTTTGGGGGAAGACCGGCTACCGGCTACCGAAGACCGGCTACTACTAAAAGAACACGCCCTTCAACTGGTCGTTCGGGGCGGGGATAACGTGCGAGCAGACAAGCTCGCCGACCTTTCCCGCGGCCGCCGCGCCGGCCTCGACGGCCGCCTTCACCGACCCGACGTCGCCGGTGACGATCGTCGTGACGTAGCCGCCGCCGATCTCGATCCGCTTGACAAGCTCGACGTTGGCCGCCTTGCACATGGCGTCGGAGGCCTCGACAAGCCCGACAAAGCCCTTGGTCTCAATCATTCCCAATGCTTCCATTGTCTCTCTCCAGGCCGTCCCGTCGGGACGGGCAGTAATGTCCGACTGTTGCCGGTTCCCGCGAACCTTGCGGCGTTATTTGCTGGCGGGGGCCTTCCGGCCTGCCGGCCTGCTTGGAAGGGCCTGCTCCAGCTCGTCGTGCGGACGCGGAATCACGTGTACGCTGACGACCTCGCCGAGCCTGCCCGCGGCGGCTGCGCCAGCGTCCGTCGAGGCCTTCACGGCCGCAACGTCACCACGCACGAACACCGTGACCATGCCCGAACCAACCTTGTCCCAGCCGACCAACTCCACGCTGGCTGCCTTGACCATCGCGTCGGCTGCCTCGATCAGGGGCACAAGCCCCCGAGTCTCAACCATGCCCAATGCTTGCAGTGCCATATGTGTTTCTCCTAAAAGTCTGCTATTACGCCATCAACTCAACGCCTTCGGCGTTGACAAGATTGCACGCGTTGCCTTCGTCGGTGTCGATGTGAACCTCCAGCAGCACGTTGGGGCTCACGCGGACCAGGACCTTCTCGAAGGTCGTCGCGCAGTCGCTGTAAACCCTCAGCCGGACGTATTGGCGGTCGGCAAAGCCGTACACCTTCGCGTCGGCTGGGTTCATGTGAACGTGCCGCTCGGCCCGGATCACGCCGCGGGGAAGCTCGATCACGCCCTTGGGGCCCATTACCACGCAGCCGGGAGTGCCGTCGATCTTGCCCGACGGGCGAACCGGCAGGTCGACTCCGAGCGCCACCGAGTCGGTCAGGCTCAGCTCCACCTGCGAGTGGTCGCGAATCGGGCCGAGAATCCGGACGTTGTCGATCATCCTGCGGCGAGGGCCGATGATCGTCACCGTCTGCTCGGCCGCAAACTCGCCCGGCTGGTACAGCCAGCGGTAAACGGTCAACTCAGCCCCCGGCCCGAAGAGCGTCTCGAGGTGCTGGCGGCAGATGTGCATGTGGCGAGCGGAGATGTTCACCACCAGGTTGGGCTCGTAGGCTATCGACATCTGCTGCTGGCCGGCGGCCAGGGCGTCGGCGAACCGCTCCCGCACAACCTGTCGCACCACCCGCTCCAACTGTTCCCGCGGCATCGGAATGTTCATCGTGCTCATGTTCGGCCTTCCGCTTAATGTCCACCAGGTTCGCGCATCGCGCAGCCTGCTATGCCCGCGCACCGACAGTCAGAACCTGCGCTGCCATGCTAGCAATTCTCCGGTTCGGCGTATATGACCCGCCTGGCACGCCCGTCCAGCCAGATGCGAGCCTCGGCGTTGGCCCCGGCGTCCGTGACGATCACATCCGCCTCGGCAAGGTCGCACAGCTTGGCCACCGAGCGCATGCCAAGCTTGGTGTGGTCGATGGCCAGAATCACCTCGTCGGCAACTTCCATCATCTTACGCTCGACCTCGACCATCATCTGGTTGGCGTTGAACGCGCCATCCTCGCACAGGCCCGCACAACTGAGTATCAACTTCGTGGCGTTGAGCGAATCGAGCTGCTGGAGGGCCATCGGACCCAGCGCCACGCCCGTTCGCGGGTAAACGTACCCACCGATCAGCGTTACTTCCGTCACCGGGTCCGCCCAGAGCAGCGAGGCGATCGGCACCGAGTTGGTCACCACGCTAAGGTGCTTGCCGCTCAGCATCCGGGCGACTTCCCGACACGTCGTCCCGCCATTGATCAGCACGGTCTGGTTTACGGGTATAAGCTCAGCCACCGCGCGAGCGATGGCACGCTTCTCGGCCAGGGCAGTGGTCTCTCGCTCGGCGAATGCCAGCTTGGTGCTGGCGGTGTCCTTGACGAACACGGCCCCGCCGTAGGTCCGGCGGACAAACCCTTGCTCTTCAAGGACTTCCAGATCGCGACGCACTGTGCTCTCGGAGACGCCAAAAATCTGCACGAGTTCGGCCAAAGACATAAAGCCTTTGACTGAAATAAGTTCGGACAGCTTCGTCCGACGGTCTTCGATAGTTGTCTCCGCCGCCATGACAGACTTCCATCATAATGGTGACAAAATCCTATATCAATAGACGCCATTAAGAGGGGAAAAGCAACAAAAAAAAGGAAATAAATGCAAAAAGAATGTAAATAATGCAAGAAGTCTGTCAGGCACCTGCCAGTCCCCCGTCGCAACCGAGCGGTATGAAACATCAAAAGAAGGTCATAGTGTAGCGTCTCAAATAGATTGTGAATTATCACGGGTTCCCAAACCCGAAATTCGAATCTCGAAATCCTAAACAAATCCGAATTACGAAGTTCAAACGCTCAAAACGTCAGTACACGGCACTCGATTCGTGCGAGACCCGGGCGTCCGTTGGGGCTTCTTGTTTGTTTTGGATTTTGTATTTCGGAATTGTTTAGGATTTAGTGCTTCGGATTTAGAGTTTATCAGGCGGCATAATGTGCATCAATTCTGAGATGCCACACTAAGACCTAAGAGCTAGGACCTGGGACCTTCTTTTCATACCAGCCTCATTGGACTTCATTGGGGCCGGGTGGTATTCTGGGCGGTCGATGAAGATGAGCGTTAAGGTCGCCACATCACGCCTGCCGGGCATGCTCGGCCTGTTTCTCGCCGCCTGCGGCGGCTGCGTGGAGCACGCCGGCCCGGAGGCGGTCAAGCTGCTCAGCGACGCCCAGGCCGCCTACACCCAATCCGACGACCGGGGGACAATCGCCAAGGCAAGCGAGTTCCTCGCCCAGAACTCCCACACCGCCGAGGCTGATGCGGCGTACTACTTTCGCGGCCTGGCGCAGTACCGCGCCAAGGATCTGCCCGCGGCGAGGGAGGACCTCAAGCGAGCGGCCAACAAGGCCCAGGGCAAGGATCTGCGCAGCAAGGCCGTCAAGGCCCTGGGCGACCTGGCCCTGGAAAGCGGCGACGCCAACTCGGCCCAGACTTTCTACACCCAGGCGCTGGACGAGATGGACCTCGCAAAGCCGCCCGCCGACGAAGTGCGATACGGCTTGGGCTGCGCATTGCAGCTCAAGGGGCTATGGTGGGATGCCGACATCCAGTTCGACCGGCTCCTGCACGACTTCCCCGATCGCCATGTCGCCCGCCTGGCCGGCCGAAGAATCCGCTGCCGGGCATGGACGTTCCAACTCACGGCCTTCGACCGCCAGGACCTCGCCGAATCCGAATCGGCCAGGCTCGCGAAGATCGGCGTGAAGACCGCCGTCCGCGAGGCCGTCGTGGATGGCAAGCTCAAGTTCCTTGTCCAGGCCGGCCGGTACGACACCCACGCCGCCGCCGAGGAAGCCGACAAAACCCTCGGCGGCCTGGC
>CAZSBS010000361.1:0-3762 GCA_964605095.1 uncultured Planctomycetaceae bacterium | reverse complement strand
CTACTGGCTACCGGCTACCGGCTACCGGCTACTGGCTACCGGCTACCTATTCTTCACTCGCGGCTTGTTCGCCTTCCTCCGGCGCGTCGACGTCGAGGTCTTCCTCGGCAGGCCGTAGGCGCAGGCAGTCTTCCTCCGACAGGCCGGCTGTGTGCAAAAGCCGGTTGGGGCTCTCGGGCTGGCAGGTTCGGCCGCTGAGGTAGATCGCCTCGATCGCCGCCTGCGTCAGCAGATTCTCCCGGGCGGAACATTCATACCGTTTGTCGTTGCCGGCAACCGCGCGCGCGAACGCCTCGGCCTGACGGACGAACGTGCCGAGCGGCCCGCCGTCATCGTTGGCCTGGTCCAGCACCGTGCCGTCCGGGTCGCGAAGCAGGCACGACTCACTGTTGGCCGTCAGCGAGCCGTTGAGGCTGTGGAGGGTAAGCTCCTCGCTGACAGGCCCGCTGCGGCGCGTGGTAACCACCGATGCCATGCACCCGCTGCGGTATTGAAGGATCGCCGCGGCCGAGTCGTCCGTGTCGTAGATCGGCACGGGCGAGCCGCCGCCCTCCGCCGGCGATTCCGCCCTGCGCTCGCGGACATTGTGCCCGTAGACTTCCTCCGGCAGGCCCAGCAGCCAAGTCAGCAGGTCGATGGGATGGTAGCCCAGTTCGAGCAGTGCCCCGCCGCCGGACGATGCGCGATCGCCGCGCCAGTCGAGCTTCGAGCCCCAGTTGAACAGGTAATGCGCCCGGCCCAGGAATACCGGCCCGAGCCGGTGGCGCAGTTGCCACGCCCGCCTGTAGCCGACCGCGAACCGCCTCTGCGTGCCGACTGCAAACTTGAGCTTGGCCTTTTCCATCAGGCGGACAAGCGCGACGGCTTCGTCGAGGTTTCGCCCCAGGGGCATCTCCTTCCAGAGGTGTACGCCTCGCTGGGCGCAGAGCTCCACGAGGTCCGCCGCCGCCATCGGCGGCACGACCAGGTACACCGCGGCCGGGCGGGTCTCGGCCAGCAGGCTGCGGTTGTCGCCGTAGTGCGGGATGTCCGTGCCGCGGACGGCCTGCTCGGCGACGGCGGGGTCGCGATCGGACACGCCGACCACGCGTACGGCCGGACTGGCCCCAAGGGCCTGAAGAGTCCACCGCCCGAACCCGCCCACGCCGATCACGGCCACCGCAAGGGCATCTTTGGCTTGATCTTGGGTCATGACTGCTCGACGTATGCCGGCAAGTGGTCCCGTGCCTGCTGACGACGATGCGCCAGCCATATCCGACTCCTGCCGGAGCACATGGAGCATAGGCGGGCCGAGCCCGGTTTGTCAAGCTGAGTTTGCGCCAAGAGAGCGCCGGGGATCTTGGCAAACTTGCCCGGCCATGGTATCATTACACTAGCGTCGCGCTTGTATTGTGCGCCGGTTTGCGCGGATCGACTCTCGCAGTCGCCACGTGCCGGCCGGTCCTGTCCCGCGGGGCAGGCAACGGGACCGTCCAGATCAGCCCCAAGGGACAAACGCACATGATGCGTATTACCCATATTGCCGGGGTGTTGGCTGTTGCAGGTTTGCTGGCGGCGGGCGCGGCGTGGGTGGATTTGGCGGTCGGCGCCGGCGGGCCGGGCGCATTCGAGCAGCTCGCGGCCAAGCAGGGCAAGGATAAGAAAGAGCCCGCTGGTAAGTTGCCCGCGATGGTCACCCAGGGGTATTTCGGCGACGACCTCGACAAGATCGACGCGACCTGCACGCTGACCGACGCCCAGAAGACCAGGCTTCGGCAGATAAAGGGCGAACTCGACAAGGCCCTGGAGACGTACGACAAGAACGCCGCGCCGAGGCTGGCCAGGATAGAGGACGCTCTTACCAAGTTAGGCGCCAACAAGAATGACCCCAAGACGGCCCCCGCCCGCAAGGAGCTCGAGGCCATGAAGGCCCGGATCGCCGCCCAGCGCGCAAACCTGAGCCAGACGCACACCCGCCGGATGTTCGCGGTTCTGACCGCCGACCAGAAGGCCAAGTGGAACACCCCGCCTCTTACCGATGGGATGACCGCGGAGTTCTCCTTCGTCATGCTTGAGCCCGAGCAGATAGAGAGGCTCAACGCCTTCTGCGCCCAGCAGGCCAGGGTGCTGGCGTTTCCGATCGATCCCTTCAGCCCGGACGACAAGCAGCTCAACGCCGTGAAAATGCAGGTGTACAAGACGATCCTGACGACCGCCCAGCAGGCCGAGTATCGCCAGATCAAGAACCCCCCGCCCGCAAAAGGCGCAAAGGGCAAGGCGTAAGAACCCCAATATGGCAGAACTCAAACGTACGGACATGGCTGTCCAGCGGGAGCGGGCGCTGCTGGTCGGCGTGCTCCTGCCGAACTCCAAAGCCGATCCAATGGATCCGGTGGGCGAGCTGCGCAGCCTGGCCAAGACGGCCGGGGCTTTCGTCGTCGACGAAATGGTCGCCAAGCGCGCCAAGCCTTTTGCCAAGTTGTACGTCGGGACGGGCAAGGCTGAGGAAATCGCCCAACGGGCCGATTACAATGACGTCGACGTCATCATCTTCGACAACGACCTTAGCCCCTCGCAGGTCCGCAACCTCGAGGAGGCCACGCGCCGCAAGGTCCTCGACCGCAGCGAGCTGATCCTGGACATCTTCGCCGCTCACGCCCGCACCCACGAGAGCAGGCTCCAGGTCGAGTTGGCCCAACTCCAGTACACATATCCCCGCCTGCGGCACATGTGGGAGCACCTGGACACGCTGGCGGGCGGGGCGTCGTCGGCCGCGGCCGCCGTCGGGGCGATCGGCACGCGCGGGCCCGGTGAAAAGCAGATCGAGATCGACCGCCGGCTGGTCCAGCGGCGCGTCTCGGCCCTGAAGACCCAGATCGCCGAGATCGACCGGCGGAAGGTCCGCGAGGTCAACAGCCGGCAGGAACACTTCTGCATTTGCCTCGTCGGCTACACCAACGCGGGCAAGAGCACGCTGATGAACCTGCTGACCGGCGCGGATACCCACGTGGCTGACAAACTTTTCGCAACGCTGGAGACCAAGACGCGCAAGTGGCAGCTCGACGACGGGCAGTCAACCCTGCTCAGCGACACTGTCGGCTTCGTCCGCGACCTGCCGCACCGGCTGGTGGCGAGCTTCAAGGCGACCCTCGAGGAGGCCATCGGCGCCGACCTGCTCATCCATGTCGCCGATGCCTCGCACGACCGCGTCGAGCACGAAATCCGGGCCGTCGAAAGCGTCCTGGATGAGCTTGGCTGCGACCGCGGGCGCGTGATGCTGGCGCTGAACAAGATCGACAAGATCGCCGACCCGACCGTATTCACGCTGCTGGGCAAGAAGTACCCCGACGCGGTCTTCGTCTCAGCCGTCACGGGCCAGGGCGCCGACGCGCTGGTAAGTCGCGTGTCCGGCAGGGCGGGCGGAGGCAGCGTCCGCGTCAAACTCCAGGCCGAGTGTACCAACGGCAAGCTGATGCAGTACATCGCCCAGTACGCCCGTGTCGATAGCCAGACCTACGAAGGCACAATCGCCCGGATCGACGCGACCATGGCCGCCAACCGCCTGCAAGGCCTCAAGGCCTTCGGCGACGATGTGAAGGTGGTGGCTGGTAGCAAGGGAAAAGAATAAGGCGGAACCAGGGATTGGGAACCCGGAACCCGGGAGAAGAAGGGATTTGGAACCGGGAAACATTCGTCGGTAGTTGAGGCCTGCCATCGGGTGTCATCGTGGTTTGCGGAGCGCGCTTGGGTGCCGTGGTTCGCGGAGTCCCGGCGCGCCGGGAC
>CAZSBS010000360.1:0-3785 GCA_964605095.1 uncultured Planctomycetaceae bacterium | reverse complement strand
GCCCCGATCCCGGAACCGCTCACCCTCGGCGGTCTGGCCCTCGGCCTGGGAAGTCTTTGTGGTTACGTCCGCCGCCGCAAACTTGTGGCCGGCGGTACAAGATGAAATTCGGTGCCGCGTCCGGACCGGAAGGCTGGTCGGCGCGGCGTGACGCCAAGCTGGGCGGACTAGGCTTTACCCCCTCTTCGCCTCGCGGAAGGCAGGGGGCTCGGCCAGTGTGAAGAGCACGACCTCCTCGCCGGTTGCAGTGCTGATGTCATGGTGAAGGCTCACAACCTTGACCCCGGCGATGTCCCGCACCATTGTCTCCAAGGCCGACCTGGCCGTTTCCATCAACTGCGTCCGCACCTGTTTGAGTAGTCCCATGCCCTTCTCGGCCGGGAGCGTCTTGACCAGTTGCTGCTCGGCCGCGGTCAACACGCCCTGGAGTCGCACCACGAGGAGATCACCGATCAGGTGGGCTGGATGTCCTTGGGGCCGCGGCCCATGTACTCCTGCTCGAAGCGGCTGATCCCTTCGCAGATGGTGGCTTCAATCTCACCGTGTGTCTTCATAAGCACCTCGGATGAGCCCAATTTCGCAAACTAAGGGTTGGCCAGGCCACGACTTATACGTGCCGGCAGCACGGCAATCATCGGTCAACTGGCACCTCGCTGGGCACCAATATAATATCCATACATCAGGCGTGAGAAATTATTTCAAGAATCTACTTGCTTTTTTCGTATAGCGCTCTACAATGAATTCAGTACATGGTGCCGAGTGCGGTGTCGCATATTGGCCCCAAGTCGGATGACTAGATGAAGGGCATGCCTTCGGGCGGGCCCGTTGACGAGTAAGCCGACGTGGTTTAGCACCTTCTCTGGGTGTTCGACCACGTCGGCTTTTTTTGTTTCCGGCGGCGCGAGAAAGTCCCCACGGCCGGGAATGTAAGGATAACCAGAGCCGTCCGACGGCCATTGAAGGTCGAAGGAAGTACCTTAAAACGTTAAAGAACGTTCATTCGAGACGAAATGAAAGAGAGGATGTTTGAAATGAAAAGCAAGACACTGATTCTGCTGGCGATCACGGCCCTCGCCGGTTTCCCGCTGCAAGCAAAGGCCGACACCATCACGTTGGGTACGGCGCAGAGCTTCGCAGTCCTGGGTCACGAAACGGTGACCAACACCGGCGACACCACCATCTACGGAGACTTGGGGCTCTACTCAGGGACTTCGATCACCGGTTTTCCTCCTGGAGTTGTGACTGGCGGAACGATACACACAACTGACGAGGTAGCGGCGCAGGCTCAGACTGACGCCCGCAATGCGTTCGGTGTTCTGGGAGACCTGCCGGTCACTAGCGACTTGACTGGCTCGGATCTGGGTGGGCTCACGCTCACGCCGGGTGTCTATTATTTTGCCTCGGAGGCTCAGTTGACAGGAACGCTCACTCTCGACTTCCTGGGCAACCCCAATGCGGACTTCGTTTTCCAGATAGGGAGTACGCTCACGACCGCAAGTAACTCTGTTGTTAACGTCATCAATGGGGGTCCACTTAGCGGCGTGTATTGGCAGGTCGGAAGCTCCGCGACTCTGGGCACCGGCACGACGTTCGCGGGAAATATTCTCGCGGACCAGAGCATCAGCCTGACCACCGGCGCAGACATTCTGTGCGGTAGAGCCATCGCGCTAACTGGTGCGGTGACGATGGGTACCAATAGAATCTCCAACAATAACAGCCTCGAAGACTTCGATAGCGGCCGCCCCGACTTCGGCAGCATGGGCTTCAGCGGCGGCAGCGGCATCAGCCCGGAACCTGGCACGCTTCTGCTTCTTGCCTCCGGGCTGGCGAGTCTGATTGCCTCCAGAAAAAGACCCGTTTCCGTGGTTTAACAGCGACGGTATCGGGCTATGGTTTAGACGGAGCCGAGCGCGGTTGTACGGATCGGCTCCGAATCGGATGACTACGCGAAGGGCAGGCCCTCAGGGCAGGCTCGTTGACGAGTAAGCCGATGTGGTTCAGGGCTTTGGGCCCTCAGCCGCGTCGGCTTTTTTTGTTTCCGGCGGTGTGGGAAAACCCCGACGACCGGGGACAAAGAAGACCCAGAAATGATCAAGCCCAAATCAACATTAGCCGTCGGCCGAGACAGGATGAAACCGATGATTAAGCAAGAATCAACCATGGCGCATCAAGTAGCGCAGGCCGTGATGGCTTTCCAGCATAGGACGACCGGCCACGCGCCCAAGGCGATCACCGTGGTCCTGAGCCAGGACACGCTGGTGGTCACGCTGCACGAGGCCCTCTCGCCGGCGGAGAAGGACATGGCCAAGCAGAGCCCGGCCGGCGCCGCCAAGGTGCAGGAGTTTCACCGGCAACTCTTTTCCAACTCCTCCCAATCCTTGCGGGAGGAGATTCAGAGGATCACCGGCGTGGAAGTTCGGGAAGCCATCGCGGAAGTCGAGCCGTTGACGGGGGACGTGGTGCAGGCCTTCACGAGAAGCTCCATGGTGCAGGTGTTCCGCCTGGCCCAGTGCGTGCCCGGGGACAGTTGGAGCAGCCCGGAGGACACGCAATGAGAACTGTCATACATAACGTAACGCCGAGGCCTGCCTTGTGGGCGGGCGTCGGCCAGGTGCTTAACGAGTAAGGAGCAAAGCCATGCTGTACTGGGCATTGGTATTCTTCATCGTGGCGATCATCGCGGGCATATTCGGTTTCGGCGGCATAGCCGCCGGGGCCGCGACCATCGCGAAAGTGCTGTTCTTCATTTTCCTGGTGGTCTTTCTTGTCTCCCTGGTTGCAGGGCTGGGAAGAAGGCGTCGACGCGCGTGAGCAAGGTCGCCGCGACACCGCTCGACAAAGGGTTGTCGCTTAATGCGGCCCTGGGCCGCGGGAGTCAGTTATGAGTCCGCAACGGATAATCGGCGTCGTCTTGTTGATCGTTGGAGTAGCCCTTCTCATTGTCGGGCTGAACGCCTCTGATTCGCTGGCCGACCAGGTTAGCGACACATTCACCGGGCGGTTCACCAAGGGTACCACATGGTACATCGTTGGCGGCATTGGGATCGGAATCGCCGGGGTGCTGATGGCGGCCTTCGCCGGGCGGTGGTCAAGAACGGCAAAGTGACAGTCTATAACTCAGTCGGCGATTGCCGCCCAAGCGGCGGCAGTCTTTAGTCTCGGAACAAGGCAAGCTGCCCACGGCGTTCGTGGGCGGGCAATCATGTAAGACGTGTTGGTTGAAAGGAAAGTGTCATGAGATCAATTACAAGAGTAGTCGTATTGGCAAGTCTGGTTTTGATGGCGGCCGGTGCGCTGCTCCTGACCGGCTGCGATACATGGCACGGTCTGGGCAAGGACATCGGTAAGACCGGCGACGCCATGTCGGGTGAGGGCAAGTATGTGATGACGGTCCACGCCACCCCGGACGTGGTCACCGCTGCGGCCAGGAAAGCCGTCGAGCAACTGAAGATGACGGACGTCGACAGTTCCGGCGACAGGAGCGAGGGCAAGGTGACTGCCAAGACCGCGAAGCTGGACAGTGTCAAGATCGAGATCGAGCAGTTGGGCACGACGGACAGCACAGTTACGATCAAGACCCACGGCGGCGACGCCGACGATGTCAGCAAACAGATCCAGGACCAGATCAAGAGCAACCTGAGGTAGATCCAGAGTCAAGGTTTCGACACCGTCTTCTAAAGTAATAAGGAGCAACAAGATGAAAAAAGCACTGGTGTTAGGGTTGATCGCAATGGCGGCCCTTGTGGGCTGCAAGAAGAGTGAACCGGGCGGCATGGCCGGCAGCG
>CAZSBS010000359.1:0-3818 GCA_964605095.1 uncultured Planctomycetaceae bacterium | reverse complement strand
AAACCTTGCCCATGTCGCGCCGCTCTCCAATGTTGCCTATGTTGACAATGCTTACCAATGTTGACAAATGTTGCCGCTGTTGCCGACAAACGTCCAAAACCGAATGTAGCCAAGGATTGTCCACTCAAACGCGGGATTTGTCAAAGGGTTGATTTGGACGAGGGTTGCTTTGGAGAGGCGGTTTTGCTTCTTAACCCCTCCCCCTTGAGGGAGAGGCACCGGCTTTAGCCGGGGTGGGGGGTGGGGGCCAACCCATGTCGACCCGCAGCCCGTCACCCCCACCGGCCCTAACCGGCCACCTCCCCCGCAAGGGGGAGGTCTTTTAGAAAAAGACCCGGCTCCTGCCTACTGACCACCCCCGACTTCGCTCGGGGTAAACCGGCTCCCGGCTACTGCCTCCCGCCCGCCGGCTATTCCACCACCCACAAGACCAGGCTTTCCTTGTCCTTGGTGAAGATCCTGTTGCCGGACGCGGCCGGGCAGGCGTAGGTGCCGCTCTCGCCGACCTTGTACTTGCCCAGTTCGGCGTACTGGCTGCCGGGTTTGAACACAACCATCTGGCCTTTGTCAGGCAGGGCAAGGATGGCGGAGCCAAGGTCCAGCATGGCGGCATAGCGGCCCAGGCCGGCCGCCTGCGTCCAAACGGTCTTGCCGGTCTTGGCGTCGAGGCAGAAGATGTCGCCGCTTTCCGATCCGCCGTAGAGCATTCCGTCGATGAGTACCGGGGAGTTGAACGCCACGGCCACGGGGCTGGACCACAACTCGCCGGCGGCGAAGGCATCGCCCTTCTTTTCGATCTTGACGGCCTTGGTGCCGCGCCCCTGTCCGGTGAAGAACACCGTCGAGCCGTCCACAATCGGCGTGGCGGCGTTGTAGGCCCGGCTCACGGGCACGAAGGGGATCTGCCACAGCAGCTTGCCGTCGGCCAGCGAAACGCCCACCACGTTCTTGCTGGTCATCGCCACCACTTGCTTGACGCCGTCGATGTCCGCCAACACCGGTGAGGCGTAGGCCGACCCCTCGGGGCACTTCCACTTCTCCTTGCCGCTGGCCAGGTCGTAGGCGACGATTGCCCCGCCGTCCTCGGTGCCGAGTTGGGCTACAGCCAGCCCGTCGGCGATAAGGGGCGAACTGGAGGTGAAGAATTTCGGCGCGCCCTTGATCTCGTTCTTGCGCCACACGGGTGTGCCCTTGCCCGCATCCAGGCAGGACAGCGTGCCGCTCACGCTGAGGGTGACGACTTTGCCCCCGGCCACCGCCGGCGTGGCACGCGGGCCGGAGTGATCGCGGGAGGGCGCCCCGGAAATCGCCGCCACCGGGTACTTGTCGGCCCAGATTTCCTTGCCGTCGGCGGCATTGAGGCACCGGGTCACCTCGTCGCCGCCCACGCGGGCGCAGATGTACACCTTGTCGCCCACCAGGACCGGTGAGGAGTCGCCCGCCCCTACCTGCACGCGCCACTTTTCCGCCAGCGCCTTGGGCCAGGCCTCGGGGGCCTTGAACGTGGCCTTGCCATCCCGGCCCGAACCGCGCCACTGTGGCCAATCTTGGGCCACAGCCTGACCAACCGACAGCACAGCCACCACACCAACCACCGCGAAATACGCCTGCTTGGTAATCTTCATGACGCTGCTCCTTCTGTAAATGTATGGGCGGACGCTCCACCCCACGGAGTACGAGATAAGGATATCGCCGGGGCGGGTGAATTTCCACGAACATTTGCGGGCGAGGCAGGAACGCCCCTGGCGGCAAGGCCGCCGCAAAAATAATTGGACGGAATGAATCCGCCGGGGCACTTTGTGCATCTAATGGGTCAGACAGGCCGCTATGGGAGCACGCGTGACCAACGACGGGCCTAAGGCATGGGTGGCAAGCACGTCGTCGCCGGCATCGGGCGACGCGCCACGGTTTCGCGCCGAGTTGGCCGAGGCCGCCCCGGCCGTGCGAAGGTTTCTGTTCGGCCTGTGCGGCGACTGGCACCGCAGCGAGGACCTGTCCCAAGAGGCGTTGCTGTCGGCTTGGCACAAGCGAGACAGCTTCAACGGCCAGGCCAGCCTGCGAACGTGGGTCTTCGCCATCGCACGCAACCATTGGCTGACGGGCCTGCGGCAACAGGCACGCCGGGGGCGAGAGGAGCCCGTGAACGAGTCCTGCCATATAGATCTGACCGCCGCACCCGAAGCGCTTGCCGCTCGCGGCGAACTTGCCGACGCCGTCGCGGCGGCGATGGCCCGCTTGCCGGATGAGCAGCGCGAGGCGCTGTCCCTCCGCGAGCTGGGCGGACTGACCTGCGTTCAGGTGGCCGACGTGCTGGACCTGCCGCTTGGCACCGTAAAAAGCCGCCTGCGCTACGCCATGGGGAAGCTCGCCCGCGAGCTTGAGCCATTCGCCCAGGAGTTGGAGCCATGAACTGTAACCAGGCCGGCGAAATGCTGATGGACCTGCTGGACGGCCAACTGGATTCCCCGTCGCGGGAATCGCTGCTGGCGCACCTGGCGAGCTGCCCAGCCTGCGCCGCCGAGTACGCCATGCTCGGCCGGGCGCGCCGGGCCATGGAACTGCTGGCCGCCAAGGAACCGCCGATGACGACACTGACCTTGCCCAGTGAGCCTGCCCGCGCCGCCGGGGGGGCGGCGCCGGTACGGCGCTTGTGGCGGCCCGCCGCGGCTGCGGCCTGCCTTGCGGCGGCTTGTGCGGCGGCGCTGCTCATGTTGCTGCACGTGGAGACAATCCCGACGGCCATCGGAATGGACGCTCCCGTGGAGATCAAACGGACCGGCGTGTCCCTGACGATCCTCTCCCGCCCGCCCGAGTGGGACAGCCGAGGCGACATGCCCGTGGCCCAGGGGCAGCAGTGGAAGCAGATGGCCGGGTCCGGCCAATCCCCGTACTTTACCGCCTGGCCAGGACTGGCGCTGGTCCGCGACCAGCGGGTCATCCGCAACCTCCAGCGGGGGCAGGCCGAGGTCCGCTTCGCCGACGTGCCCGCGGGAATCTGGCCGGACTCCGTGCGACTCCGCTGCCTGGACGACGACCCGCCGCTGAAGATCCTGGAGCAGAACTACCAGTACGACCTGGCCTCGGCGGCGGCGGTGCTGGCTAAGCACGTTGGCAAGGGGCTGACCGTCCTGTTCAAGGACGGCCAGTCCGTAAGCGGCACGCTGCTGAGTTTCGATGGGGGCACGCTGGTGATCCAGCCGACGGGGCAAGGCCCGCGGAACATCGCCCGCCGGGAACTGACGGCCGTGATGTTCGCGGAATTGCCGCAGGGCCTGATGAGCACGCCCACGCTGCTATGGCAGCTCGCCAGCCCGGCCCGCCGGACGCAGAGGCAGTTCGAGGTTGCGTACCTGACGACCGGCCTGACCTGGAGGGCCGACTACGTGCTGAGGCTGCATCCCGCGGGCAAGGCGCCAACCGGCGAGGCCGACCCCAATGGCGCGAGCCAGTCCGCAATCATCGACCGCGCCGACCTGGTCGGCTACGCCACCATCGTCAACAACTCCGGCGTGACGTACCAGGATGCCCAGCTCAAGCTCATGGCCGGCGACGTGAACCTGCTCATCCGGCCATTCCCTATGTTTAATGATCATTACCGGTATGCTAAGGATGAGAGTAACGAGCAGGGCCAGCCGAACCAGATGGTTGAGAAGTCCTTCTTCGAGTATCACCTGTACACGTTGACCCGTCCGACGACCATCGCCGACAAGGAAACCAAGCAGTTGGAGATGGTCAGCGGGGCGGGCCTGGGCATGTGGCGGGGGTACGTCTACGACCCCACGGCCAACCCGACCGCCGCCCTGGTGGTCAGCGAGATG
>CAZSBS010000358.1:0-3830 GCA_964605095.1 uncultured Planctomycetaceae bacterium | reverse complement strand
CGCCAAGGAGGACCTCGTCGTCGAGGCGGGCACCGGCGTCGGCAAGAGCTTCGCCTACCTCGTACCAGCCATCCTCGGCGCCGTCGCCCACAAACCCAAACGCCGCGTCGTCGTCTCCACCTACACCATCGCCCTCCAGGAACAGCTCATCGACAAGGACCTGCCTTTCCTTCACGACGTGCTGCCGATGGAGTTCTCCGCCGTGCTGGGCAAGGGCCGGCAGAACTACATCTGCTTCCGCCGCATGGGCATGGCCATCAAGGCCCGCGACAAGCTCTTCTCGCAATGGGACCAGCAGGAGCAGCTCATGAACCTGTCGGCCTGGGCGATGGAGACCGACGCCGGCTCGCTCCAGGACATCACCTTCCCGCTGGACCGCGGCGTCTGGGAGAAGGTCCGCAGCGATCCCGGAAGCTGCCTGGCCAGCAAGTGCCCCCATTACGGCAAGTGCCACCTCCAGGCCGCCCGCAAGCGGATGCTCGGGGCGGACATACTCGTGGTCAACCACGCGCTGTTCTTCTCCGACCTGGCCCTCAAGGCCGGGCAGGCTAACCAGGCGAGGCTGCTGGGCGACTACGACATGGCGATCCTGGACGAGGCACATACCGTCGAGCAGGTCGCCGGCGACCACTTCGGCTGCTCCGTGAGCAACTCGACCGTCGAGTACCTGCTCCGCGACCTCTACAACGACCAGAACGACCGCGGCATCCTGGCGATGCTCGGCAAGGCCGACGCCATCGAGGCGGTCAACCGCGCCGCGAATGCCTGCGAGGGCTTCTTCGCCGCCCTGGCGGAATACCGCGGGCCTGGCATCACGCCGAACGGTAGAATCCGCGAGCCGGGGCTGATTTCCAACGGGCTCTCGCCAGCCCTTTCGGAGGTGGCCAGGCTGCTCAAGGACGCCCGCAAAGGCGTCGAGGATGAGGACCGCCGATTCGAGATCATCGGCTGCGAGCAGCGGGCGCTGGAACTCGCCCACGACGTCCAGCAACTCATCGCCCAGGCTGAGGAGTCGCACGCATACTGGCTGACCGTCCGCCAGCGAGGCCGCCGCCCGATTATCACGCTCGCGTCGGCGCCGATCGACGTCGCGCCGATCCTTCGCACGCTGCTCTTCGACAGCGTCAACTCAGCCGTGCTCACCAGCGCCACCATAGCGACGAACCGGGGCGGCAAACACGGCTTCGAGTATCTCCGCCGACGGCTCGGCGTCGATGAGTGCCGCGAGCTGCTGCTGGACAGCCCGTTCGACTACCGCCGCCAGGCCAGGCTCTATGTCGAGACCCAACTGGGCGACCCCAACGACCTGGCCAACTTCACCCCGGAAGCGTGCAAGGCCATCTCCTACTACGTCGAAAAGACCAAGGGCCGCTGCTTCGTGCTGTTCACCAGCTACCGCATGCTCGAAGCGGCGGCGGAACTGCTGGGGCCGTGGTGCGAGCGGAACGACTACAAAATGTTCGTCCAGGGCTGGGGCCTGTCGCGCGGGCTCATGCTCGAACAGTTCCGCAACCACTCCCGCCCGGTGCTGCTGGGCACGACGAGCTTCTGGCAGGGCGTGGACGTGGCCGGCGAGGCCCTCAGCAACGTGATAATCGTCAAGCTCCCCTTCGCCGTGCCCGACGACCCGATCACCGAGGCCCGGATCGACCTGATCCGCCAGCAAGGCGGAAACCCGTTCGGCGAATACCAGTTGCCCGAGGCGATCATCCGCTTCAAGCAGGGGTTCGGGCGGCTAATACGATCCACCGCCGACATGGGCATCGTGGTGGTGCTCGACCATCGCATCGCGACCAAGAGCTACGGCCGACAGTTCATCGCCGCCCTTCCGAAACTGGAAGTGGTGAGGGATGAGTACTCGAAGGGGGAAGGGGCGGGAAGAGGTTCCTGACCTGCGCCTTTGTCCAATATTCCTTCATGTCGAGGTTCAGGGATTCATCTGGACGGCGGCGCATAATTTGCGGACAATGCCTGCATCTTTTTGCAGGGCACTTCACAACCGGTCCATTAAGGGGCATTTATGACTAAGACGCGGGCGAAGAAGTTGCCGGAAAAGCCGGCGATAAAAAAGGCGATGCAGATTGATCTTGCCGGTCTTACGACCGATATGGCCGTGATTGGATTCACCGGTGCCTTAGGAAGCGGATGCTCTTACCTTGCTCGTGGGTTGGCAAAACACCATGGCTATGCCTACTGTTCACTTTCATCCCCAATTCACGAGTATGCCAAGGCAAACGGGATCAAGGAGACAACGGGGAATTTGCAGGATATTGGCAACGAGTTCCGTCGCAGGCTGGGTTGCGGATACCTCGTGGGCATGGCCATGACCCAGTTGTGCCAAGCAATGGCGGCTGACGGGGGGCCGAAGCCGGTTGGTATCGTCGTGGATGGGATACGAAATACTGGTGAATTAGATGCACTGCAGCAACTTCCCAATTTCTTCTTGGTATCGGTTCAAGCTGAAACAGACGTCCGGAAGCATCGGCTGATCGGCAAAGGAAAGAAGTTCAAGGATGAAACTGAGTTCAATGTCGCCGACGATCGCGACCGAGACGAACACACCAAGTACGGGCAGCAGGTGAAGTTGTGCAACTATTTGTCCGACATCATCGTCATCAACGAGAAGGAAGTGTCCGAGGAGGCCCAGATACCGCATAAGCATTACATCGGGGACGTGATTTATGACAGCTACGTTACGTTGATTGAGCACGTCTCGAAGGGCTTGCCGCCGAATGAACGGCGGGCAAAGCCTCAAGAGGCGTTGATGACGGCAGCCTACGTTGAAAGCAAACGTTCTTCCTGCCTCAAACGAAAGGTTGGAGCGGTCATCGCCTCTCCAACTGGCGACATAATAGCCGCTGGGCACAACGATGTCCCCGAGGCCTCGGATCCATGTCTCACAGATCCCCGTTACGGATGGTGCGCCCGTGATGTAATTCAGGAGCGGCTCGGCCGCCAGATAAGACACTGCCCCAACTGCGGGGAAGTTGTAAAGATCACGGGCACCTGCGAAAAGTGCGGACAGGAATTTAACGAGTACGCAAATCACTGCCCCACGTGCCATTCCAGCGTCGATATGGTCTACGTCTGCCCGAAATGCTCGCGCAGCGTGTTCACGGATTTCCTTGCTGGATCAAGTGCAGAAACCGGAAAGTTGCTCGACCTCTGCCGATCGCTCCATGCCGAGGAAAACGCCATTCTGAATCTCGCAAAATTCGGCATTCATCTGCCCCATTTTCACCGTGTCAACCCAGAAGACGGGAAAAAGTCCTTGGAAGCATGTTCGCTTTTCTCTACGACGTTCCCCTGTAACCTATGTGCTAATAAGATAGTTACGGTTGGAATCAAGAAGGTCGTGTACGCTGAACCATATACGATGGAAGAGGCTCGGAACGTTTTTAAGAAGGAAGGGGTTATACTTGAGCGGTTCCAAGGCGTGAAGAGCCGTGCATTTTTCCGTTTGTATGCGTGACCCACAGGAAAGGAGACCTCTAATGCAAAAGGGCGAGTCGGGACATGTTGGCAGTAGTGGCACCCAAGGCCAATCTGCCAGTTGCAAAGGCACCGGAGCATCGAGCAGGGGGCAGTCCCAGCAGTTTATCAGTATGACCAGCGGCGCAAGTGTCAGAATTCACGTGGATTCGATTAGTCTGAGTTTGCCCGCCAACCGCCAGAAGAACAGCTAGTCAAGACTTGAAGCAAGACGGGATCGGCGTCGAATGCCGATCCCGTTGCATTGCGCTGGGGGCATAAAGGGGTCGGGAATGCTTGTCCTGTCCTTAGGATAGGTTGTCACTCTGATTCGATCTATGTCCCTTGCCACTACCTGC
>CAZSBS010000357.1:0-3852 GCA_964605095.1 uncultured Planctomycetaceae bacterium | reverse complement strand
CTGTCCGAGAGAAGATTACTTGACGCTGGAATCGGCCCCGGCGGCTGGACGCTGGTAGACGCGGACGTAGTCGATGAGGTACTTCTGCGGCAGGACGGCATCGTCCATCTGCCGGCCCCACGACCCGCCCAGGGCGAGGTTGATCAGCAGATACTGCGGTTTGAGGAATGGATTTGAGCCGGCGTCGTTGGCAGCGGGGATATCGAAGGTGAAGTACTTCCGGGCGTCGAAGAAGAAGTCCATTCGCCCGGCCGACCACTCGACGGCGTAGACGTGGAAGTCGTCAAAGGGTTTCTCAACCGTCAGCTTGCCGCCCTTGGAGGCGTGCTTGCCGTCCTTGCGGTAGTGGACGGTGGCGTGGACCTTGTCCGGCGTGTGGCCGACGAACTCCATGATGTCGATCTCGCCGCAGGCGGGCCAGGGGTTGCTGGGGAACTTCTGGCCTAGCATCCAGATCGCGGGCCAGACGCCCTTGCCCTGGGGCAGTTTGGCCCGCACCTCGATCCGGCCGAACGTCCACTGGGCCTTGCCTCGCGTGATGAGGCTTGCGGATGTGTAATCGGCGAAGCGTTTGGCGCCGGCCTTGCCGCCGCCGATGGGGTACTTTTCCTTCCGGCCCTCGATTATGAGATAGCCGCCCTCGACGCGGGCGTTTTCCTTCCGCGCGCGGGTGTAGTACTGGAGCTCGTTATTGCGGACGTAGCCTGCCTCGTAGTCCCACTTGTTGGGGTCCGGCAGGCCGGGCTTGTCGAACTCGTCGGACCAGACGAGCTTCCACCCGGCCGGTGCGGGCGCTGCAGGTGCTGTCGCACGTTCATCCGCAGTCGCACTTGCCCAGGCGCACGCCAGTACAAACCCCGCAAGGGCAAATGCAATGGTTGTCCCAACTGTTCGCATTTAACACCATATTCACTGAAGCGAACAAGCCTCAGCTTCGCGGTCAGAATATCCAGTTCTCGGTTCCGGTGTTTGTTTCTTCTTCCAGTTCCAGGTTCCGGGTTCCGCCTTTGTTTTTCCTGGTTCCGTCGTTTTCTCTTCAAATATCCAGGTTCTTCACTTCCAGAGCGTGCTCTTCGATGTAGTTTCGGCGGTTCACGACATTGTCGCCCATCAGCAGCGTGAACATTCGCTCGGCCACCTCGGCCTCGTCGTCCTTGATGCGGAGCAGCATTCGGCGGGTGGGGTCCATGGTGGTTTCCCAGAGCTGGTCGGCGTTCATCTCGCCGAGGCCCTTGAAACGCTTGATTTCCATGCCTTTGGAGCCGATCTGGCGGACGCCGGCTGGGATTTGCGATACGTTGTCCAGCTCGTGCTCTTCGTCTTCGCAGGTCAGCACATACTTGGCCGGGGCCTTCTCGCCGGTCACCGCCTCGGACCGCTCGGCATAGTAGTCCTCTATGCTCAGGCCGCGGGTGCTCAGCTTGGATATGAGCTTCTCGATGTCCCTCACCTCGTAGAGTTCGGCGTAGCTGCCGGCCCTGGTGCCGGTCCCGTCGTCGCCGCCGCCGTTTGCCTTGCCGTTGCCGTTTTTCTTCGCGCCGCCATTTGCGTCCACGTCCACGTTGGCGTCGGTGGTTGCTTCCTCATCCGGCTCTTCGGGGGCGTATTTGGCAAGGGCCGCGCGGTAGTCCTCGTAGCTGTGGTAGAACAGGTTCTTGCCGTTGACGGTTATCCAGTACTGCGGCAGCTTGCCATCCTTGCGGTTTTCCATGAGCATGTTGAAGTTCAGCCCTCGGCGGTCGAGGATTTTCGTTCGCTCGGTCAACTCGTCGAGGAGATCGACCAGTTCCTGGAGTTTCTTGCCTGCCAGGCTCAGCACGACATTGCGTTTCTTGCCCGAGTAGTCGCGGACCTCCAGCGTGGTGCCTTCCAGGCCCAGTTCGCAGAGGCGCTGGCGCATCTCCTTCTCGTTCAGGACGTAGTGTTTCTTCCTCTTTCGGGTCACCAGGTAGAGCGGCGGCTGGGCGATGAAGATTCGCCCGTCGGTAATCAGCGGCTTCATGTGCCGGTAGAAGAACGTCAGCAGCAGCGTGCGGATGTGCGAGCCGTCGACGTCGGCGTCGGTCATGATGATGACCTTGCCGTAGCGCAGCTTGGAGATGTCGAACTCCTCGTTGCCGATCCCGCAGCCCAGGGCGCTTACGATAATCTGGATCTCGTTGAAGTTGAGGATCTTGTCCAGGCGGGCCTTCTCGACGTTGAGGATCTTGCCCCTCAGCGGCAGGATCGCCTGCACTGCGGAGTCGCGGCCCTGCTTTGCCGGCCCGCCTGCCGAATCGCCCTCGACGAGGAACAGTTCGGTCGAATTGACGTCCTTGCTTCGGCAGTCGGCGAGCTTACCCGGCAGCGATCCGCTGGCAAGGGCGCTCTTGCGGCGCGTCAGGTCGCGCGCCTTGCGGGCGGCCTCGCGAGCCTGCATAGCCTGGATGCCCTTGTTGAGTATTCGCTTGGCCTCGGTGGGGTGCTCCTCCAGCCAGGCGCCGAGCCGCTCGTTTACCGCCTGCGTGACGAAGCTCTCGACCTCGCTGTTGCCCAGCTTGGTCTTGGTCTGGCCCTCGAACTGCGGGTCCGGCACCTTGACGGAAATGACCGCCGTAAGCCCCTCGCGAACGTCGTCGCCGGAGGGGTTCGCCTCCTTCTTGAGCAAGCCGGCGTTGCGCGCGTAAGCGTTGAGCGTGCGCGTAAGGGCGCTCTTGAAGCCCGAAAGGTGCGTGCCGCCCTCGACCGTGCTGATATTGTTGGCGAACGTGAAAAGCGTCTCGCTGTACCCGTCGTGGTATTGCAGCACCACGTCCACCCGCAGCTTGGTCGCCTCGTCTTCCTTGCTGATGACGGCCGGGGGATGAAGAACGTTCTTGTTCTCGTTGAGGTGCTTGATGAAGGCGATAAGCCCCTGCTTGTAGTGGAAGACCTCGCTGGTGTCAGTCCGCTCGTCCTTGAGCGAGATCTTCAAGCCCTCGTTGAGGTACGCCAACTCGCGAAGCCGCGTCGAGAGCACCTCGTAACGGAACGCTATCTCCGGGAAGATCTGCGGGTCGGGGCGGAACGTCACGCGAGTGCCGGTCTTCTTGCGCTTGCCGACGATCTTGAGCTCGCTGGTCTTGTGGCCGCGCTCGAACTCCATCTCGTAGACGTTCCCGTCGCGGCTGACCTCGACCTCCATCCACTCGCTCAGCGCGTTGACCACCGACGCCCCGACGCCGTGAAGCCCGCCGGAAACCTTGTACGCGCCGTGGTCGAACTTTCCGCCGGCGTGAAGGTGGCACATGACCACCTCGAGGGTGGAGACCTTCTCGGTCGGGTGCGGGCCGACGGGAATGCCCACGCCGTCGTCGAGAACCGAGACCGACTCGTCGGGATGGACGATCACGTCGATGTTCTCGCACCGCCCGGCCATCGCCTCGTCGATTGAGTTGTCGACGATCTCCCACACCAGGTGGTGCAGGCCGCGAGGGGTCGTGTCGCCGATATACATGCCGGGGCGTTTGCGGACCGCCTCCAGCCCGCGAAGCACCTTGATCTTGCTCTCGTCGTAAAAGTCCGACTCCGGAGCTTGAACCGTCTGGGCCGAATCCTTGGCCAAGTCTGTAATCTCCTCTGCCATAACGGCTTATCCTGCTTTCATGGAGGCGGGTCAAACCCGCCGGAAACCTGAGAATACCCAAGGCTCAATTATCCCGGAAACCCACCCGACATGCCAGCGAAAACCGGGCCCAAACGTAATGCCTCAGTTACGGGGGGGGGGGGGGGGGGGAAAAAAAAAAAAAAAAAGGGGCGCCCCCTTGTGGGGCCCCCCGGGGGGGGGTCCCCCCAGGGGGCGCCGTTCGCTGAGAAACCCCCGCCGGCGCGGCG
>CAZSBS010000356.1:0-3864 GCA_964605095.1 uncultured Planctomycetaceae bacterium | reverse complement strand
TTCTGAGGGAGGCGTCCTTATGGCGACACTACGAGCCAGACCCACGCAAGAACCGGATGAGCCCTATTTCCCCTCCAACGCCTCCTCGACGTTGGGAAAGACCTCGAAGAGGTTGGTCAGGCGGGTGGTTTCCAGCAGGCGCATCACCATTGGGCTGGGGTTGGCAATGGAGACCCGGCCCTGGAACGGGCGGGCCTTGGCGTGGGCGTCGAGCAGCGCGCCGAGGCCGGACGAGCACATGAAGTCCAGGTGCTCCATGTCCAGGATAACCACGGCGCCGGGCTGCTGGACCAGTTCATCGAGTTGCCGGCTGAGCGTCGAGGCCTCGGCCATGCCGACCGCCCCGACAAGGCGCACCACGGATGCCGGCCCCCGCCGACTGACATCCATAACCAACTCGCCGGAAGATTGCATCTTGGGGGCCTCTACGTGTTCCTCTTGACCATGCGAACCTGGTTGCCTTTGCAATTGTAGGCGACCTCGTCCATGTAGGCGTGCATAAGCATCACGCCGCGCCCGGTGGGCTTCTCCAGGTTCTCATCAACCGTCGGGTCGGGCACGGTCGAGGGATTGAAGCCCACGCCCTGATCGGTGATCGTGATGACAGCCCGGTCTTTGGTTATGTCGTAGGCAAGTTCGACGGTCTTGCGGGCATCGAACCTGTTGCCATGCTTGATGGCGTTGTTCATGCCCTCTTCGACGGCGAGTTTGATCGCGAACGTCGAGGCCTCGCTGTAGTTACAGCCAGCCACGTCCGCCAGAAGAGCTACCTCGGCCTCATGGGCCGCCGCAAGGTCAGAAGGTATAACCACGTTGGTTGGCAAAGTCTTCGATCCGACTAAGCGATCTGGGCATCACTTGAACGTCTTGATGGCATCATCGAGAGTCTTGCTGATCTCGAATATCTCGTTGAGCCTGGTGATAACGAAGACCTCGTAGATTGGCGGCTGGATACCGCAAAGCCGCAATTGCCCCTTTTTCTCGCGGATGCGCTTGTGCAGGGTAATCAGCATGCCAAGGGCGCTAGAGGACATGTGAACCACGTTTGAGAAATCCAGGACGAACTTGGGGCTCTCAGCCTTGGCTACAAGGCCCTGGAGACGCTCGCCGATATGCGAGATGTTCACCTCGTCGAGAATCTTGCGATCCGCCAACTCGACGACTGTCACGTCGCCCTGGGTTGTGATCTTCAGCCGGGGGTGGTCCTGCTCCATCACGATCGGTCTCCTTATGATACCGTCAATGCCTGCGCTGAGGCCTGTTTATGGATCGTAGGTTTCGTCCGGGCCTCTGTCAAGTGAATCGCGTGGAAGAAGAAACCGCTTTTACGCGGAGGACGCCAGGATAGAAGAAACAACATATTCAAGCATGTTCCTTCTGTTTCTTCTGCTTCTTCTTCCTCAGCGTTCTCCGCGACCTCCCGCAGGGACCGTTGGTCTGCGAGAAGCCTGCTTCTTCTGTTTCTTCTGTTTCTTCTGTTTCTTCTGCTTCTTCTTATTTTGCCACCAGCAGCACGACAAGCAGCAGGTTCAGCAGCACGCTGACAGCCAAGCCGACGCCAAGCCCGACCAGCAGGAGGTTGAGGTTTCTCGCCGCATCGTGGCCCGCGGACGACTGGGCCTCGGCGGCTGGCGCCTCGGCCTCGACGTCAGCCAGCCGGCTGAGAAGGTTCGCGTCGAACTGCTTGCGGGCCATAGGCGGAGGCTGGCCGGCCGCGACCGCTTCCAGGTCCATCAGCATGTCCTTCGTCGAGCCGTACCGCCTGTTGCGGTCCTTGGCCATCATCACCTCGACAACCTCGCCAAGCCCGGCAGAGAGTGAAGTGTTGATGTGGTCCGGAGGCACCAGCGGCTCCTTGAGGTGCTTGTGCATCACCGCCGCCGGAGTCGGACCCTCGAACGGAACCCGACCGGTGACAAGGTGATACAGCGTCGCGCCGAGGGCGTAAATGTCCGCCCGGAAGTCGATGTTCACTTCGCCGCGGATCTGCTCGGGGCTGATGTAGTACGGCGTGCCGTAGGCCTTGCCCGCCTCGGCCTCGGCGGCCTCGACGTCCGCCATCGCGCGGGCAAGGCCCATGTCCGCCAGCTTGGCGGCGCCGTCGCGAGTCATCATGATGTTCTTGGGCTTTACATCGCGGTGGACGAAGCCGTGCTCGTGGGCGTGTTCCAAGGCCCGGCCGATCTGGACTATCACGTCCAGCGCCTCGGCCTCGCTGTAGACCTTCCCGGACTCCAGGTCGTCCCCGAGCGTGTGGCCCTCGACATACTCCATCACGAAGTAGTGATACCCGCCGGCCTCGCCGACGTCGATGGCCTGGACGATGTTCGGATGGTTGAGCTTGGCTGCCGCCTTGCCTTCCTTGTAGAAGCGGTCGACGTAGTCGGCGTTCTCGGAGAGCTTCTTGGGAAGCACCTTTATCGCCACGATTCGGTCCAGGCTGAGCTGCTTTGCCTTGAAGACCGTCGCCATCGCCCCGCTGCCGAGCTTCGAGATTATCTGGTAGCCGGGGATCTGGCTGCTCCGGCTGGCCGCCAGAGTCCGCTTGACGCGGCCGATCTGGTTTTCGGTGACTACCCCCTCGCGAACCAGCAGGTCCGCCAGGGTCAGGGCATTGCTCGAACGGGCCTGAAGGGCCAGGCACTTGCCGACCTCATCGTCGGTCGCAAGGCGCTGATCCACCACCAGCTTGCCCAGTTCGGTGTCCATCGAACTGGGGATTGGGGCGGTTGGGGCTTCCGAGCTTCCCTGTGCGTTTTCCTGCGCCATTTTCACTGCCTCAAGGCCGCTTCACCATTCAAACTCAGACAGATCCTGTGGTATGCCACACGTCACTTGGTGAGTCCCGTGGACCGGACGCAAACTGCATGCAAAAGATAAAAACATAAAAACATGAAAACTTGTGATATCCGACATTGTATAGCGCCTGGAAGCTCATGGCGAGCCGGATTTTCTCGTCTTATGTCAATTCCGCCTGCCCGTACATCCACGCCGGGCCAAGCTCATCGGCGTGCATGGCCCGCCCGGCAAACCACCGCCGAACATCCCAGCAAAGCTGGCACTTGCCGGCATAACCGCCCGCCCGCGGGACAAAGCCCGCCTCGATAGCCTCGGCCGCAAGCGCCGACGGGCCGCCGCGGGCAAGCGTCCCGACCACCGGCCGGGATGCGTAATCGTCGCTGAGGCAAGCCCACAGCCCGGCCAAGTCCGCCCCGGCGCATGCGCGCCCAAGCCGGTCAGCATCCAGACCGCGTCCTGCCAAAAAGTCTCGCCCGGCCGACGCACGTCCGAGCACCAGGCCCGCACACGTTCCGGGCATCACAAGCCCGGATGGGTCCACGTGAACGTGGCGAGACCGCAGCACGGCCTCACGACAATTCGTATCGGCATACTCCCGCCACGACTTGCACGAAAGATGCGCCGCGATCGTTTCCGCAGCCCGCCCGGCCAGGCGATCCCGCCCGCCGGCGGCGTACTTGGCGAAAACCTCGTCGCGGTCCCGCGGCGACAGGTCCGCGGTGTCGAAGCCGTCGGCAAGCCAGTCCCGCCAGCGAACCTGCACCCGGCCAGGGCCCAGGACCTCCGCTGCCGTCCTGGCCGCAAGGCGGCAGCGCTCGATCGGCACGAACTGCTGGTGGTACGGGTCGGCTGAGATGCACAGCGTGCCCATCCCGGCGGCGTCCAGCGCGGCCGCGCGGTCGCGAACTATCGCCGCGTCGCTCGCCCAGAAGGCGTTGGTCTCCACCTTTTCCAGCGGCCCCAGCCCGGCCGCCTTGGCGCGGCGGCAGATCTCGATCAGCCGGGGCCAGTCGCCAAAAGCCTCGCCGCCGGTCAGGTGAATCCGGCACCCGTGCGGGCTGGCCG
>CAZSBS010000355.1:0-3866 GCA_964605095.1 uncultured Planctomycetaceae bacterium | reverse complement strand
CTTCAAGTCCAACGGACCCCTTTTGGGAAACCCCTCACGGGGTCACTACAAACGGACCTGCTCGATATTCACGGTTCTCTCTCCCCGCCCGGCTCGGGCGAAGGGGAAACTAGCTGGACTTCAGGTCGATAATCGGCGTGTCGTCGAAGGCGTCGATGGAATCTATCGTGACCAGGCCGCCCTTGACGGACAGGACGTTGCAGACGGTCAGGGCGATCAGGTTAGGCCGGACGGGCGAATGGGTGGCGAACACGCCGGTCAGCGGATTGTCCGGATTGCCTTGCGGATGGACCTTCAGGATGCTCCGTTTCTCGGGCGTGTCATTCTTGTGAAACCACCAAACCACCATCACCCGCTTGCAGTGCTCAAGCCGCAGGAGGCCGGGAACGTACTTCTCGAATATCTCCAGTTGGACGGGCTTGCCCTTGCGGTTGCGGATCCTCCCGATGGGGCGCACGGCGTAGGTGACGTTCCGAAAGTCGGTCTCCGCGGCATCCGCGTTGGCCTTGGGGTCCTCGGCTTCGGCTCGCCGGCCGCCCAGGGCGCCCAAGGCGCCGGCGGCGACCACCGCTGCGCTGCCGGTGAGGAAATCGCGTCGGACAATAGGAGGGGACGCTACCTTGTTTATTGTCGACTTGGGTGTGGGGCGATGGTTTCCTGCGGGCTGGTATGATCGAACGGGCCGAGGACTATCGCCGGTCGAGCGCGACGCCCCACTGCTGTTGCGGGCCGACCCGCTGTTGTCCGATCCCGATCCGTGTGAAGGCGGCAAATTGGTCATTGTGATGCTCCTGTACGGCGTGGGTTGAAGATGCCGTCGCCATTTTGAGCCCTTCCCGTGGCCGTGACGTTTTCGGGCGGGCTGGCGTTCGCGTCGGTGGCTTGGTGTGCCGATCCCGATATGTGCATTATTACACTTTCTTGGCTCTCATCCATAAATCGTGGTGAACAAGATGCTGGTTCTGCCGGATAACCGTTTTGCGTTTAACGCGTTACAGCCACCGGCAGGTACGGGTATATTGTACCTGCAATCGCGGAGGATAGGGCAACGCTGGCGAGCGACCTGCTGTCGGCAGGCAGGCCCGAGCGCCGCGATGGCGCCATACGGCACGGGCGGTTTTCCTTCAGGAAGACCGCCTGTTTGTCAATATGCCGTTGGCCCTAAGCGATAAACGCATTCCGTTTCTTCAAGCAAGACCTAACATCCTCCGACCACGTTTTTGGGATGAGAACCACTTTCTTTATACTCCCTTATACTCCCGTTGGCTGCAGTGTCAAGGCGGTATCAGGGCGCGGTATCAGGGGTCAGAAACCTTTTCCGGTCACAAAGCAGATATCACGCGGAGGTCGCTGAGAGCGCTGAGAGGGGGTGGTTGGGCATCGTCCGAGCAGCAGCACCCTCACCCGTCAAGGCGGAGAGGTTAACAATAGGGAACGCTACCGTGAGCGAGAACGAATCCTGGCAGGCTGTTGAGCCCGGTAGGGCGATCTGCGATCAGCCACGGGCGCAAGCCCGTGGACTGTGCGTTCATTGTTTCGGAGCCCTGGCGGGGCGATTGCCGCCGTCAATCGCCCCGCTGGCCTTATGCCCTCGAGGGGGGCTCTTTGCCTGACATCCCGCGCTCCACGGGCTTGCGCCGCGTGGCTAATCGCAAACGTCCCTACGGGACTAAGAAAGTCTCTGGCCAAGACTTGCGAATCGCCAGAAAAGAAGGTCGGTCACGCGCTGGGTTTATGCAGGATTCCCCTAGGCGCAGGGGCGATTCCGGGGTATACTTCCAGCTTGTCGTGCCCCGCCGAGCGGGCAGTGGCGTGGCTGCACAAGTGAGGATGACGCAGGAAATCTTCCCCGGCGGTGGGAAGCTGGTCCCGGCGCGCCGGGAGTAGCTGGCGCAGCCCCGCGTAGCTTCAGCGAAGCAGGGTGGCCCGTCTGATCGGCCGGTTCCGCTTCCTTCAGGAGGATGTTCTATGTCGTCGGCATCACGGGCTGTGAACCGTCTTCGTAAACAATATCGGAGTGTCCTGGCTCACATACGGCAGGCCAGCCACCGGCCGGGTAGTTCTGCCGGCGAGGTCCCCGTGTCCCACTGCCCGTGCGAGGTCGAGCAACTCGAGCCGCGGTTGCTGCTCAGCGGCACGAGCTACATCGTCACCTCTCTGGCGGACGTCGTCGCCTCCGACGGCGTGGTGACGCTGCGGGAGGCAATCGAGGCTGCCAACACAAACACAGCCGTCACGGCCGACGTGCCAGCCGGCAGCGCTGCCGAGACCGACACGATCGGCTTTGACGCTGGGCTATGGTCGTCCGGGCCGGCGGCGATCATCCTGGGCGGAACCGAATTGACCGTAACGGACCGGCTGGCAATCGAGGGCCCGGGCGGGGGGAAACTGACCATCAGCGGAAACGTCACCAGCCGCGTGCTGTACTGCGATGCGACCGACCTTTCGCTGACGGGCTTAAAGGTATCCCTGGGCTATGCCCCCAAGGGGGCCGGAATCTATAACAACGAGGGCACGGTTACGCTGACTGGATGCGAGGTCATCAACAACAACGGGTACTACTACTTTGGCGGCCAAGGCGGGGGCATATACAGTTACCGTGGCGCGGTGACGCTGGTTGACAGCGCGGTTACGGACAACTGGGCGCAAGGGTACGGGGCCGACTGGGTGGGCGCCGGCGGCGGCATCTGGGCGCAGTACTGCGACCTGACACTGACCAACAGCACCGTATCAAGCAACGACGCCACGGGCGACGGGGCCGGAATTCACGTCCAGAGCCGCGGCTCGCTGACGATCACCGGCGGGGCGGTGACCAGCAACATCGGCGGCGGCGCCGGCGGCGGGATTTATATCTCTGACGATGTGCCGGTGGAGCTGACAGGCGTGAGGATCTCGGGCAACAGGGCCGAGGACGGCCACGGCGGAGGCATCGCCAACTGGAACCCGCTGGGCACAATGGTGCTGACGAACGTGATAGTCTCATCCAACCACTCCCAAGTCGACGGCGGGGGCATCTACTCGGGCGGGCCGGCGACTCTGACGGACTGCTGGGTCCTCGACAATGACGCCCGAAGCTTCTGGGGTGACGGCGGGGGCGGAATCTGCAATGCATCCACGATGACTATCGTGGGCAGCACGATCACGGGCAATCAAGCGACTTACGCCAGCGGCGGGGGCATCTGCAACCTGCAGACGTTGACGGTCATCAACAGCGTGATCGCCGACAACTGGACCAGCGGCTGGTACAGTGACGACGGCGGCGCCGGGATCTTCACCGATTCCGGAAGTCTGCCGGTGACCCTCACCAACTGCACCATTGCGGGCAATATCGTGACCCTTGTAGGACCGGCCACTGCCGGCGGGGGCGGGGTCTACATTGCCTCGGGACCCGTAACGATCAACAACACAGTGGTGGCCCTGAACCAGGCGCCCTATCACCCGGAGGTCGGCGGAGCGTACGGCGGCTCGAACAACTTCATCGGCGGCGATCCGGGCTTCGTTGCCCAGCCGGACGACCTGCGGCCGACCGCCGTCAGCGCGCTGGTCGACGCCGGCGACAACACGTTGGCCGTCGATGCCGACGGCCTGGCGCTCGTGTCGGACGTGCATGGCGATCCGCGGATCGCCTTTGGCACGGTGGATATCGGCGCCTATGAATACGGAGGCCCCGCGGTCGTTGTCACCTTCGTCGACTGGAATCTGGACGCGGCCGTCCGCGATGCCATCGGCAGACCCATGGGCTATATTCTGGACACCGACCTGGCCCCGCTGACTTATCTGGATGTTCACGACCTGCGCATCATCAATTTGGCCGGCTTGGAGCACTGCACGAATCTGACGAGTCTGGACCTTTCAGCCAACCAGAT
>CAZSBS010000354.1:0-3911 GCA_964605095.1 uncultured Planctomycetaceae bacterium | reverse complement strand
TGCGCCGGTTTGCTAAACCGGTCTACGCCGAAAGGTGTAGCGTGGGTTCGAATCCCACCCTCTCCGCGTTAGAAATATCGCCTCCCGTAAGGCTTTTCAACAAAGCCTCTTACGGGAGGCGTTTTTATTTGGGCATCCAACCGGACGACTGCCCGCCTTGCCTGTTTGGGGGGTCGGCATGATTACGCTCGGCAGGATGGTTGCAGATTTATCTTGGGGGCCTACAATCGGAGCCTTGTCGGCCGGGATGGGCCGGCGCGGGCTTTTTTCCGGCAGGCGTGCATGGATTCGTGCGTGGACATTCGTGGCGTGAGCAAGTCGTTCGGCGGCGTTCGAGCTTTGCGCGACGTGAGCTTGGACATTCGCCCCGGCGAGGTTCACGCGTTGTGCGGCGAGAACGGAGCGGGCAAGAGCACGCTGATCAAGGTTCTCTCGGGCGTTTATCGCCCAGACGCGGGGCGGGTCATCGCGTGGGGCTCGCCGCTGCCGCTGGGGGATGTTCGCGGGTGCGAGAATGCGGGCGTCGCGGTGATTCATCAGGAGTCGGCGGCGTTCGCGGACCTTGACTCGGCCGACAACATATTCGTTGGTCGCGAGCCGGTGCGTCTGGGCGGATTGCTGCTGGACCGCCGGCGGATGCGAAGCCTGACTCGGCAACTCATGGCCCGCACGGGCACCGATGCGCAGCTAGGTACGCCCGTGGGGGAGATGTCGGTTGCCCGGCGGCAGATGGTCTCGCTGGCCAGGGCCCTATCGCACAGTTGCCGGCTGCTGATCCTGGACGAGCCGACGGCGAGCCTTTCCAGCAAGGAATGCGATGTGCTCTTCGGCATCATTCGGCAGCTTCGCGCCGAGGGGGTGTCGATCCTCTACGTCAGCCATCGTCTGGAGGAGGTCTTCGCGCTGAGCGACCGCGTGACGGTGCTGCGTGATGGGCAGCTCGTCGGCACGCGCATGACGGCCGACGTCGACCGTGCCGAACTGATCGCCATGATGGTGGGGCGCGAGCTCGATGCGCTGTCGGTCGGCCCGGCCGCGGGGCCGCCCGGCGACAAGCCAATGCTCGAAGTTGCCGGCCTGGGTCGCCGAGGCGTCTTTGAGGACATAACGCTGGCTGTGCGGCCTGGCGAGATCGTCGGCCTGGCCGGGCTGGTCGGCGCGGGCCGTAGCGAGTTGGCGAGGGCGATCTTCGGCATCGACCGGCCGGACACCGGTTGGGTTGCCGTCGACGGCCGGCGCCTGCCGGGCGGGTCGTGCCGGGCTGCGATGTCGGCCGGGGTCGCACTGGTGCCCGAGGACCGCCAGCACGTCGGGCTCATCCAGCCCATGAGCGTCTCTGAGAACCTCACGCTGGCGGTGCTGGGTTCGATGACGACGTTCGGCCTGCTTAGCGCGGCGCGGGAAAAGGACTTTGCCGAGCGGCTCATTGCCGAACTTGGCATCAAGGCGCCCGCCCCGTCGGCGCCGACGGATACGCTCTCGGGTGGCAACCAGCAGAAGGTTCTTGTGGGCAAGTGGCTGGGCACTGCCCCGCGGGTGCTGATCCTTGATGAGCCCACGCGGGGCGTAGACGTGGCCGCCAAGGCGGATATCCACCGGCTCATACGCGAGTTGACCGATCGCGGCCTGGCTGCGCTGGTCATCAGTTCGGACCTGCCGGAGTTGCTGGGCCTGGCCGATCGCATCGTGGTGATGCGAACCGGGCGAATCTCGGGCGAGCTTTCGCGCGCCCAGGCCACCCAGCAGGCGGTGCTGCACCTGGCCCTGCCGGACAGCCCGGAACAGACGCCCGGCGAGGCGAGCGTGTCCGTCCCGGCCTTGGCGGCGGGCGGCGAGCCGCGCACGGGCGGTGCGGGGAGGCATCTGCGCAGCCTGCTGGCCCGGCGGGAGTTCGGTGTGTTGATGCTCCTGGCGGCCACGGTGGCGGTTGTCTCGTATGTCAACCCGTCGTTCCTGGCGGGCGGCAACATACGCGACATGCTGGTGAACATTGCCCCGGTGGCCATCGTCGCATGCGGGATGACGCTGGTGATTGTCACCGGCGAGATCGACATTTCGGTCGGCTCGCTGATGGGCCTGACGGCGGCGGTGCTGGGACTGCTGGCATCGACAGATCACGCGGGCTGGCCGGTGCCTGTTGCGGCGGCGGCCGCGGTGGGCCTGGCGACGCTGGTGGGCACGTGTACTGGCCTGCTGGTCGTCGTGGGGCGCGTGCCGTCGATCATCGTCACGTTGGGAATGCTTGTGGCCCTGCGCGGGCTGACGGAGTTTGTAATGGGCGGGCAGTGGATTGCGGGCCTGCCGCCCGAACTGCGATACCTCGGCACGGGTCGGCCAATGGGCGTGCCGGTGTGCATCTGGGTAGCCGGCGCGGTGGTGGCGCTGTCGATCGTGCTTACTCGGCTAACGCCGCTGGGGCGGCGGATCTACGCGGTGGGGTCTAACCCGTCGGCGGCCCGGCTGGCGGGGGTCTCGGCCGGGCGGATCAAGCTGCTTGTCTTCGCGCTGACGGGCCTGCTGGTGGGCGTGGCGACGGTAGTAAGCGTGCCGCAGTTATCGGTCATCGAGTCCGGTATTGGGGTGGGCCGCGAACTGCTGGTGGTCACGTGCGTTGTGGTGGGCGGCACGAGCATTAGCGGCGGGCGTGGCAGCATAGTCGGCAGTCTGCTGGCGGCGGCACTGCTGGTCACGATCGGGACGGTCCTGATCTACCTCAAGCTCGGGCCTGGGGCAACGTATTGGCAGCGGGCCATACAGGGCGGGTTCATCCTGCTGGCGGTGCTGGTGGACCACCTTGCCCGGTCTCGCAAGAGGGGGCTGACGCCATGAACCCACTGCGGGCCGGCAAGACCAAAATGAATTTTCGCTGGTGGCACGAGGCCGTGCTGGTCGTCCTGGCCGCGGGCCTGATGGGCTGGGCGAGTTGGATCGAGCCCGGCTTCGTCAGCCGCAATACCCAACTGGCACTCAGCACGCACGTGTGGGAACTGGCCCTGATGGCGCTGCCGATGACGTTCATCATCATCACGGCCGGCATCGACCTGTCGATAGCCTCGACGCTGGCCCTGTCGGCCGTGACGCTCGGGTTGTGCTTCGAGGCCGGCGCGCCGATCGGCTTGGCCGCCGCCGCCGCCGTGGCCGTAGGCGCCGCCTGCGGGGCCATCAACGGCATTTTCGTGGCGGCCCTGCGCGTCCACCCGCTCATCGTCACGCTGGCGACGATGGCTGCCTATAGCGGCGCGGCCGAGGGAATCAGCCTGGCCAGGCCAGTCAGCGGGTTTCCTTCCGGGTTCCAGGCCATCGGACAGGGCAGCTTGGCCGGACTGCCGCCCGCCGGCTGGCTGTTCGTGGTGCTGGCGCTGGCGGCCGCGGTCATACTGGGCAAGACGCCCTTCGGGCGGAGGCTTTACGCCATCGGGCACAACGAGTCAGCCGCTCTGTTCTCCGGCATCGTGGTCGGGAAGATCAAGTTCCTCCTTTACACCCTCTGCGGCCTGATGGCGGGCGTCACGGCCGTAATCCTCGTCGCCCATCGAAACACCGCCAAGGCCGACCTCGGCAACGGAATGGAACTGGACGTCATAACCGCCGTCGTGCTGGGCGGCACGAGCATCTTCGGCGGGCGGGGGAACATCGTCGGCACGGTCCTGGGCGTCCTGCTGATCCACGAGACCCGCGAGCTGCTTAGCTGGCGGTGGAACCAGGACGAACTGACCCTGGTGGTCATCGGCGTGCTGCTGATAGCCTCCGTCCTGCTCAACCGCCTCTGCCAGGGCCGGCAAAAGGCCGACTGAGGGGCGAAGATGGCTCAGGGCGAAACGGGTTCAGGCCCTTTTCTCCATAAAAGGTTCCTGACCCGAATGCCATCAACTTAAGCCGCATCTCTTTTCTCCGTCAAGCGCTTATGTAGG
>CAZSBS010000353.1:0-3912 GCA_964605095.1 uncultured Planctomycetaceae bacterium | reverse complement strand
GGGCATGTTCTTTAATATCTGCCTGATCAACTTATAGGACTCCATCAGCTCTTTTAAGCGCACGACAGCCCTGCCGTAAACATCGCAATGGTCGTCTGTTATTACCTTGAAATCGAGCTCGCCGTAAGCCGCGTAAGGATCGTCGCGCCGAACGTCTATCGGCACGCCGCTGCCGCGGGCGGTCGGGCCGGTCGCGCCGTACGCCTTGGCGTCGGCGGCAGACAGCACGCCAACCTTCTTGAGCCGCGCGTGAAGCACCGGGTCGTCCAGCACGGCCTTGGTGATCATCTCCATCGGACCTTGCAGCTCCGTCACCACCTTGTCGATGTGGGCGAGTTGATCGTCAGTCATGTCGCGCCGCACACCCCCGATCTTGCAGTTGGCGTAGTTGACCCGGCTGCCCGTGGCGGCCTCCAGCACGTCCATCACCGGCTCGCGGTACTTCCAGGCCCACATGAACACCGTGTTGTAGCCCAGGAAATGCCCCGCAAGCCCGACCCACAGCAGGTGAGAGTGCAGCCGCTCAAGCTCGTTGACGATCGTCCGAAGGTACAGCGCACGCTCGGGCACCTCCACGTGGGCGATCTCCTCGACCGCCTGGATGTACGCCAGCGGATGGCTGGCCGAGCAAATGCCGCAGACCCGCTCGATAACGAACGGAACCTGGTCGAACGTCTTGGACTCGTCGAGCTTCTCGATGCCGCGGTGGTTGTAGCTAAGCCGAACGTCGACGTCCACGACCGTCTCGCCGTCGAGGTAAAGCTGGAAGAACTCCGGCTCCTCCTGGAGCGGGTGAAACGGCCCGATGCTTATCACCGTCTTGCCTGGGTGCTTGATCTGCCCCTTAGTGCCAGGCCCCGGCGGCGTCGAAGACGGCGAAAGAACGTCCGGCGGGGTCTGATTCGGCGGCAGGGGCGGACGGTCCGCAACCTGGTCGAACTGCTTGCGAAGCGGATACACCCCCTCCGGCCAGGAATCGTCCAGAATGAGCCGGCGCATGTCAGGATGGCCGGGAAAGTTCACGCCAAGCAGGTCGTGCATCTCCCGCTCGATCCAGTCGGCGGCGGGAACCGCGTTGGCGATAGTGTCCAGTTCCAGCGCAGGCCGGGCCGCCAGGGCCTTTAGCGTAACCACGATCCCCGCAGGCTCGACGGCCCAGTGGTAAAGCACGTCGATGCCGTCGCGCACCTCGATGCCCGTGGCCGTCGCGAGCCTCGCGCCGTCCATCGCGAGCATCATCTGGGCGACCTCGACGGTCCTGGCAGGGTCGATCCTGGCGATGCCGCGACGGGCGTCGCAGGACTCGACCTCGACCACCGCCGAGCCGAGGTCCGCAATCACCCGGCCGACGGGTCCGGTAAGGGCCACTTCCGTTCCGCTCGGCGCGATAGACATCGCCAGCACTCCTTACAACTGTTTGAGGTACTCCATGGCCTTTACGGCCGCGGAAATCATTGCCTCCGGCTTGGGCGGACAGCCGGGCACGTACATAATGATCGCGTTGGGATCGACGGCCCGGATCGCCTCGTCAACCTTCGAGCCCATGTGATAGGCCTCGGCAAATATCCCCTGGGCCAGGGCGCACGAGCCGATGGCCATCACCACGCATGGCCGGGGCGTCTGCATGTAGACTTCCTGGACCCTGGGCATGGCCTGGCGCGTGCATGTCCCGGTAATGGCCAGCACGTCGGCATGGCGCGGCGAGCCGACCAGCAGCATGCCGAACCGCTCGATGTCGTAGCGCGGCGTCAGCAGATCCAGCACCTCGATGTCGCAGTTGTTGCACGCGCCCGCGTTGACGTGGTAGACCCACAGGCTCTTGCGCAAGGCCCAGTTTTTCAGTTTCGCTAAAGCCATGATATTCCCCTCGCAGCACCAATGATCGCCAGCACGGCCGCGGCAATCGCCAGCGGCGTCAGGTAGAACCAGAAGAAGCGCATCGCTTGGTCGATCCTCAGGCGGGGGTTGGTGTTGCGGATCAGCGTCGCCAGCGCCACCAGCAGAACGTACTTGCCGGCCAGCGTGAGCCAGCCCCACCACGCGCCAGCGTTCAGGCCGCCCCAGAACACGATGATCAGCAGCAGCGGCAGCAGCGCCAGCATCATGGCGTTGGAGATCAGGAACATCGCCAGCAGCGGGCCGGAATACTCCACGTACACGCCGGACATTATCTCGCACTCGGCCTCGGCCATGTCGAAAGGAACCAGCCCCAGCTTGGCCTGCATGCACAGGACCGCCACCACCATCGCCAGCCCGCCGGAGATGCTCAAGATGACCGGCGAACTTGCCTGCGCCTGGAGTATGCCGCCCAGCCTCAGCGACCAGCCGGTGTGCGCCACCGCCGTCATCATCGCAATCACCATCGGCAGCTCGTAGCTCAGCAACAGCTTCATCTCGCGGGCGGTGCCGAGAGAAGCGTGCGGGCTTCCGCTGGCGGCCGCGCCGGTGATGGTCATGATCGCGGGGATCGTCAGCAGGTACAGCACAACGATCAGATCGCCCAGGAAGGTGGATTCCGGCCGAAGCAGCGCCTGCCAGAGAATCGCCGCCGAGACGGACGACGCCGCGACCGCCACCAGCGGGGCAAGCAGGAACCCCGTGCCCCGGGCGGTCGAGGGCATGAGGGTTTCCTTGCCCATTAGCTTTAGTATGTCCGCCCCGGGCTGATACCACGGCGGCCCGACCCGCCATTGCACGCGGGCCGTCACCAGGCGGTCCACCCAGCGAAACGACAGCCCCAGCGCCACCGTCCCGGCCGCGCCGGCCAGCCACACCAGGATTGTCATGCCAAGGTCCATGATTCACCTTCGCTTGTAAAGATGGTCCGCGGCCGACCGGCCACCGATGATCAACAAGCCATCCGCCTCGGCCTGGCGCTCGTCCACGAACCGCAGCGCACCGGACGGGCACGCCCCGACGCATCGCGGCACGGCATTGGAGTCGGCGGCGAGGCGATCTGCGCACAGGTCGCACTTGGATATCTGGTGGCCGGAAAGGTCGCCGGGCGACTTGGTCGTTCCCGGTGTCCCGCCCAGGCTGTCGGAAATGACTCCGAACGGGCACGCCTGGGCACACGACCCGCAGCCCACGCAGCGAAACAGCCGACGGCGGACGATACCCGCCTCGTCGCGGACCATCGCCTCGGCGGGGCATGCGTCCACGCACGCTGGCGCCTTGCACTGGCGGCATATCAACGGCAGCAGCGCCCAGCCCGCCCGCGCAAAGCCCACGGCGGGCATCCGGGCGTGGCCCACAAAGCACGCAGCCGCGCACGACTGGCACTCGACGCAGCGGTCGACGTCGATCACCACTCGCTTGTCGATCTCAGGCTGTTTGGCTTGCGTAATCATTGGCAGCCTCGATATTCACCGTACCCGGCGAGGCGACAACATCGCCCCCGGCTGAGCTTACTTGCAGCGGACACATCGCCCGCGCCTCGCAGAGCGCCTCGGGCAGGACCACGGCCCCGGCGTCCAGCGCGTGGCTTATCCTGACGCGTGCAGAGACGTGGAGTTTGCCAGCGCGGACTTCGACCATGTCGAGGTCTTTGACGCCGATCCGGCGCGCGTCGGCGGGGGCCAGGCGGACCGTCGGCGGCCTGCCGATGGTCGACTGCCACGACGCGTGGGCGGTAAGCTCGCCGCATCCGGCATCGGCGGCCTGCCTGCCGAGCATCAGCACCGGCGAGGCAACCGCAGCAGCGGCGCTGCCGGCGGAAATGCTCGGCGCCGCGACCGTCAACCGGCTCAGGGTCCCTGCCGCCGGCGTCGGCGCGCCCGACAGCCCCTCGCCGGCTGGAACCCTGCCGCTACCGCCTGACCTACGCCAAGTTGGAGGAAGGCCGCTGGCTGGGGCACTTGGAGATGGTGGCCTCCCTGTACCGCAGCCTGCGCCGGTCCGGGTTGCCCCTGT
>CAZSBS010000352.1:0-3919 GCA_964605095.1 uncultured Planctomycetaceae bacterium | reverse complement strand
GAATCAGCAAGCCGTACTTCAGCCCTCGGACTAACCGCGATGGCTGCATCCAGAAGTAGGCCATGCACGCCGTGGCCAGGACCATGATCATGCCGAAGCCGTTGGATCCAATCAGCCCGGCCACACGCACGCCTTCAGCCTCGGCCCGCTGGTATTCGCCCGTGAGGAAGCTGTAGCCGCCGCCGATGAACGCGGCCACCAGGAACATCAGCAGGTTGTACGAGAGTATCCTGCGATTCTCCGTAAAACCGGAAAGGATGACGATAAGAAACCAGATCTGAAACACCGTCTGCCACGCACTCCAGAACAATTCCGGTACCGTGGCGATTAAGGCTCCCATGCTGGCCCATACGAACCAGGCGAGATAGGCGTACACCTCTCCCGCAATATGCGCCCGGCGGCGGAAAGCGTAGAAGACGTACGCCGCAGCCAGGACCACGCCGGTTCCCTTAACGACGTAGTTGAAGCCCGGCAGCGAGGCGAACGCCACCGCCCCGACAATAAACAGCCCCGCCAGGACCGCTATCGGCGGAATCCGGTCACGACGCGGGGCTACGGGTTCATACATGATGTATTGAGTCTGACTCATAATGAGATTCTACCACTTAGAGACCCGACCTCTTATGCAAAAATACGCACGGCCCTCATGTATAAGCGCTTATCGCTCGCCCATGCCTGTAACGGACCCCAACTATGATTCCTGCTCGGGCGGAAACTCCCGTAATGCCCGCCGGCGGACCATGGGTCTCTTCAAACGATGCAGGGCCTGGACGGCTCGGACCAAAAAGGGCATTCGGACCAGCCGATTCCGCAGCCTGCCACATCGCGCGGGTTTGGGTGGCGGCGCCGCCATGGTCGGCCGGAACGGCTCTATCGTGACACCCTTGTCGATAATCCGCCTCCATACCCGCTGGAGAGAGATCAGCCAGACCAGCAAGTAGCTGGGCATGGGCTGGCCCTTGCCTTGACGGACAACCTCAAGCAGTTTCTCGATGGCCTTTCGGTTGAAGAGTCCCGTCGAAGCCAGCCAGGGGATGTCCAGTTCCTCTCGCAGCCGGTCGAACAACTCGCCGGAAATCCATTTTTCGTAGGCGTGAAATTTCTTCCCAAGGCCCGGCAAGGCGCCCCGGGTCGGCCCCTTGACCGCCCGGTTCGTCCGCGCCCAGGGGAGTGCGGCAAGGTCTTTGCCCAGCCGCTCCAGCAGCGCAGCGTATGGCTGGTCAGTCCGCATCGACGGGTGGATCGACCACACGTACTCGTAGACGCTGGGATGGGTGAACGCCTGGTAGAGAGTGCAGTACCGGTTGATCACGTCCATCACGTGCGAGATCATGCCCCGCATGTAATGGCCTTGCATCTCCAAATCGCAGATCACGTAGCGGGGCTCGCCCTTCGCGCGTTGACGAAGTTGCGCAAGGTCCTGCCCAAACGCCATCGCACCCTCGGCCAGTGCCTCGGGCGTCATGAGACCGCCGGCAGAACCTGTGGTCAACGGGCGAAGCTCAAGCAGGTGCTTGCTGCTGAACTCGGCGCGGCCGATGCTGTCGCCGTAGCTGCCGGCCAAGACAAGCGTGTTCGGACCCGCATGCTCAAACCATCCCATGCGGTGGATGTGGACCGGTGAAGACAGGCCTCCAAGATCTGCCGCAGCCAGTTCTATGTTCGCGATCAGGTCCGCGGGATGGAGGTCCACGTGAATCCACTCCAGACCCAGCACCCTAGCCGTCGACTGGCCATAGGCAACGTCTCGGCAGTTGGCCATGCCCCAGGTCACGCCGATCACCGGAACAGTGATCCGGCCTTTGCGCAGGGCGCGGGCCGCGACGCCCGCCACGATCCGGCTGTCGAGCCCCCCGGACAGAAGCACCATGACCTTATCATGACCTGTCGCGGCCTGGACGATCTCCTCCTCGAGAAGCCGGTCAAGATTCTCAGCTATCACCTCGGCAGAGCACGCTCGCCGCCCGTGCCGCGGAATCTCCAGAAGATGGGCCTCGCCGTCCGAGCGTACCTGCGATAGCCAGGGCTTCCGCTTGATCTCCCTGAAGAGCGTGCTGTCGCCGCACGGATAGCCGTACGAAAGAATGGAGTGGACGGCACCCGGATCCCACGTCAGTGGCCCGGCAGTGTGCCTTACGGCCTCAAGGAAGTCGCGGTGCCAACTGCCATCGCCTCCCCGATATGTCACGGGATCGTAGAGCATCCGATCAGAGACGTCTCCGTTCAGCGGCTCTACTGCCGCACGCTCTGCCATCTCCACACTCCTGCTGCCTGCCTGAATGACCCGGCCGGACCACGCAAGGACGACGACGCCCTTGCCTCGATCCGTAAGGCATAGGACCACCGCCGGTTCAAACCAAGAGTCCAGTCCTGAACCGAAACCTACGACTCATTTTATCGGCCACAATTGGTCGCCACTTGATAATTCGGCCCCCTGGCCGGGCGGGCCGCCACAACCATCTGCCGTCGAACGGCACCTCAGCGGTGGCGCCTCCTCACCTGCCACAGCAGCGCCCTCGCACACCGCCCGCCTCGGTGCAAGACCTTGCTCGCGTTCCGCCGAAGGCGTAAACCCACGCTGTCGTGGCTGCCAGCGGACAATTGCCGCTGAAGTTCCGAACGCACCTCCGGCACCAAACCTGCCGGTGCGGGCGCCATTGTCTTGAACGTCTGTTCCACTAATTCGGTCAGCCGTTGCCAGACTCGGATGGGCGTGTACTGATTCCGCCATCGCGTTCGCGCGGCAACCGCCATCTCTCGCTGTTCACGCGGATGTGCGAGGTAGTACCTTGTCAACTCGATGCATTCGGCGGTCGTGTCGAATCCGGCAACCTCTTTGCCCAAATCGAACACTTGCCCCAGGTGCGATTTGTTGTCGCAGATTTGCATGATCCCGAAGGCCGGCAGATCATACAGGCGGAAGTTGATCGGCCCATCCGACAGGTGCATGTTCCATCCGATCTGCGCTTGTCGATAGGCATCGAGTCGCTGAGCCACCGTCACGTAGCCCCTGGGCCAGCGCCGCCCGGCGCAGTAGGCGTCGGGAAAAACCTTTGCCAACTTCAGCATGCGACTTCTGCGCCAGTAGTCCAGCCCACCGAAAAAGACTACCGACAACGGACGGAGGGCTATGTCGCCGACGGACTCATCGGAAATGTCGGCTACTTCCTCTTCCGTCACCTGTGAGCCCAAAGGCCAGAAGTGTACGTCATGAAGCCCCCACCCACGATACATATCCAGGCAGGCGGCGTTGTTGACCAAGTGCATGTCAAAGGCCCTGGCGACGGGTTTGCTGAGGATGGCGCTGCTGTCGGGATCGTCTGCACACGTGTACACCTTCAGCACATGGAGCTGACGGACGAACTCCGGATGCAGGTTAGCCCCGTTATACAGAACCAGGACATCGCGGTCCTCGAGCGCCGCGGCCAGCGCATCGTACATCTCCAGCAGCGCACGATTTCGCGACTTCCACAGGTAATCCAACTGGTAGAACGGCAGCCACTCACGACTGAGTTGCGTTGGTGTGACGCAGAAGTTCGTGACGTCATACCCAAGTTGGCGCCGATGCTCCAACTGACGGTCGTGCTGATCGACCACTGCGTCCCGGCCGGCGCTGTACGCCCACATATACCGCAACTTCCTGTCGTTCATTGTGGTGCCCTCATGTGGTGTTTGAGTACTGTTATATGTGGACGTTCCATGATCATTTACATCCTTCTGCCGCCCGGTTCATCAATGACCTCTTCCGGCGACGGCGATGGTGTCACGGGAGAAAAGTCGCTCCGCTTGATGAAGACGAAAGCCGCGATGGAGAAGAACGCGAGATGGCTGCACGTGGCGGCAAACATAGCCCACAAGTAACCTCGCACTCCGAGGTGCGGGACCAGGAGGAAACTCCCGCCCAGCAGGATGACCGACC
>CAZSBS010000351.1:1610-3942 GCA_964605095.1 uncultured Planctomycetaceae bacterium | reverse complement strand
ATGGCGGCCCTTGTGGGCTGCAAGAAGAGTGAACCGGGCGGCATGGCCGGCAGCGACACGTTCCGGGTCGTCGTCCCGGCCACAAGCACGGACGTCAAGCAGGGTGAGCTTCAAACCGTTCGGGTGTCGGTAGACCGCGGCGCCGGATTCAAGCAGGCCGTCAAGCTGGAAGTGAAAGCCCCCAAGGGCCTGCAGGTTGATCCCGAAAGCACCACGGTGGAACCGGGCGACAAGGGTGACGTGCAATTGAAGATCTCAGCCGACAAGGACGCCCCGCTGGGCGATCAGAAGATCATGATCAAGGGCACGCCGGACCAGGGCGAGCCCGCGGAGACTGAGTTCAAAGTAACCGTTAGTGCTAAGTAGCGCCGTTGTCCACGGTGGCGACGGGTTTGGAACAAGATCAATTTCTCAAAGGCAAAGGAAACAAGTATGAAGACTGCAATCACGATCGCGACGTTGTTGTTTGTGGTGGCCGCCCTGGGCTGTGAGAGCCCCCGAGGCGGAGGCATTTCCGGCGGCGAAGGATTCAAGATCGGCACCCCGGTCCTCGACACGAAGATCACGCAGGGCGAAACCGTAAGCGTGACCATCTCGCTGAATCGGGGCGAGAATTTCAAGCGGGACGTGACGCTGGATATCAGGGCGTCCAAGGGCATCAGCGTGGAACCGACCCAAGCCGTGGTCAAGGGAAACGAGAAGCCTGACGTGGCCCTTCGGATTACGGCTGCCAAGGACGCGAATCTTGGCGAGTACAAGGTTTTTGTGAAGGGCACGCCTGCAACCGGAGAAGCGACCTCGACGGAGATCACGGTGAAGGTCGTTGCCCCGTAGTATGTCGGCGTAGTCTTGTCGGCAGTTGTTGCGAGGAACCCGCGCGCGATCCGGCGGCATCGGGATCATGCCCCGCGCCGGATTGCGCGCCGGGTGCCCTCTTTGCAAAACGTATGAGGAGATCAGTGCCATGACGCCAAATCGAACGATTGGATTGGTCGGCGCGTTCATCCTGCTGATCGGCGGCCAGAACATCGGCGGCGGCACGAGTGGATACCTGTTTGCGCAGGATCAGCCCCCTCCGATGCCGGGCCAGGAGCAGCTTGAGGTCTTGACTCGCGGCCCGGTGCATGAGGCCTTCGCCGAGCCGGTTCCGCTTGAGGTCCAAGCCGGCCTGATAGTGCCACTGCCGCCGCCGGCCAACATTGAGGAAGTCCCCCCGGCCGAAAGGCCCCGGGGCGACAACTTCGTCTGGGTGCCGGGCTACTGGGCCTGGGATGCCGACCGGAACGGCTACATCTGGGTGAGCGCCTGCTGGCGGGCCGCTCCGCCGGCCATGTATTGGGTGCCCGGCTACTGGGCAGAGGTGGCCGATGTCCAGCCAGTCGAGCGCGGCGGGGTGAACGTCAGGGTGGGAGGCCTTGATGTCCATGTAGGTGGTGGGCGGGTGGCGTCGGCCGGGTGGGAGTGGGTGTCCGGCTTCTGGGCCCCGGTTGGGGCCCAGGAAATCGAGTATCTGCCGGCCCCGCCCGCGCCCATGGACCTCGAGCCGCCAGGGGCCGCGCCCTACGCCGATGGCATGTGGGTGCCCGGCTGCTGGTACTGGCGCGGAGACCAATACGTCCGGAGGCCAGGGTATTGGCTGCGGCACCAGCCCAATTGGGTCTGGGAGCCGTCGCACTACCGCTGGACCCCGCGTGGTTACGTCTTCGAAGCCGGGCACTGGGACTACTCGCTGGATCGCCGCGGCGTGTTGTTTGCCCCGGTCTATTTCCCGCGGTCTGTCTATTCCCGGCCGGGATTCTCCTACTCGCCCACCATCGCCATTGACGTTGGCATTCTGTCGGTCCACCTGTTCGCCTATCCGCGTTACAGCCATTACTACTTTGGCGACTACTACGATGACGCCTACCTCCGCGTCGGCATCTACCCGCGGTTCGAGAGCCAGCGCCGCCATACCTGGTACGACCCGATCTACACGTATGACCGCTGGCACTATGGCCGCACCGACAACCGGTGGGAGGAGCATCAGCGGCAGCAATACGACAGCCGGCGGTCCGACAAGAATCTCCGGCCTGCGCGGACCTACCGCGAGATGGAAACCCGCACGGCCAGGATGCCCGAGGCCCAGCGGAGGAACGTCCAACTGGCCAGGCCGCTCCCGACGATCGTCGCGAGCAAGGCGAGCCCGCTGAAGTTCGAGCGGATCAACACCGACGCCCGACAGAAGATCACCAGGCAGGCGACTGACACACACAAGCTCCGCGACGAGCGAGCAAAGTGGGAGGCCACGAAATCAACGGGTCCTGAGCCGGCCAGGCCGCGTTCTGATAGGACG
>CAZSBS010000351.1:0-1510 GCA_964605095.1 uncultured Planctomycetaceae bacterium | reverse complement strand
GAACGCGGGCGTACTGTGACCCCGCCTGTGGATCGTAAAGGTCCGGAGACGCCGACCGTGGAACGCGGGCGCGCTGCCACGCCGCCGGCGGTGCAAGCGCCTGCGCCCGTTCCACCGCGCCAGGTCCATCTGACCAAACCGGAGCGAGTGAAGATTCCGGTCCCGCCGCCGACCTCGCGCAGGCCGGGTGCGTCGCCGGGCGACGCCGAAAAGGGCCCGCCGGCCCGGCCAGGCGATGAACAGAGATTCAGACCCGAAAGCAAGGCCCCGCCCAAAGAAGATGCCAAGGATAGGGCAAAAGATAAGGGTAAGGATGCCCAGAATAACCGAGACGACCGCAAGGACAAGTGAGCCAATCTTCTCGGCTTTCGGACAGACCGGGGCCGGGATTTGGACACCTTACAGGAGGAGACTGAACATGAAGCGAATAGCGTTAGGACTGGTGATATTGCTTGGCCCGGTGGTTCTGACCCTGTGCCTGGGGTTGGCTGGATGTGGCGACGACAATCGCTCCCATGGCTACAGGGATCGCGACCAGGATGTGCATCAGCGCCACGACGGCGACCGCCGCTGAGATTATCGTGACGGTGACAGGCGATGGATCGTGAACGAAGGAGTACCGACCATGAAGTTGCTGCAAACACTGCTATGGCTGTCGGCGGGCGTCGTATGCCTAGGCCTGCTGGGCTGCGGCGAACATAAGATCAGGCACACCTCCGAGCCGGTTTACGTGGAGCCCCAGCCGCAGTACGTGATTGTCCGCGAGGCGCCGCCGGCGGTCATTGTGGATCGCCGGCCGCCGCCGCCCGCCGCCGGGTACGTCTGGATTGACAGCTACTGGCACTGGGATGGCCGGCAGTACGTCCGGCAAGGCGGCCAGTGGGCCCGCCCGCCGCGCGAGCACGTCATCTGGGTAGCGCCCCGCTACGACAGGCACGAGCAAGGCTACCGGTACACGCCGGGACAGTGGCGGGAAGATCAGCCGCAGCGGCGAAGAGATGTCGACAATCGGGATAGGCGATAAGGCGGCATAACTGAAAGGCAAGTACCATGAGGTCAATAGTACGAGCAATGGTGTTGGTAAGTCTGGTGTCGATGGCGGTCGGCGCGCTGCTTCTGACCGGCTGCGAGACGTGGCACGGTCTGGGCAAGGACATCGAGAAGACAGGGGACTCCATGCAGGGCAGGGGAAGCTACAGGATGCCCGTCCACGCCACGCCGGACAAGGTCACCGCGGCGGCCAGGAGGGCAGTCGAGCAACTGAAGATGACGGACATCAACACTTCCGTCGACAGGAACATAGGAAAGGTGACAGCCAGGACCACGAGGCAAGACGGTGTCAGAATCGAAATCGCACAGTCCGGTCACCGTGACAGCATAGTGACGATTTACACCCACGGCGACGACGCCGACGAGGTAAGCCGGCAGATCCAGGACCAGATCAATCGCAACTTGTGATAGTTCCTGGCTGATCCTGACAACTGCCCGTGTATCCCTGTTGTCAGGTCCA
>CAZSBS010000350.1:2617-3964 GCA_964605095.1 uncultured Planctomycetaceae bacterium | reverse complement strand
CCTGTCCGGCCTGGTAAGCGGCGAAAACAAGATGTCCAGCCGCTCAGGTTCGCAGTGGGCTGGGCGGTAATTGGGCAACACGCCCTGAAGTCTGAAGCCTGAAGCCTTCGGTTTCTCAGTGGTCCAGTTCCATTATCCGCCGCCGGTAGTGCATGTAATCGGCGTAGGACACGTTGTCCGGCACGCCGTGATCGCACGTGGGGACAAATCCGCCGCGCTTGACCATCGGCGGAATCACGCGGTTGAGGAACTCGTCTATCGCGTCGGCGCCCGCCGCCAGGACGCGCTTGTCGATCCCGCCGCTCATCACCAGGTCCGGGTACTTTCGCCCTATCGCCACCACGTCGTTGCCGGCTGCAACCTCGAACGGGCTCATCACGTCCATGCCGACCTCGCGGTAGAGGTCGATCGCCTCGTGGCAGTTGCCGTCGGTGTCGATCTGAAAGTGCAGCCGCCGGCCGGGCTGGCGCGAACGAATGTTGGCAAGCAGTTGCTGGTAGTAAGGGAAGAGGAACTCGCGGACCATGTCCGGGCTTATGAGCAGCCCGTGGTTGTAGCAGATGTCCTCGGCGAGGAAGACCTCGTCGATACCGACGCCGCTGGCTCGCTGTGCCCAGGCGCTCACGGCCTCGGCCAGGTCCAGCCAGGCCTGCATCATCTTGTGAATCAGGCCCGGGTTGTCGATGAACATGTAGCAGATCTCTTCCGGCCCGACCAGAGCCCGCAGGTACATGTACCCGCCGATGGCGCCCTGGGAGATCATCCGCCCCTCTGCCGCCGCAACGGGCAGCCTGGCCGCCGTGGCCTCAATTTCCTTGCCCTGCCAACGAGCCGGCGTTGTCGGCGAAAGCAGGGGCAGGATGTCGCGATCCCAGTCGGCGTCGTTGGTGACGGCGTGCTTGAGGTACGTCGGCATGAAGCCGTGCCGCCGGCCCTTGAAGACCTTCAGGTGCCGACCGGCCAAGTCGCGAATCACCTGGTACTCTTCCGTTTCCTCGAGAACCGCCTCCTTGATCGGCGGGATGAACTCCGGCTCGCACCAGCCAAGCATGCCTATGCCGCAACTGCCCGACCCGTCGAAGCCGAACAGCTCGGCCCGCAGCACGTCGGTGGGCATGCCCTCGGCCTTCCACCGCTCGATGGCCTCGTCCCAGATGTAAAACTCCCGCCGGACCAGCCTGTCCAGGGGCTTGAACTCGTATGTCGCCCAAAGCCGCTCGATTGGGTTCATTTGACCTTTCCTTGCCGTCGCCAACCGCCCGAACCGTGCAGGGCGGACACCGGAGTTTGCCCTATTTGAACGACTATTACAAGTGGCCGGCGTTTTAAGCTGGCCGGCGTTTAAGC
>CAZSBS010000350.1:0-2517 GCA_964605095.1 uncultured Planctomycetaceae bacterium | reverse complement strand
TTTAAGCTGGCCGGCGTTTAAGCCAGCACATCCGCCGCGTCGTCCGCCACAAGCAGGAACTCAAGAAGCGCAGTTACATCGAGAAGTACATCCCTGCCATCGGCGAGGCCCCGCGAGAAATCCTGGGCCTCAAGGAAAAGCAGGTGGAGCGGGTCTGCGAGGACCTCCGCAACGTGCTGGAAAGAAGCCGAAAGGCGTAGTGGTAGCCGGTAGCCAGTAGCCGGGAGCCGGGAACAGCAAAAAAGCGGAACAAGGAACAAGGAACCGGGAACCGGGAAAAGCGTAACAGCAGAACTCGGGGCTCGCCAGCCCGCCGGCATTCAGGGGCCGCATCTTCCGATGTACATCGGGAGACTCAACCATGTCTTGGGGTCTCCTCGACGCTTAATCCCCCTGTTCAGGACAAAAGACGTGGTTGCGTGTCCCTATGGGCCTACGCGAACCACGGCACCCGGACAGCTCCTGAATTATCGGACAGCCTCAACTCCTGGCTCCTGGCTACCACCCTTGCCGCCCGCCGCGGCGTGCAGGAATTCGGCGTTGTCGGGCAGCGCGGCGATGGGCAGGCGGGCGGCGAAGCCGGTGTCCACTTCGTGCCAGTATTCGATGCGTTCCTGGCCGTACTGCCAGCACAGGCATACCTCCCGGCCGGCGGCGAATGAGGGGAAGTCCACCACGCCAAGAGCCCAGTCCTTGAGTTCCACGCCAATGTCGTCGAGCTCGTCCAGGCAGCTTCGAAGCCGGCCGGCCGAGCGGATCAGGTCCATCCGGGCGCGGTCGCTCTGCTCGACGGTCCCCGCCTCCTCGGCCATCTCGAGCTGCTCCTGCAACTCGATCATCCGCGAGTACTCGAAGATCACGTCGGTTACGATCCGCCGGACCAGCACCAGCGAGCGATTGGCCTCGGGCAGGCTGAACACCCGCTTGGGCCTGACCTCGCCGCGGCGTGGTGACTGGCGTTGTATTGTACTCACCGGACTACTCCTGTTGCTGCACACTTCAGTATAGGCGCAACCCGGGGCCGGACCCGTTATCGAAGCCCTGACCCGGGCGTGCTGAGGTTTTATCGGCCAAAGCCCCCGCCCGGCATGACAGGAAGCTTGCAAACCGACGCGGAAAGGGCAAATCCGCTTTGCCTGGGCCACTTCCGGCCTTATGCTGCCGATATGTTCGGATTCTTCGCAATCGACAAACCCGCCGGGCCGACGAGTCATGACATTGTCGCGGCCGTGAGGCGCCGCGTGGGGCGCGGCGTGAAGGTCGGCCACGCCGGAACGCTCGACCCGTTCGCCAGCGGCGTGCTGGTGGTCTGCGCCGGGCCGGCCACCCGCCTGGCGGACTACGTGCAGGCCCAGCCCAAGCGATACCGCGCCGTCATGTGCCTCGGCGCCACGTCCACCACCGACGACCCCGAAGGAGAGATCACGCCCACGCCGGCCGGCCTTGGGCCCCCAAGGGGGGCGGCCCAAGGCGAACTCGCGGCGCCCCTCGGGGGCCCAAGGCCGGCCGAGGCGGACGTCCGTCGCATCGTCGCCGGCTTCGTCGGCCAGATCGACCAGGTTCCCTGCGCCCACTCGGCCGTGCATGTCGACGGCCAGCGCGCGTACAAACTAGCCCGGGCTGGCCGGGAAGTCTCACTGCCCAGCCGGCCCGTGATGATCCATGCCATCGACGTGCTGCGCTGGGACTGGCCCATCCTCGAACTGGACATCCGCTGCGGCAGCGGGACGTACATACGCGCCCTGGCGCGCGACATCGGATCGGCTCTGCAAGTCGGCGGGTATTGCCAGGCCCTGACCCGCATGGCCGTGGGAGTCTTCGAACTCACCCGCGCCGTCGACCCCGATGCCTTGGAGCCCGCCCGCGACCTCCTGCCGCCGACGCTGGCACTGGGCGACATGCCGCGAGTGGTCATGGACGCATCGCAGCATAACCGCCTGAGAAACGGCGGCCTCATCGAACTGCCCGAGCCCGCCGTCGGCGACGAGATCGCCCTGTTGGACAGCGAAGGCCATCTGCTTGCCCTTGCCCAGCCACGCGCGGATGGATGGAAACTTCAGCCTACAAAGGTGTTTGTTGGGGAGTAAACGAACCGGTAGCCGGTGGCCGGTGGCCGGTGGCCGGGACGGGAAAACGCCGGAACCCGGAACCTGGAACATGGAACCCGGAAAGGCAGACGGCGGAACCTGCATGTGCTTAGCCCCGAAGGGGTGGCAGCGTTTAGCCGGGGGCGTAAGCCCCCGGTCAACTGCCCATCAAGAAAAGAGCCCCGAAGGGCGACAGCAAATGCGTTCACGAGTATCGCTGTCGCCCCTTCGGGGCTCTTTTGTTATTGCTCATCTTCCGGGGGCTGACGCCCCCGGCTAAATGCTATCGGCCCTTCGGGCCTGAGAAACTGCGAAGTCTGTCCCCTGAAGCCTGAAGCCTTTCCCCTTCCCTCCCCCAATGAAAAAGGGGTTGGTAGTCAACCCCTTTTGCGCCTCCCAGCGCTGTTGGCCCTAAGCCTGTTTGCATGCC
>CAZSBS010000349.1:0-4007 GCA_964605095.1 uncultured Planctomycetaceae bacterium | reverse complement strand
CCGGCGCCAGTGCCATCGAGGCCTGGATGGGGTAGTCGCAACTGCATCCGCTGGATGCCTCCGGGATGAGCACGAGCCCGTCGGCGGGCAGGATGTTGATGAAGCATCCCGGTCTGCTTACGAGGTTGATCGACACCGGCCCGCTGCCGGGGCGAAGATCCTGTCTCCACGGATTGAACCCGCGCCAGAAGAGGCAATCGGCGCTGGCGGAGACGTTCCCGCAGCCGTGGCCATTGCGGGAGAACTGCCAGCCCTCGACGAGCTTGCCGGTGGGCAGCTCATAAAGCACGGGCCAGGAAAACACCGTCTGCCCGACGATGACGGGATGGCGGTTCTGCTCGCCGTGGCAGCCCCCTGGCCCGAAGCCGGTGTCGTGCGACTGTTTCCACTTCTGGCGCCCGTTGGCGGCGTCGAGTGCCCGCAGGAAGTACCACAGCTTTTTGTCCACGTAGCGGTTGCCGCTGAGGATCAGCGTTTCGTCGGCGTAGTTGACGTACGCGATCAGCCGGCAGTCGGACAGGTCCAGCGGCTCCCGCCACGCCTGGCGTCCGTCGGCGAGGTCGATCGCGACGAGGAAGTTCGGCCCCGGCTGGAACATTTCCATCTCCATCCGGCCCAGCTTGTCGGCGACCGCGGCGGGCGAGCGGCTCTCGACGAAGTACGCCCGGCCGCCGCCGATGGCGATGGTGGTGTTGAGGATGACGCCCTTGTCGGGGGCGTAGGTCCATCGCGGCTTGCCCGAGGCTGCGTTCAGGGCGAACAGTCCGCGGCTGGTGACGAGCTTCATGTGGTCGCGCCACAGTTCACTCTCGGCCTCGCGGCTGACGGCGCGGTATGCCGCGGTGGGCATGCAGACGCTGCCGACCAGCAGGTCGCCGGTGCGGGCGATGTAGCCCCAGTTGGCCGGCGGCGCGGCGGACCCGGCTGCGCCCGCTTCGCCTGCCAGTGCGGGCGGGATGTTCAGCGTTCGCCGGACCTTGCCGGTGCGGACATCGAGCGCGACGCATTGTTCGAGGTTGGCGACGTAGAGGCTCTGGTCGTCCACACACATCGACCCGCAGTCGAGGAACACGCCGAGCCTTCTCGCCCCGGCGTCCTGGCTGCGCCAGAGGACCGTGCCGTTGTGCGCGTCGACGCCGAAGACCACGCCGTCGCCCGGCACGAACAGCAGGCCGGCCTTGGCAAGCGGCGGGGTGGGCCGGTGGTGGCGGTCGAGCATCTCGCGCGGCCCGGGCAGGCCGAACCATTGAACGGCGAGCTTGCCGGCGATGAGCTTGTCGCCGCTGGAGGCGGTGTTGCCGAGGTCAGCGTAGGTGTGCGTCCATTCGCCTGTGCCGTCGCGGCAAGGCGGGCGAACAACGCCGGCGTCGTCGGCGCCGAGCACCGCCAGGCTACCCGGCCGGGTTACGCGGATGGCCTCTTCGCGGTTTGCGGCGGGCTTGGGGCCGATCGCGCCGGCGACGTCCACCACCACGTTGAACAGCCCATCGGCGTAGGCCATCTTGTCCGGCGAGCCCTGATGCACCGCGACGCGTACGCCATGCAGGCCGGCGGCGTCCAGCATGACGTGGGCCTCGGCGGCGCGGGCGGGCGTCGGCATGCGGCAGATGATTCGCCACTCGGTGAGCTTTGCAAGCTCGGCCGCCAGCAGCGCCGATTCATCGCCAAGCAGCAGGCAGTATCCCCTCGGCCCGTCGGCGAGCTTGACGATCCGCTCGGCCGCGGAAGAAAGAAGAGCACTGCCGCGGTAATCCGTTTCTCTTGCTTTTTCTTTTGCTTCTTCTTTTACCCTCTGTGCCTCTGTGCCTCCCGCAGGGCCCTTCGGGCTGCGGTAATCAGCTTCTTTGGTTTCGCCGAAGCAGTAGATTGCGCCCGAGTTGGTGCTGACGAGCAGTCGTCCGCGTGCCGCGGCCAGGCCGTAAGCTCGGCCGTCGACTTTTGCCGACCACAGCGGCTTGGCTTCGGGTGCCATGGGGTCGAATGCGGCGACGATTCCCTCTCCGCCGCCGAACTCGATGCCGCCCGCGGCGATTGTCGCATACGGGGTATCCGAGCGGACCTGCGGGCCGGCGGGGATCTTGCCGCGGCGCTGGCCCTTGGTCAGCACGGCGCCCTTGCGGCTCCAGCCGGTGGGCGTGGCAAGCTCACCCAGCACGAGGCTCGGATAGCCCTGCGGCGAGACGGTGATCTCGCTGCTGCCCAGGCTGGCGCCGGTGGCCAGGTCGAGCTGTTCCTGGAAGACGCCCTGGAGCGGGAAGAGCCCCGCGCAGACATGCACCGTCCGGCCGTCGATGATCGGGCCAGTGCGGTAGGGCACGAGGCTGATGATCCGCTCGTTGCCGGCGATGAGGCGTTCTTCGGGCGCCGGGCGGTGCGACCAGAGCAGCTTGCCGTCGTCCAGGGCCAGGCAATACACCCGCCCGTCGTCGCAGCCGACGACCGCGCGCCCGTCGGCTATCGCCGGCGCAAGGCGCACGGGGCCTTCGGTGAAGAATTGCCAGACGGTCCGCCCCGTGCGGGCGTCGAGGCAGACGACCTTGTCTTCGGCGGATGAGCCAAACAGCACGCGGTCGCCGACGGTGACGGCGTGGAAGGCCCGGTCGTAGATGACGCGCGGTTCGAGCTTGGGTATCCTGTGGAAGGGGTCGGCCTTGGCGGGCTCGGGCCAGGCAGGGGTGGGGGCGTGGCGCGGCTTGTGAACCCACTTCAGGGCAAGCGGCAGGCGCAGGGGCTCGGGCGTCGTTGCGCTGCGGCGGTTGTCGCGCTGGTAGGTTGGCCAGTCGGTCACGGCCTCCGGCGGCTCGGGCTGGGAATTGGGGAAGGCTTGTTTGCTGGCGTCGAACAGAGATCGGACCTCCGTGGCCGACAGGGTCCGCGACCAGATGCTCACGCGTTCCAACTGACCGGTAAGCGGGTAGCACTGCTTTTCGTTGCGGTATGCCGCAAGCGTCAGAGTGCCCTTGTTCGGGTAGGTGATCGGCCCGCGCTGCTCGGCAGACACGGCCACCTGCCGGCCATCGACGTACAGCTTCTGCGCCGCCCCGTCATACGTGCCGACCACGTGATACCAGAAGCCCGTCCGCATGGCCTCGGGGGCCTTGAGGTACGTGAGCCGGCCCGCGCCCGCCGTCGCGACGGCGAAGGAGAATCGCCTGTCGCAGTTGCCCAGAACCCAGCCGCGCTGGGGGGCTTTTTCCTGGACCACGCCCGCGAAGCCGCCGAGCTTGTCGGGGCGGTCCACCAGCACCCACGCCTCGACGGTGATCGCCACGGTCGGCATGCCGGCGGCGGCCAGGTCGTTCGTGACGGTCAGGAACTGCCCGACCTTGACCTTGTTCCATGTGAAGACCCCCAGCCGCAGCGCCTTGGGAGCCTCGTTGGCGAACTTGACGGGCAGGCTCGCCACCGCCGGCAACCCCGCAAGCGGCCCTTCGGCCTTGCCGGCCAGAGGGGCGAACGACTGCCCGTTGAGCCTGTCTGCTGTGAGTTGCCACCGCGCGACCAGGCCGGAATCGACGTCGCCCGCGTCGCCGCCGGCCGCGCCCGTGACGCCGGCTGCAATCAGCCAGGCCGCCAAGAGCATTGCCCCGCGGGCGGCCTTGGAGGCGTTACGTTTCGTCATCATCCTCGATTCTCCAGAAGGTCCGACAACACCGGCCGATCTTGGTCTTGAACACCGGGCCCCGCCCGCAAGGCCGCTCTTCGTCGCGGCAGCCTATGGAGTGCGGCGAGCTCTCGCCGCTTTCACGGGTCGCGTAGCGATTCTATTTCTTGCCGTTACACCGTTGTCGCCATATTCACCCGTCCACGTTCCCGGCCGTGGTGGTCACGCTCGAAGGTGCCCCTGGCGTTTGTAGTGTGCCCGTCCCCTTGGGGGCAGGCAGGGCATATTCGATGACGCCTGTTCGCCCGCGCCGCGGCGAGTGCGAATCGAAAGCGTCTGTGGCCTGGGATAACGCCTTACGGACGCCTCCCTCAGAACTCGATGGGAGATTATCTGAGTCATA
>CAZSBS010000348.1:0-4019 GCA_964605095.1 uncultured Planctomycetaceae bacterium | reverse complement strand
ACGGCCGACCTGCTACACAAAAACTTAAACTGCTCTAGACCTCCTCGTGCAGCCTGTCCCTGAACCACACACCCATTATACGCCAAGGGCTTGGAAACTACGCCCGACAGGATTCGAACCTGCGGCCTCTTGCTCCGGAGGCAAGCGCTCTATCCAGCTGAGCTACGGGCGCATCTTGCGGCGGCGGCGCGGCCGCCAGAGTTGGCATTGTCGCCCCTTAGGCGGGGAAAGTCAAGTTCTGGCTTCCGGTTGTCACTTAAACGTTTGACCGCCTGCTGCCTTTGCCCGCGCTGGCACCATCATCGCCGGCACGATGCTGATGGCCGCGGCTGAGGCGCCGAGGTAGAAGACCCACTGATAGCCGACGTATCTCCAGATCAGCCCGCCCACAAACGGCATTATCACGGCCGCGATGTGGTTGAACGCCACTCCCATGCTGAGCGTCGGCGTGCGTTCGCCCGGCGGGACGATGCGGTTGGCGAAGGTGGTCAGCGCCATGGCGAAGAGGAACATTGCGCTGTCGAGGACATAAAGGAGGTAGAGGACGTACTTGTTTTCGATGGTTCCGTAGCCGATGAAGAAGACCGTCAGGCACGCGAAGTAGAACACCAGCACCGGCTTCTCGCCGACGCGGTCGATGAGCCGGCCTACCAGCGGCGAGCCGGCGTACCCGACGGTCTGGATGGCCATCGACAGCAGGAGCATGGTCTCCAGCGGGGCGTCGTATTTCTTGACCAGCAGGAAACCAGCGAAGGCGATGAATATCTGCTTTCGCCAGCCTTCCAGGAAGCTCAGCAGGTAGTATAGCCAGTACTTTCGGCGAAACACAAACCGCGGGCCCGGCGTGCGGATCTTGCGCGGGATGGCCAGGCAGCTCGCCGCTGCCAGGACTACGGCCGCCCCGGCGATGAGGAACATCGGGCGTATCTGCCAGCCGAGCCAGACTCGCAGGACGTACGCCCCGACGATCCCGACGCCGGCCCCGACCGCCCCGGCCGCCCGCATCTGCCCGAGGCGGTGGCCCTCACGACCGGGCTCAGCCATGGCCAACGTCATCGACGCCGGCAGCGGCATCCACACGTGCAGGCCCTGGCTCCAGACCAGCGAGGCTGCCACCAGCCAGAAGTAGTCCGGCACGTAGGCATACCCCGCCAGGCCAACGCCCATCAGCGCCAGCAGCCCTGCCCCCACCAGCGGCTCAGCCAGGCCCGCCAACATCGCCAAAACCAGCAGCGCGGTTATGCCGCAACTCTCCCGCCAGGCCTCGAGCTGGCCCTGCTGCTGGGGGCCAAGGTCCATGACGTCGGCGACGAAGTTCGAGTTGACCCCCTGCTGCATCGCCATCGCCAGCCCGACCGCACCCACCGCCAAGCCCAGAAAAAACATCCCCCGCCGCCGGTGCGCCACGTGTGCGTCCGGCTCCAACGGAATCTCGCCAACGGTCTGAGGGTCTTGAGTCATGGCTGGGATTCTAATCGGCCGGGGGGTGGGTGGCGCAGAAAAACGGACGGCGGGGTGATGTCGGTGTAAGACGGCCCTGCTCCATGAAAAGAGCCCGCAGTCGCGGGCTCTTTTCAACTTTCAATGGGCAGGGGGGGAGTTGAACCCCCGACACCGCAATTTTCAGTCGCGTGCTCTACCAACTGAGCTACCTACCCGTGTCGGGCTACCTTGCCAAGGAGGCAATGCCTCACTTTAGCAGACTCAGCCGCACTGTCAAGCCCGCTTGGCCAAAAACGGAGCGGTTTGCGCCGGTTCAGCGCTTGTAGTCCAGGCGAAGACGGATGTTCCGCTCGTTAAACCACGCCGCCTGGAGCAGGAATCGCCGCTGGCCGATCAGGAACCGCGCCACGATGAGCCTGCCGGCGTTCTCGTATTCCTGCCGCAGCACCGGCTTGAAGTCGATCCGTTGGATGACCAGCACCTCAGCCTTGGCGGGGATTGGAACCAAGGCTATGGCCAGGCGTTCGGCCGGGGCGTTGGGCTCGGCATTCTTGGGCATCAGATCGAAAGCCTTTGTAACGAAGTACGCCTCGAGTGCGGGCGTGTCGAGTTCGTCGAGCTTGGGCACGATGGACCAGTTCATGTTCAACTGGCGCCGCGGGAACAGGCCGGTGGTGATTATCTTGAGGCCCTTGCGTTCGGCGGCGGCGGCCAGGCCGACCTTCTCCGCCCCGTCGCGGATCGTGGTGGCGTCCTTCTCGGCGAGTCTCATGGCGGCTACAAGCTTCAGGTCGCTGACGACCTGCTGGTGGATTTCCGGAGTCATCATCTGGGGAACATGGGCCCCCACGACCTTCACCAGCCGCCACAGCAGTCGCCCGTTGTCGGAGCCAATCTTATCCCCGCTGATCGGGTCATATTTGAAGGCGACCAGGTACATTCGCCTTCCCTGCTCGCCGACCTTGATCAGCGCGGTCTGGGCTGGGTTTTCGGCCAGTCCGGCGGCCGAGAACACCATCTGGGCAAAGCTCTGCCCTTCACCAGAAGCGTTGACGGAGCAGGCGCCGAGGACCTCGTCCTTCGTGAACTGCTCGTACGTCCACAACGGTGTTTCCGCGACCTTGATCGGGAAGAAATCTATTCCCTGCCCGCTGGCCCGGACACTGAAGAGCATGTTGTTGAAGCTCTGGCACCCCGCCCATTCCAGGCGAGGCCACTTTACCTGGCGGCAGAGTTCGTCCAGCGCCTCGCGGAGCTTCATGTCGCCGGTGAGGGAGACCTTGACCGACGGTTCCAGCGTCTGTGCGCCGTGGGTGCCCCACGGGAAGCAGATTGCCGCAAGCCCGCTTGCTCCAGCCAGGCGGCTCATGGCGTCCTTGAGCGAGACGTTCTCGATCTTCAGGCCCTTGAGCGGCTTGCTCAGCACGTCGCCGGCGGGGGTAATCATCCCGTCGAGGATCTGCTGATACACCGTGTTGGGGTCCGCGGAGGACTTCAGCAGGGTCCTGACGTTATTTTCCACGAGGGTCGTCAGTTCGTCCATGCGAGCGCGGATCGTCGTCTCGCGCAGGCGCTCGATGACCTGGGCCTTGGCCTCGGCAAATGTCAGCGGAACCCGAATGGTGGGCGTGTTGGCGTCAGCGGGATTCGTCGCCGGCGTGTTGGCGTCAGCGGGCTTCGTCGCCGGGGCGACGGGTTCCTCGCGGAAGAACTCGCCCTTGTTGCGGTTGAAGTAGTCCACCAGCGTGTCGAACGACGGCTCGGTCACCCTGCCAATGACCTCGCCGCGGAGCTGCATGTATTGCACCAGCGCCCGGCCTGGCTGTTTGTAGCCGAAGCCCATCTGGGCGGGATTCTGGCTCGCGTTGGGGTAGACGGTCCGATGGGTGTCGAACTGTTTGCGGATGATATCCTGATTGGGATCCGTCAAGTCCTTGACGAAGTCCTCGGCCTTGAACCGGACCGCGCTGAGATTTATCTCCTCCTTGATGTCGCGCCAGGTCACCTGGAGTTCGGTTTCCGAAGGCGGGCAGTCGACCCCGGCGTCGGTGTAAGCCTTGAATATCCGCAGCCAACTGGCCACGGCGCCGCGGATGAACTGCTCGGTCCATTCCCGGCTGCCGGACCTCAGGGAGGATATCAGGCTCTTGTAGGCGTTCTCATCGACGCCGCAGATGGACTGGAAGAACTCGTCCACGTCATGCTGGCTGACGGCCACACCGGCGGCATCGGCCTCCTTGAGCAGCAGGGCGTAGGCTTCGACCGCCTTGGTTTCCGAGGAACTGCGGGCCAACTGGACGAAGGCCATCTCCAGGGGCCACTCCTGAGCACGGTACGGATTGCTGCCAAGCCCAAGCGCCCGCAGGGCGTCGATATCTGCCTCGGCGAACATCAACTCGCCCCGTGTCAACTCCCCGAACCGGGTTTCGCCCATACGGGCCTTGTTCGGATCGGTCTGGAAGAACGTGCTTACGCCGTATCCGCCAACCAGGAAGCTCACCATCAGGACAACCATGATGATGATGACCATTTTCTGACGACGACGGAAGAAACCCAGTGCCATGGGATCTCCTATT
>CAZSBS010000347.1:0-4079 GCA_964605095.1 uncultured Planctomycetaceae bacterium | reverse complement strand
CCGTAAGGCGTTGCTCCCCCGAATGCTATCACGGGCACGCTACGAACATCGCCAGCAGCGCGGCAGGAAGTGGCTGAAGATGCCCGCCAGCCGCCCGTGGCTGGGTGCAGGCGCGACGGCTGCGGCAGCCGTGTCGGTGCCGGCCTCAGCCTCCGCGGCCCCGTTGCACAGGCCGGCGGCGACTTCGGCCATCTTGTCCTTCTGGGCGCCATTGAGTTGCCCGACTACATCGCGGAGGTATCGGTCGATCGCGGTGCCGATGACGGCGTATTGGAACTGCCCGGCGGCGCCGCAGTAAGCCTTGAGCCGGTTGACCAGCGGAAGTGCCAGGCTGGTGGTGACTTTTTTCAGCGCCACGCCCCCACGCATTCGCGGGCGTGTGGCGGCGGGGCAGGCAAGCTGCTCAGCCTGAGCGGCTCTTGGCCGAACCAGCCCAAGGCGTGACACGCCGTAGCCCGTCACTGTAAACGGAGGCTGGGTCTGGCCGGAAAGGCCAGGCCGCAGATTCCTGCTGAGTCTGCCGGCCACAAGGTTTGGGACGCTGCTCATTGTCGCATCTCCGTGACTTGCCCTGCCGCCGGCGGCGGGGGGCGTCTGTGTCTTCGCTCTGGCACCGATGCCGCATCGAATCGAGACATCTACTTGCGGGCGGTTCTTTTCGAGGCCGCGGCGGGCGACTGGTCCGATGTCTGCCGTCCCAGGCCCAGCGTGAACCGCCAGCCGTCCAGTTCAAGTTCGACCGACAGTGGCTGGATCTGGATGACCTTCGCGCCGCGAACGGTCGCGCCCTCGCCGACCGGTTTGCCGTTAATGATGGCAAGGTTGCCTTTTGTGCCTCGCATGATAGCTCCAAGGCTGTAGCCGCCTGGCGCCACGCGGAAGACCGGGTCGGCGGGCCTTGTCGCGGGCGCCGCCGTCGCGGCCGGCGCGGTGGCTGGCGAAGCTACCGGGGTATCGGACTTCGCCGCGGCCTCGCCGGCGCCGTCGGACGGTTGGGCACTTTCATTGGCCGCATCCGCCGGCCTTGTCGTCGGCTGCGCCGCGGGTTGCTCGGCGCGATCGGCCTGCTCGGCAAGAGTGGCCGGCAGTCCCGCCGCCGCATCCGAAGCCGGCTTCGTCGTGGGCGCCTGGCGCATCGAGAAGCCCGCTGTCGCCGCGGCCGGCTCGGCCGTGGGCAACATGCGCGTCTCCGTAAGGCCGTGGGTATCCACGGATGTCACCGATGACCCGCCCATGTCGCTCTCAACCTGCTTGTCCAACGCGGTCACATTGTCCGCGGCGTCCTCGGGTATCGCCTGTGCGGACGGCTGTGTGGTCGGGGGCGTGGCCGTACGCCGGGGCGCTGTCTGCGCGGGTAGCGGCACTGGCGTGGTTGCCTTGGCGGGCGCGGCGTGCGATGGGTTGGCCTTGTTCACGACCAGGCCCGCGCCATGATCGGCCCCGGCCGCCGCTTGAGGCGTGTCCTGGCTGAGCCGGACCATTGCCCAAATGCCAAGCGCCAGGCAGGCCGCCGCCATGGCGACAAGCAGGCCCTTGCGGGTCTGGCGGGGGAGGCGAGCCGGGCTGATCCGCGGACCGTCATGCGATTCGGACCTGTCATTGCTCGCCCGCCATTGGGATGCATCCAGCCGCGGGCGGTAAACCTCCGGCGCGGGTTTGGGGCAGGCGGCGGTTGCGGCTGCGACGGCGGGAGCCTTGGCAGTCGCCGGCCTGGCCGCAGGGGCGGCTGGCGGCGCGGTCTGCTCGTGGGCCTGGGCAGTCAAAGCCGGTGCTGGTTGCGTTGCGGCACACGGCTGGCGTGGCTCGGCCGGGGCTTGAGCCTGCACGCAGGGCGGCGCGATAGCTTCCGCCTTGGTCTCGATATTCACCGGCACCGGCGTCTCGGCCTTTACCGGCGCTCCTGCTTGTGAGGGCGCATCGACCTGTGGCGAGACCGTCGCTATTGCATGGGCCTGCTCGCCGGCCTTTTCGCCGGGCACTCTCCGGCCGACGGATACGTGGGCCTGGTGGCGGAACGACTCGATGGTCATCCGGTCCTGCTCGTCCAGGTCGGCGTCGTCGGCGTCCTCGATTTGTGCAGCCACGGCGGCATTGCCCGGCAGGGGTCCGCCGGCCAGCAGTTCGCGGGCAAGCTCGCGGTAGTCCGTCGCGGCGTTGTTCTTGTCGGCGAACTCGAGGATGCTCGACCCGCTGGCAGGGCACTCCTGCATGCGAACCGTCTCGCGGATGACCGTGCGGAAGACCTTGCCCGGCAGGGCTCTGTGCAACTCGGCAAGGATGAGCTTGCTGAGCCTGGTCCGCGACTCGTAACGGCAGGCGAGCACGCCGATGAGTTCAATGGGGTGCTCGAAGCCGTCGCGGACGTCCTCCAGCGTCGTCAGCAGGATCCGCAGGCCGTCCAACGCCAGGATTGACGGCTCGACCGGCACGATCGCGTGTGTGGCCGCCAGCAGGGCGTTGCCGATAAGCCTGTTGCCCAGCGACGGCGGGCAGTCGATCAGGGCGTAGTCGTAACGATCCTGGAGCGGCGCCAGCACCCTGCGGAGCTGGCCGCCCTGAGTGGCGCGAAGCTCGTGCGACACCGAGTCCAGCTTGCCCGAGGCCGGGGCAAGCGAAACGCCGGGCGCGATGCCCGCGATGGGCTCGAGCCCGCCGCCGCGAATCAGAGCGTCGGCAAGGCGGTTGTCCTCCTCCACGCCCAGCCAGCGGCTCGATGCGGCCTGGCCGTCGAGATCAACCAGCAGGACCCGCTGGCCGAGCTCTCCAAGGGCGGCTGAAAGGTTGACCGCCGTCGTGGTCTTACCAGTCCCGCCCTTTTCGTTGACGATTGCTATGGTCCGCATGGTCTGCTCCTGTTACTGCCGAATCGGACATCACCGGGCGCCGCTGTCCGCCGCCGGCGAAACGGCGGCCGCGGCCCAAGCCGGGACCGCTGACGGAAAACGCGCAACTAAGTGGAGAAGCTCGCGACCCTGGCGGCCTGGACTTGTCAGCCTGGGGTGGAAGCCTCGGTATTGATGGCCGCTCGACGGTGCGGCTGGGTGGGCTGTGTCCGCGCCGCGGCGCGGAATACATAGACGCACCTCGCATGGTGCGACGCCAAAATACAATATAAGATACGTCCACGATGAAAAGAAGGTGCGCTGACGGATCCGGCGTTGGCGTGGATCGCCGCTCTCCTAAGCGTCTCTTATTGCGCCAATCGGGAGGCCTGCCCCCAAGGGGCTGGCGTTCCCAGGCGCCCGCGGGGCTTATTCCCCCTTCTTCCAGTTGATCAGTATGTTGAACCCCTTGAGCATCGAGCGAAGCTGCTCGATCGCCCATGCGACGTACGCGCCGCTGTGGATGGGCTTTCCGAGTCGCTCGGTGGCAAGGCCCTCATCGACGGCGGACAGGAACGAGTCTATCTCGGCATCGCTGAGCGATTCCGCCGAGTTGCCCCACTCCATCAGTTCGTGGTAGACGGCCCTGTTGCGGCTGCTGCGCTGGTACTGAGCGGTCGTCAGGAGGCTGCCCGGTCGCATGCTGATCTGGATCCCCTTGAGCGCCATGGCGATCGGCTCGTAGTTGAGGTCGCTTGCCAGGCGGAGGAATTTGAACTGCTGGACGTACGTTCCAGCAGCCCGGCCGGTGCGGACGGCAGGGTAGAGTTCGTCGGATTCGCTGCTGTGCCTGAGGGATATCTCGGAAAACAGCAGGTGCGGGTTCGGCTGGCCGGTGAGGATTTCTTCGCTCTGGAGCCGGCGGATCTGCACCCGCCCATCCGGCGTCCGCACGGGGTCGCCGGCGATGGCGAAGAGGCACTTGATCATCGCCGACGGCAGGAGCCTGTCCTGCACCGGGCTCTGCTGGCGCCGCATCTGCAGCGAGATATGCACGCTGTGGGGCGCGATCTTGTAGAACATCCGGGCCTGGTGGATCAACTGGTTCAGCAGCCAGGGGTCGTCCGTCAGCGGCTTGGAGATGTTGGCTCGGATCGACAGGTTGCCCAGGGCGACCTCGAAGAACCCGCGGCGGGGACTTTCCGACGCCTTGTCGTGGTGGTCGTCGACGTGCCCGCCCAGTTTCCACGTCAGCAC
>CAZSBS010000346.1:2813-4104 GCA_964605095.1 uncultured Planctomycetaceae bacterium | reverse complement strand
AAGTTCACGGACTTCTACGTTGCCGCCAGCGTCTGCTCGCCCAGCAGGCTGGCGCTGATGACCGGCTGCTACCCGCCGCGAGTCGGCAACCTGCCCGTCCTGTTCCCGCAAAGCAAGATCGGCCTGAACCCCGAGGAAACCACCATCGCGGAAGTCCTCAAGGCCGCCGGCTACGCCACTGGCGCCATCGGCAAGTGGCACCTCGGCTACCAGAAGCAGTTCCTGCCGACCAGCAACGGCTTCGACAGCTACCTGGGCATCCCGTACAGCAACGACATGACCATCGCCGCGGATATGGCCTTCGCGCCCGACGCCCGCCTCGACGAGGGGCTCACGCCCGACAACCTTGGAAAGAAACGCGGCGGGCTCGTGCCGCTGATGCGAGACGGAAAGGTGATCGACTACCCCGTCGACCAGACCAAGCTCACACAGCGTTACACCGCCGAGGCGATCAGGCTGCTGAACCTCAACAAGGACCGCCCATTCTTCATCTACCTGGCATACACCATGCCGCACGTGCCGCTGTGGGCGTCGGAAACGTTCAAGGACAAGAGCGCACGCGGGCTCTATGGCGATGTCGTCGAGGAGATCGACTGGTCCGTCGGCGAGATTTTCAAGACGATCAAGCAGCTCGGCCTGGATGAAAACACGCTGGTGTTCTTCTGTTCGGACAACGGCCCGTGGCTGGGCAAGGGCAAGGACGGCGGCTGCGCTTTGCCGCTGCGGGGCGGAAAGTTCACCACGTGGGAAGGCGGCATGCGCGAGCCGACGATCATGCGCCTGCCCGGCAAGATCCCAGCGGGAAAAGTGTGTTCGGAAGTCGCCGGCACGATCGACATGCTGCCGACGCTCGCCGGGCTCGCCGGCGCCAAGCTGCCCGAGCGCGTGATCGACGGCAAGGACATCTGGCCGCTGATGACCGGCCAGGACGGCGCCAAGTCGCCTCACGAGGCCTATTACTATTACCGAGGCGGCAAGCTGGAGGCTCTGCGGCAGGGCAAGTGGAAGCTGCGCCTCGTCGCCGAAACGCCGAAGAAGGCCAAGGCCGGCGCCAAGAAGAAGGGTGAGAAGGCCGAGAGCAAGGCCAAGCCCGCCGGACCGGAGCTTTACGACCTGACAGCCGACATCGGCGAGACGACCAACGTCGCCGACAAGAACCCCGACATGGTCTCAGCGCTCACCAAGATCGCCCACACATTCGACGCCGAACTCAAGGCCAACGCCCGCCCGCCGGGAAAGGCGTAGGCTGCGCGGCCGATGGCCGCTTGCCATTGCGGATTGCGGATTGTCC
>CAZSBS010000346.1:0-2713 GCA_964605095.1 uncultured Planctomycetaceae bacterium | reverse complement strand
GCGGATTGTCCTTCGGTTGTCGCCGCTACCGCGCGGAGTCAAATGCGGAGTAGTCCAGGCGGTCGGCGCCGCAGTAGAGGCAGCGTTTGTGACGGGGCGACATAACGCGGTCGCAGTCCGGGCACTTGGCCAGAGGCTTGCGCGCCTTGCCGTCCAACTGCCCATCGGCCAGGTCTACCTGCTGGACGCGGTCCATCAGGTCCTGCTCGGTCAGGCCCGTCTTCTCCTGGAGCAGCGACCACATCGCCATGTTCACCAGCACCAGGCGGTCCAGGCGGTCGGCCAGGTGGCTGACCTCGTTGACGGCCCGCTCGGAGCCGCCGGCCGCCACGCCCGACATGGCGGTCTCGCTGTCATTCTGGGGTATGCCCGATGCCGCGAGACCGAAAAAGAATGGATTCACCATCGCAATTTCTCCCGTTCTGTCGCCCACGCTCCCGACGCAAACAGCCGACGCCCGCTTGCCCGGCGGACGCGCCGAGCGTACACTGTCTGCCGGTGAGTATACCCCAAAGCAACGAAAGGCGGAACATGACGGAAGATAACTCGCAGGCAAAACCAGCGGAAACACCGGCGGCAGTACCAGCGGCCACCCCGGAGACGCAGCCTACCGGCAAGCCGATCATTCAATACGATGACTTCGTCAAGCTGGACCTTCGCGTGGCCAGGATCATCACGGCCGAGGCACACCCCAATGCCGACAAGTTGATCGTTATGAAGGTTGACATGGGCGGCGGGCAGGAGCGCCAGATACTGGCGGGCATTCGCCAGTGGTGCGCCCCGGAGCAGTTGGTGGGCAAGAGCATCATCGTGGTTGCCAACCTCGCCCCGCGAAAGATGCGCGGGCTCGAGAGCAACGGCATGCTCCTGGCGGCGACCGTAAAGGAAGGCGACGAATACCGCGACGTGGTTGTCATCACGCCGGATCACCCGGTCCCACCGGGCTCGTCGGTGTCATAAAGGCCCCGCGAGTTGAAGACCTGCTCGCTGAAGCGAACAGGCCTCGGGCGGCGTGAACGCCTATTGCCCCGCCGTTTCCAGCGCGAGTTTGGCGGCGTTTTCGCTGGCTGAGCCGGCCCGGGCGGCGCGGAGGTTGTCGGTCAGGGCGAGCAGGTCGCGGCGAGTCTGGCAAAGCCAGCCGTAGTCTTCCATCACTTCGGCAACCGTATCGGTGACCTCGCTGATGCGCCCGTGCCATGGCATCAGCTCCGGCACGAGCCGCCGCCCTGCCAGGATGTTCACCAGCGACAGGTGCGGCGTCTTCAGCAGCCACCGGCCAAGGCTGTTGTAGATGAGCCTCCCGGCCCGGTAGAAGATGACCATCGGCACGCCAAAGTGCGCCACCTCCAGCGTGACGGTGCCGCTGGTAGCCAGGGCGAAGTGACTCTCAGCCAGGACTTCGCGGGTGCGCCCGACTGCCAGTTCCACGTCGGCGCCGGCAAGCAGCGGGCGGAGGATTTCGGCGCAGCCCTCGGTCCGAGCCGTGACGGTGCATTTGGCCGCCGGCCAGCGTTTGCGGATAACCCCTGCCGCGGCGGCAAGGGCTGGGGCGTGCCCGCGGATTTCGCCGGGCCTGCTGCCTGGCAGCAGTGCCACCCGCCACTGGCCGTTGGCCCACGCCTCGGCCAGGTCCGGCAGTTCTTGCGGCTTGGGCGGCAGCGTGTCCATAAGCGGATGGCCCACGTATGTCGCATTGACGCCGCGGTGCCGCAAATATGGCTGCTCGAACGGCAGGATGCACCCGACCTGGTCGGTCAGCCGGGCAAGCTTCCTGACTCGCCACCGCGCCCACGCCCAGACCTGCGGGGCGATGTAGTAAAACACCTTCGCGCCGCACCGCTTTGCCTCGGCCGCCAGGTGCCAGTTCAGCGCCGGGCTGTCCACCGGGATGTGCAAGTCCGGGCGGATATCGGCTATGCGGCGGCGGATCTGGCGGACCATCTTGTAGTAGTAGCCGACCTGCGTGATCGCCCCGCCGGCCATGCTGGCGCGTTTGGTAAGGTCGGCGACGACTTCGCATCCCGCGGCCGCCATCTTCTCGCCCGCCACGCCGATGAACCTCGCGTCCGGCCTAAGGCGGCGCATTGCGGCTATGAGGTGGCTGGCGTGCTCGTCGCCGCTTGCCTCGGCGGCTGAGATGAAGATGGTCAGCGGGCGGTCGGTCATTTCGTTTCCCGGGCGCACCTGGGCGTCTAATCGCCGACCCCCATCGCCCCGCCGCGGCTCTCGGAGGAGGCTATGGCCGAGGCGATGGCGTGGGTGTCGATGTGGCTGATGGAGATCAGGATGCTCGAAAGCCCCTGCTGGTCGGCGATCAGCCTGCACTGGCCGGTAAGCTTTACCATCGGCTTGCCCGACGGCGCGTTGACGACCTCAATGTCCGTCCATGCGATGCCGTTCTTCCAGCCTGTGCCCAGGACCTTCAGGACGGCCTCCTTGGCGGCGAAGCGTCCGGCCAGGTGCTCCATTTCGCGTTTTCGTCCGTGGCAATAGGCAAGCTCGTTCTTGGTGTATATGCGATTGAGGAACCGCTCGCCATGGCGGCTTATGGCTTCGGCCAGACGCTTGCAGTCCACCAGGTCAACTCCGTGTGCCACTACGTTCATTCTTTTAAGACCTCAGACTTCAGATCACAGGATACACGATGCAAGCTGGAGACTACAGGCTACAGCTTCCCCGTTGCGATTTCCAGGTTCCGGGTTCCTATTACCTG
>CAZSBS010000345.1:0-4108 GCA_964605095.1 uncultured Planctomycetaceae bacterium | reverse complement strand
ATGATGGTCTACGCGGCCATGTTCGGCACGGGCAACTTCATCTACGGCAATCTGGCTATAGGCGCCGTCTTCGCCGTGGTATTCCTGGCAAGCGCAATCGGCGTCGGCGTCATTCTCGGCAGGGTGTTCTCCAAGCCGCTTATCGAGGACCAGGAGCAGGCTAAGGAATGACGAGACTCAAGGGCAATTTGGTTTCCACCTCGATCCCCTGGTCGCCGAGGCGCCTGTTCATCGCGGCCATGCTGGCGGCGGTCTCGGTCGGTCCCGCGTATGCGGGCGAGACGCAGGGCCTGCTTGCTGAAGGAACCAGGTGGCAGACACCGTATTACGTCATCGACTCCAACAAGCCGGGTCCGACGGTGATGATCGTCGGCGGCGTGCATGGCAACGAAGTTGCCGGTGCCAAGGCGGCAGAGATTATCCGCCACTGGGTGATCGTTCGCGGCAAGCTGCTGGTGGTGCCTCGGGCCAACGCACCGGCCCTGCTGGCCGACAAACGCTGTGACCCCAACGAGCCGACCGAGACGCGGGACCTCAACCGCAACTTCCCCTGCAAGGGCGGCTTGTACAAGCCGCGCGGCGCGGCGGCGGAGGCCTTGTGGCAACTGACCGAGCGGACAAAGCCTGATTGGCTTGTGGACCTGCACGAGGGGATCGATTTTCGCAAAACGTCCAAGTCTACGGGCGGCAGCATCATCGGCACCAACTCCGAGGAGGTCGTCAGGATCGCGAAGATCATGCTCGATGCCGTCAACGCGACAATAGACAACCCTAAGCAGAAGCACGTTATGCTTATGGGACCGGCCAGGGGTTCGCTGGCCCGTGCGGCTTGGGAGAGATTGCAGGCCAAGGCGATAATCCTGGAGACCTGTCGGAAGGACCCCCTGGACGTGCGCGTGCGGCAGCACGAGTTGATGGTTCACCTGCTGCTGACGAACCTGAAGATGATCGACCAGCCTGTGCCCGCCCGGCCTCTGCGAAGAAACATACCGTCTGACGACAGCACTACGAACGCTCCGCGTGCGCTTGGTTGGCGGCCGGCTTCGATACCGCCTCCGGCGTTTGTAGTGTGCCGGTCAGGGCATATTCTTCTTTGCGAGTCAGAGGAGTTCTGGTGATCGCCAAGCCCGCCGCTCATGCATGAAATTCAATGCCGGCCTCGTTCTCAGCGTTCTCCGTAGCCGCCAGGGTTCGCCTTGTGCCATGCCCATGCGTGCGAGACGATCGTCGGCAGCTCCGGGTACTTTGGTTGCCAGCCGAGATCGGCAATGGCCTTTTGCGACGATGCGACCAGTCGCGGCGGGTCGCCGGGGCGCCGCTCGGCCGGCTCGGCCGGGATCGGCGAGCCAGTCACGGCCCGACATGTGTCGATTACCTGACGGACGCTGAATCCCTCGCCGTTGCCAAGGTTGTACGCCTTGACCTGTCCCGGCTCGATGGCGTCCAGCGCCAGCACGTGGGCGTCGGCGAGGTCGCAGACGTGAATGTAGTCGCGTATGCACGTGCCGTCCGGTGTGTCGTAGTCCTGCCCGAAGATCTTTATGCTCGCGCGCTTGCCCAGCGGAACCTGGAGGATCAGCGGGATCAGGTGCGTCTCGGGGCTGTGGTCCTCGCCGATGCCGCCAGCGGGGTCCGCCCCGGCGACGTTGAAGTACCGCAGGGCGACGAATCCCATACCATAAGCGGGCCCATAGCCGCGAAGCATGAGTTCCACGCAGAGCTTGCTCGATCCGTAGGGGTTGATCGGCTCGAGTCGGTCGGTCTCCTCGATGGGCACGCGCCGAGGCGTGCCGTACACAGCCGCCGTCGAGCTGAAGACCATTTTCCGCACCCCTGCCTCGCGCATGGCGTCCAGCAGCGTCATGCCTATGATGGTGTTGTTGCGGAAGTACTTGTCGGGCTTGACGACGGACTCGCCGGCCTCGATGAACGCGGCCAGGTGAATGACGGCCTCGATGGCGTGATCCCGAATGGCTCCAAGCAGCGTTGCCTTGTCCGCCACGTCACCTTGGACGAAGGCGGCCTGGGCGACCGCGGCGCGATGGCCGTTGGCCAGGTTGTCGTAAACCACCGGCGTATGCCCCGCCGCCGCCAGCGCCCGCACCATGTGTGAGCCGATGTACCCCGCCCCGCCCGTCAACAACACGTTCATGGACAACTCCCTGTTTTGTGAAAAACAAACGGCGGAACCAGGAACCCGGAACCGGTCACGGAGGCCTGTTTGCTTCAGCGAGCAGGAAATCAGGTCCAAGCTTCACCGCTCTTGTACGGGCGATTATAGAAAGGGCCTCACCCTCACGCAACTGACCGCTACTGCTCTGACCGCACATGCTCTGACCCACTTTGCTCGCTGAAGCGAGCAGGCCTCAACAGAAAGGCTTCAGACTGCGGACGTCATGGAGTAGTCCACCAGGTTCCGCTTTTACTTTTTCGGGTTCCTTGTTCCAGGTTCCCGGTTCCGCCTTTTGCTTCTTCTGGGCACCAACCGAGAACTGGCGGATTGGCTGGTCAAATGCTATGCTTGCCCCGTTAGACAGGCTCGTTTGACAGGGAGCGATCGATGGGCGACGAGGCAGGCGGCGATTTGCAGCGGCAGATCGAGACGTTTCACCAGCTTTACGAGGCTATCGCTGGGCAGTTGGCCAAGGTGATCGTCGGGCACGAGCGGGCTGCCGGCGAGGTTCTCACGTGCATCCTCGCCGGCGGGCACGCGCTGCTGGAAGGCGTGCCGGGGCTTGGCAAGACCCTGCTCGTGCGAACACTCGCCGACGTGCTGGACCTTGGCTTCAGCCGAATCCAGTTCACGCCGGACCTCATGCCCGCCGACATCACCGGCACGAGCATCGTCGATGCGGACGAGGCCGGTGCTAAGAGCTTCCGCTTCCAGCCGGGGCCGATCTTCGCCAACCTCGTCCTGGCCGATGAAATCAACCGCGCCACGCCGAAGACCCAGTCGGCCGTGCTTGAAGCCATGCAGGAACACACCGTCTCCGTGGCTCGCACGACCCACCGCCTGCCGGAACCGTTCTTCGTGCTGGCCACGCAGAACCCGCTGGAGATGGAGGGCACCTACCCCCTGCCCGAAGCCCAGCTCGACCGGTTCATGCTCAAGGTCATCGTCAACTCGCCGGACGTCGATCAACTCGTGGGGATCCTCGACCGCACGACCGGCTCCGACGTGCCGCGAGCCACAACCGCCGCCGATGCCGCCGGCGTGCTGGGCATGCAGGAACTGGTCCGCCGGATCCCGGCGGCCCAGGCCGTCAAGAATTACGTGGCCAGGATCGTCCGCGCGACGCACCCGGAGGCGGAGCTTGCACCTGCCCTGGCCCGCAAGTACGTGCGGTACGGCAGTTCGCCTCGCGGGGCACAGGCGATACTGCTGGCGTCGAAGGTCCGGGCGCTTCGGGCAGGGCGGTCGAACGTGGCGTTCGAGGATGTCCGCGCCATGGTGGCCCCGGCCCTGAGGCACAGGCTTATCCTGTCCTTCGAGGGCCAGGCCGACGGCGTCGTGGCCGACGACCTGCTGGCCGAGATAGTCAAATCGCTGCCGCAGGCCGAGGGCGTGTGAAATCTTCACAAGAATTCGCCGTCATGGAAACCGACCAACCGGACCCGGAAATCATGGCCAGCCTGCGGCCGGAGATGCTCATCTCGGCCTATGCCCAGGGGATATTCCCCATGGTGCAGGACGGCGAGCTCATGTGGTTTCGCCCGCGGCAGCGCGGGCTTCTGCCGCTCGACGAGCGGTTCCACATCTCGCGCAGCCTGGTCCGGACGATTGCCCGCGGGCGCTTCGAATGTACTATCGACCGGAGCTTCGACGACGTGGTCCGGCTGTGCGCCAACCGTCCCGACGGGCGTCAGACGTGGATCAGTCCGGAAATACGCATGGCTTACTCCCGGCTGCACGAACTGGGGCTCGCCCACAGCATAGAGGCCTGGCCGGTGGAGAAAGCGGCCCTCGGCGAGCCGGTCGGCGGGCTTTACGGCGTGGCACTGGGCGGGGCGTTCTTCGGCGAGAGCATGTTCCACACAGTCACCGACGCCGGCAAAGTTGCCCTGGTCCGTTGCGTCGAGCACCTGCGACGGCGCGGCTTCGCAATGC
>CAZSBS010000344.1:0-4128 GCA_964605095.1 uncultured Planctomycetaceae bacterium | reverse complement strand
GGGCCACGCCGATCATCACGTCGCCGTCCTGGAGCCCCGTCGCCTGGATGCCGCCGCGCCGCGTGTTGGAGTACGCCTTGAGTTCCGTCTTCTTGATATGTCCGAGCCTGGTGGCGGTCACCAGGTAGCGGTCGTCGAAGTCGCGCACCGGCAGCACCGCGCATATCTGATCCTCCCGCTCCATCTGGAGAAGGTTGACGATCGCCCTGCCCTTGCTGATCCGCGACAGCGACGGTATGTCGTAGACCTTCAGCCAGTGCATGCGCCCGTTGTTCAGGAACACCAGCAGGTAGTCGTGCGTCGAGGCGATAAACAGTTCCTCGATGAAGTCGCCCTCCTTGGCGTCGGAGCCGATGATGCCCTGCCCGCCCCGGCCCTGGCGGCGGTACGTGGTAAGAGGCATGCGCTTGATGTACCCGGCGTGCGTCAGCGTGACGACCACGTCCTCCTCGGCAATCAGGTCCTCGATGTCAAAATCGCCGACGTCGCCGATGATCTCCGTTCGCCGGGCGTCGCCGTACTTCTCGCTGATCTCGTGGATGTCCTCGCGTATCACGTCCAGCAGCAGTCGCTCGTTGGCGAGGATCGCCTCGTAGCCCTCGATCTCCTCGACAAGCTCCGAGTAGTCGCGGGCGAGTTTCTCGATCTCCAGGCCGGTCAGACGCTGGAGTTGCATCGACAGGATCGCGTCGGCCTGCACCTTCGTCAACTGCTGCGGGCCGGAACTGGCGCGGGCGACAAAGCTCTCCGGCAGCAGCTTCCGCACCGTCGCGGCCTCGGTCAGCCTCAGGTCCAGCGCCATAAGCCGCTCGCGGGCGATCGGGATGTCGGGCGATTTCTTGATCGTCTCGATGATCCTGTCGATTTCCGCGACGGCGAGGATCAGGCCTTCCAATATGTGCGCCCGCTGGCGCGCCCGGCGGAGCAGGAAAGCCGTCCGCCGGCGTATGACTTCCTTGCGGTGATCCAGGAAATACACCAGCATGTCGCGAAGCGTCAGCGTGCGGTGGGCGCGGTTGACCAGCGCGATGTTGATGATGCTGAACGTCGACTGGAGCGGTGTGTACTGGTAGAGCTGGTTGATGACGACTTCCGGCTCGGCGCCCTTCTTGAGGTCCACCACTATCCTCATGCCCGTGCGGTCCGAGTGGTCCTGCACGTCGGCTATGTCCGGGATCTTGCCGGCCTTGACGACGTCGGCGATCCGCTCGATGATCGTCGTCTTGAGCACCTGGTAGGGAATCTCTGTCACGACGATCTGGGTCTTTCCGCCTCGAAGCTGCTCGGTATGCATCCGCGCCCGAACCGCCACGCGCCCGCGCCCGGTGCGATAGCCATCGACGATGCCGTGTCGCCCGCAGATCAGCCCGCCGGTTGGGAAGTCCGGGCCCTTGATGAACTTCATCACGTCGTTGACCGTCGCGTCGGGGTTGTCGATCAGGTGGACCAGCGCCTGGCAGACCTCGCGAAGGTTGTGCGGAGGGATGCTCGTAGCCACGCCCACCGCGATGCCCTGCGAACCGTTTACCAGCAGGTTGGGGAACTTGCTGGGCAGCACCACCGGCTCGGTGCGGGTGTCGTCATAGTTGGGCTGCATGTCGACGGTGTCGAGGTTCAGGTCGGCGAGCATCTCCGTGCCCGGGGCGGTCATGCGGGCCTCGGTGTAACGCATTGCGGCCGGGGGGTCGCCGTCGATCGAGCCGAAGTTGCCCTGAGGGTCCACCAGCGTGTAACGCAGGTTCCACTCCTGCCCGAGCCTCACCATCGTCGGGTACACCACGCCCTCGCCGTGCGGGTGATAGTTGCCGGACGTGTCGCCGGCGATCTTAGCGCACTTTCGGTGCCTGCTGCGCGGCCCGAGGTTCAGGTCGTTCATCGCCACCAGCACCCGCCGCTGCGACGGCTTGAGCCCGTCGCGAACGTCCGGCAGGGCGCGGTCGATGATCGTGCTCATGGCGTATGTCAGATAGCTCTCCCGAAGTTCCTGCTCGATCGGGAGGTTTTGAATCCGCTCATTGGCAAACAGCGTCTGACCAGGCGAGGATGCCGGACCGTTGGTGGGGACGGGCTGCTTTTCTATGTTTTCGGGGTCGTTTTCCGACACTTACAAACTCCGTTGCTATTGGCTTTTCGGCACTTAAAACCGGCCATCGACGGTGCCTGAAGCGTCCCTGCAAACACGCCGATTCCGGAAACGGGATATTATCCCAGATACCACCGCCGATGTGTAGCGCAAAGACTGGAAAACCTCGTGAATATTGGCTCGCAAGGCGAGCAACACCGAGGCTCATCGCTGCTGGCATCGGCGGGCGGGCGGGGGTTATAATACCTGCCTTATATCCCGGCGGCGGCTGGGGCGCCACGAGCCCCCCCCCCCCGGCCGGTACGGCACGAAGTCGCTGTCACCGAAAGGAACACGGTTATGTCTTTCGCACGAACCATGGCTGGGGCGGTCCTGGCACTGACACTGACCCAGACCGCCCTGGCCGTAAGCCCGGCCGCGATAAACCCGGCGTCTTCCCCCTCGGCCGCTGCTGACGCCCAGACCGTCGGGCAGCTCCAGGCCGAAAACCAGGCCCTCAAGGCAAGAATCGCCGAACTCAATCCAAGCATATGGGAAACCTTGGCTAAGATCATAAGACTTGAGCCCGCAGGCATGTGGTATCTCGTGGGCTTCGTCGGCCAGTTCGTCTTCATGATGCGGTTCGTCGTCCAGTGGATCGCCAGCGAACGCAAGAAGAAGTCCGTGGTGCCAGTGGCATTCTGGTACCTGTCATTGGTGGGCAGCCTCATAACTATCATCTACGCCATCTATCGCAAGGACCCCGTTTTCACGGCCGCGTTCTGCCTGAACATCCTCATATACATCAGGAACCTTTATTTCATCCACGGCAAGCCCAAGGCCCCGGAGGCATCGGCGACAGCCTGACAGGGCCGGGCAGGAGCATGTTTTCGCAAACAGCCGCGGAAGCATGGCACCAGGTCGCTTGAAAGAAGAAGAAGAAGAAGAAGCCGAGGACGAGAACGAGGACGAAGGCTGTCGCCGAGAATAGGCCCTTACTACTTACTACTTACTTCCCATGCCCGAAACGACCACCAGGCTGGCTCCGTCGCCCACAGGCGCCCTGCACCTGGGCAACCTGCGGACGTTCCTTGCCAATTACCTGCTGGCCCGCCAGCGAGGCTGGAGGGTGCTCATGCGCGTCGAGGACATCGACGGCCCGCGCATAAAGCCCGGTGCGGCCGAGGAAATGCTGGCTGAGTTGAGGTGGCTGGGCATGGGGTGGTCCGAGCCGGCGGTTTGGCAGTCGCGGCGCATGCCGGCCTACGAGTCGGCCCTGGCCAGGCTGGTGGCGATGGGCGAGGCCTATCCCTGCGCGTGCAGCCGCAAGGACGCCATCACGGCCTCCGGGGCGCCACACGCGGAGGATGGCGCGGCGGCCTATCCAGGCACCTGCCGTGGGGTCTACTCCTCGGCCGCGGAGGCCTCGGCCGCCTCGGGCAGGCCCGCGTCGTGGCGGGTAAAAGTCCCGCCCGAGGCTATTACGGTGGCGGACCGGTTCGCCGGGCCGCGACAGTTCGACCTTGCTCGGACATGCGGGGACTTCGTGGTCTATCGCGGCGAGGGTTTGCCGGCCTACCAGTTGGCGGTGGTTGTCGACGACGCCGAGGCCGGCGTGGACGCCATCGTCCGCGGCGAGGACCTGCTGGAGTCTGCCGCAAGGCAGATTCACCTCCGCCGGCTGCTCGGGCTCGCTCCGGAGCCGGCGTACTGGCACCTGCCGCTGGTGGTCGGCCCCGACGGGCGCCGCCTGGCCAAGAGGCACGGAGACACCCGCCTTGGGGCGTATCGACAGGCCGGCGCCACGCCGCAGCGGGTCCTGGGCCTGCTGGCGGCCTGGTGCGGCGTGATAGACCGGCCGCGGGAAATATCGATGGAAGACCTGCTCGGGCGTTTCGACCTCGACCGCCTGCCGCGCACGCCGGTGGTCTTCACCGATGCCGACGACAGGTTCCTGCGCGGACAATAGCGGCGCTGCCGTTGTGCGAGGGCTCATCGCGACTTGCCGAGCTGGCTGTTGAGGAATCTGATGTGCTGCTTGATGTCCTTGAGAATAACCCGGTCGA
>CAZSBS010000343.1:0-4197 GCA_964605095.1 uncultured Planctomycetaceae bacterium | reverse complement strand
CTGCAATCGCATCTGGCCAGTAAGGGGGAAAAAGGCAGTAGCCGGTAGCCAGTAGCCGGTAGCCGGAAACGGCGGAACCTGTAACCCGGAACCTGGAACCCGGCAGAAGAAACGGCGGGACTGGGGTCGCGAATCAGGGGCGGGTGCCGCCCTCTCGGCAGGCCACGTCGCCCGACTGTCTTGAGTTTACGGATGGCAGCGGGCAGGCTCCGAGTTTCTGCGGTCAATCCGCACCCCGCGATCAAGAGTGGTGACAACTCTGCGCTGTGGCCACCCACTTCAATCCGCAATCCGTCCCGGCGCGCCGGGACAATCAGGAAGGGGTGACAACTTTGGCGCAAAAAAGCGGCGGGCCTACCGCGGGGGGGGGACGGCAGGCCACGCCTGTATTCGAACCGGCCGGGGGGGAACCGGTTCGAAAGGGGGACGTATTCAGATTTCGCTATCAAACCCTACAAAAACCTGCTTTGGCCGTCAAGGCCTTGCCCGCAGATTCTCGTTCTCAATACGTAATATATTAGCAAATCCGCGCGACCATGCAAGAGAAAATCAGGCAATCACCTTACCTTGCTATCTCCTTGCCAATAAAGGGGTTGTCGAGAAATTGCCAGCCATCCCCCCAAAAAATCCAAAAAAGCTTATCGCGGTCGGCTCACGGAATCAGGAAAGAATCGTCTTTGTCCTTCCTGCGGCCGTTGGACTCATCAGTGGTGCTGCAGGCGCTCGAGTAAATGTCGTCCTCCGGGCTGTTGGGGTTGTTCGCATCTTTGATCCACTTGACGGACGAATCCCACCGGGCGACATTCTGGCCTTTATTCTTGTGGTTCAGCGAGTTGCGTCGGAGTGCCATGGGCAGCGTGTTGCCTGACAGATCCTTCAGGGAATTGTAGTTCTTGAGGGCCGCCGTCGTATCGAAGGTGCATCGCGGGTTCTGATCGGCCAGGACTACAAGCGTTGCGGGGACCTGGTCCATGGTCATCTGGGCCGCAACGTTGCCCTCGGGTGCCGCGGTGGTCTTCCAGGCCGTGTTGTAGACCATGGAGATGTAGCTGTAGGACAGCGTGCTGACACCCGTGTCATAGGTGAAGTAGTTGGCGTCCATGGCCATGGCTTTGAACCCTCGCGCGCTCTGGGCCTCCGGGCAGACGAACAGCTCGCGGTCGGCCAGCTTGGCGGTGATCAGAAGAGCCAGGCATCCCGGATTGCCAATCTTCATCTTGCCCCAGTTTGCCGTCGTGGGCTTGACCGTCGGCAGGCGCATCCTCGAGTCGGCCTGGGCGTATCGCTGGGCCGCACTGACGATCGAGCGGAGGTTGCTCTTGCACGTCTCTTTGCGGACGGCGAAGAACACCCCGTACATCGATGGCGCGAGCATGGCCATGAGAATGGCGATTATCGAAATAACCGTCAGCAACTCGACCAGCGTGAAGGCCCCGGCATGGCGCCAGGCACGAGACTGTTTGAAGTTGGCGGTGGTGCTCATGCTTGTATTCTATACTCGGGGGCCGTCGCGGTCAATGACGATATGGCCCACTTGCCATGCCTGCTTGTCGGGCCTACTTATCCGGCCTTGCGTTAGCGGGCGTTGGGCGGGATAATTTTCAGCGGCAGCAGGTATGCCGCCGAGGATAGTCCATGGACCAATACATCCCGCCGCATCCCAGCCGGCGCCCCAAGAGGCCTTCGGCAGCGCTGATGGTGATGATGGGCGCCGTCGTCACCATCTTGTTCTGCGGGCTCTTGGCGACCTTTCTCATCATACTCGCCACCCGCCAGGCGGGAAAATCCATGACCCCGGGCCTAGCTGTGGTCTCAGCCGGCGTGGTGGTGCTGGGGGTGTTATTGGTCCTGATCCTGGCCGGCGGCGCCATCTGGCTCGTCAGCACGCTGGTCCGCCGCCAAAGTCGCGCCAACCTGCTCAAGGCCAGCGCCCGGCGAACCCTTCAGGCCCGCTCCCTTGGGCATGTCCTTCATCAAGAGGTCGAGGGCGAGCCCCGGCCTGCCGAGCCCGCCGAGGCCGCGATCCTGGAACTCACCGGCGCCTTGGACAGTCCGTCGCCGGACGAGCCGCCGCGCGGCGACCGCCAGGTCCTCGACGATATCCTCGCCCAGCTCAGGGAGCTCAACGAGAACATACTCTTGAGCGATGAGCAACGCGGTGCCAAGGCCCGGCTCCGTCAGGACAAGCTCCGCCGAAAGCTCACCGAGATGGCCCGGACAGCCATCGACGCCGGCGACTTCGCCGGAGCCGGTCAGATCATTGAGACGCTCGCGGAGAAACTGCCCGGCGACGAGCATGTCCAACTGCTGCAAGAGCGGCTCGACGAAGCCCGCCAGGCCGCACGTGGAGAGGAAATCGACGTCGTCACCCGCCGCGTGGGAGACCTGATGGCCGTCGGAGCCTTCGATCAGGCCGAGGATGAGGCGCGGGGCCTCGACCTGCGATACCCGAACGACCCGGCCGTGACAGACATCCTGAACCGCGTCCGCCGAGAGGGGCGAATGTTCCACGACGAGCGCCGCGACCGAATGTACAACGAGGTGGCCCGCCTGGCCGAGGCCCGGCAGTGGCGCAAGGCACTCAAGGCCGCCCGCCTGTATGTCCAGGCGTTCCCCTCCGGCGCCGGCGCCGACGCGGTCGGCGCGATGCTGACCACAATGGAAGACAACGCCCGGTTCGAGGAGGTTCGCGAACTGCGGGACCACATCCGCAACCTTCTCGAACGACGCCATTACGCCGAGGCCGTCGAGTACGCGCGCGATGTCATCGAGCGTTTTCCAGATACCCGGGCCGCCGAGGAACTGGGCCAGCAGATGAACCGCCTCCGCGAACTGGCCCGTTCGACGCCCGCCAACGGCCCGAGGAAAACCTGACGGCCGGCTCGCTCGATCAGTGAGCCCGGATGCAACCGCTCCGCAATGAAAGTAGTAGGTCAAAGCTCTCACGTCTTGCGTGATTACCAGGAAAGGGCCCTTCTATGAATGCTCGCCGACGCCGGCTTCTGCAAGGCGTCCTATCCTGCCCGACAAGCCCGTTCTGCGAGCGGGCGGTCATCAAGTACGTGCGCGACTGGGCGTTGCGGTGCGGCGCAGCCTTTGCCCAGGACGCGGCCGGAAACGTGCTGCTCAGCGCCACAGGCGCCGCGGGCCTCCGCCGCAGGGCCGGGGCACGGACGCCCAAGGCGCCGATGTGGGTCTTCACAGCCCACATGGACCATCCCGGCTTCGTCGTCCGCCGCGGGCGGGGCCGAAGCGTCTGGGCACAGTTTCGCGGCGGCGTTGCCAAGGAATACTTCCCGGGCAGCCCGGTCAGGCTGATTACCGCCCAGGGCGAGTTTGCCGCAACCGTGACGGCGGTCCGAAAGTCTGAGGCCCCCGGCTCGCTCGAATGCCGGCTGGAGCTGATTGGCGCCGGTGCCGCCGACGTGCCGCCAAGCAGCATCGGCATGTGGGGCGTGCCGGCCTTTAGAAGCCGAAACGGGCGAATCACCGCCCGCGCCTGCGACGACCTGGCCGGGTGTGCCGCGATCCTTGCAGCCATGGAGCAGATCATCTCCAGCGGCGCGGACGCAAAGGTGATGGGCCTGCTGACCCGGGCGGAAGAGGTCGGATTTGTCGGCGCCCTGGCCGCGTGCCGCCTTGGCACGATACCAGCCGGGGCGATGGTCGTCGGCATCGAGACGTCCAAGGCCCAGCCGGGCGCGAGAGTCGGCGGCGGAGTGGTCGTCCGCGTCGGCGACAAGTTGCGGACCTTCAACGAGTCCCTGACGGCCCACATTTCCGCGGTTGCGGCCGGTATGGCAAAGACTGACAAAGAATTCCGATTCGTTCGCCAACTCATGCCCGGCGGCACGTGCGAGTCGACGGCATTCTGCGCCCTTGGCCACATGGCCGGGGCACTGGCGCTGCCGCTGGGCAACTACCACAACCAGCACCCGCGAGGTAGGATCGCGCCCGAGTTCATCCACGAAGGCGACTTCGATTGCCTGGTCGACCTGCTGGTGGCGCTTGCCGGCAACAAACGCACCCCCGCCGACACCGACGCCGACCTGCGCCGCCGGCTCGACGGCCTGTTGAAGTCCCAGCAGAAGACCCTCGACGAGCCAGGCCCGTGGTCGCCAAGATAGAAGCCGGTAGCCAGTAGGGCGTGTTGCCCAATTGCCGCCCAGCCCTCTGCGAACCTGAGCGGCTGGACAT
>CAZSBS010000342.1:0-4208 GCA_964605095.1 uncultured Planctomycetaceae bacterium | reverse complement strand
TCTCGCCGAGGCCGCCGGGGCGCGTGCCGTAGAAGAGGTTCTCCATCGGCGGCATTTGGAGGAGGGCGGCGGGTTTGGCGTCGAGTTGCTCAGCCGGGCGAAAGACCAGGGCGCTGTAGGCGGGCGAGTGGCGGCCGGTCAGGCCTCTCATGGTGTTGGTCGGCGGGGTCAGAAGGAATGCGTCCTTGCCGTTGGGCGCGGGGCGGCCTCGCCAGGGTGCGATGTCGTTGCCGAAGGCGCCCTCTCGCACGTCGCCGACAAGCAGGCGGTTTTGCGCGAGCACCGGCAGACGGTGCGGGAAGTGGGCGTCGGGCGCGGCCAGCAGGGCGGGGAACATGACCGCCACCGCAAGCCGGCCGACGAGGGCGGGCTGCCAGACGAAGTGCCCCACTCCGCCGAAGACAGCCTTGCCGACTATGATGGCGAACGCCCCGGCCACGACGGGCACGAACCACGGCACGAACGCGGGCAGCGTAAGCGCCAGCAGCACCCCTGTCAGCACGGCGTGCGAGCGGCCCAGCAGGGCGGGGATGCGGGTTACGCGATAGTAGAGCAGTTCGGTCACGACGCAACTCGTGATTGCCAGGGCCGACACGAGGGCCGCCCGCCAGCCGAACAGAACGATCCCGCCCAGCAGCGGCCCGCAAACGGCGAATACGGTGACCATGAAGACTGTGTGCGCCCCTTCCGGCGCGCGGATAAATGGCGAGTCATGCACGTGGGCGGCGGTCGCGCCGACGTGGGTGCGGTCCTGGCTGGAGATTGTGGCGTCGGGGTTCATCGAGCATGGCTCCCGTGGGCGCCGGCGGGCTCATCGGTCCCGGCCGGCGAGGCCTCCGCCCGTGGGGCCAGGGCCGCGGCCCGCCGCAAAGCTACGATCTGGCGCTTTAGCTGCTTGACCCGCTGCGTCAGCGGCAGCTTGGCCGGGCATATGTAGCTGCACACGCCGCACTCGACGCACGCCAGGGCCCCGCCCGAAGCGGCGCGGTCCACCAGCGACAGCTCGAACGCGTCGTTGAGCATGGCGACGTTGAGCCTGGCTGGGCAATGGTCCGTACACCACCCGCAGCGAATGCACGGGCCAGGCAGGGGCATCTGGGCAACTTCCAGCCTCAGAACCGCCCCGGTAGCCGGCGTGACAACGGCACGGCTGTCGCACAGAATCCCTGCCATCGGGCCGCCATGAATGAGCGTCGCCTCGGGGCCGCCGACGACGACGCTCGGGCTCGGCCCGGCCGTCATAGAGGCAAGCTCGACGCAAGGCGTGCCGAACGGCGCCCAGAAGTTTCCAGGCCGGGCCGTGTGGGGCCCCGCGACCGTCACTACCCGTCCGTGTACGCGCCGCCCGCGAACCACCCACTGCTGAACAGCCAGGCAAGTCGGGGCGTCCACCATGGCCGTGCCGACCGACAGAGGGCTCCGCCCGGGAGGGGCCTCACGCCGAGTGAGGACCTTGGTTAGGATCGTGTCGGCACCCATTGGGTACTTGTGCGGCAGGGCGATTCGGGCAATTCCCAGCCGCTCGGCCGGGGTGCCGCAGGAGTGGTAATGACTCGTCCGCCGGTGGTCGGCGGCGACGATGACTTCTCGCGAGCCGACGATCCTGGCGATGATGGCCAGGCCCTCCATGATCTCCGGGCCGAACTCGGCAAGCAGGCGATGGTCGCTGGAGACGTAGGGTTCGTGGTCCATGGCGTTGAGGATCGTCCAGCGGCACTTTGCGGCCCGCGCCCGGGCAAGGAACTCCCCCAGCGGCTGAGGGCGGAAGCGGTGGGTGGTAATCTGGCCTTGGGCGAGGAGGTCGAGCAGTTCATCATCGCCGGCGGCCTGCCAGTCGAAGCCTGGAGCGGCGGGCTTGCCGGGGGTTTCGGCGCCGCGCGGCGGGGCGATCCCGCCGGAGTCTGAAAGGTCAGCCAGTTCGACCGCCGGCGACTCGGCGAAGCCGCCCCATCGCGCGACGGCAACCGTGCAGATGCCCTCCACGCGCCCGCCCAGCGGGGCGAAAACGTCCACGCCGGCGGAATCCCGGGCGATGCCGATCCGCTGGCCGGGCTGGACCCTTTCGCCGGGCGTCACGGCCGGCTCAGCCGGGGCGCCGGCACACGGCGCAAGCGGCACCAGCAGCCGTTGCGGGCGCGCGGCCACCTCGATGGCTCGGGCCAGCGTGGGACGCTTCTCATCCGGAAGGTCTATCCCCCCGACGAACATGCCGTACCGCCGAAAGATCATTCACGAATGGTAGCGTATCGCCCCACGCGAATCCAGCGGGCACGACGCCCGGCGACGGTTTCGGAACCCCCCTCCGCCCCTCGCGGGGCGGGTCCATGAAATATTCATGCCTTCCACGGGTTGCGCTCCGCCCGCCTTGCGGCGGACAGAGCTTCACCCGTGTCTACAGCCCGCCGCCCCCCTTGGGGGCTAAGGCCTGCCGGGGCGAACAGCCCCTTGTTTTTTCGCCCCAGCGGGGCGATGGATTGTAGCCGCGGGTGGAGCGGCGAGGCAGCGCAGCGGCCTCAAGCGAAACCCGTGGAAGCAGGATTCCACAATCATCTCCTTATCTTCTCTTCTTGCCCCGGCGGGGCAAGGGAGTTGCGATGTCCGGCGAAGCGGGCAACGTGAACGTGGCACCGCCGCCGCCACCGGTTTACAATGGGCGACATGAAGGACATCCGCCTCTTGGGCATCCTGTTTCTCGCGCTGGCCGTGCGGACGGTCATGCTGTTCTCCGTCTTCGCGGATGTGCGCCGGGCGGAAACGCCGGATTCAGTGGATTATCTTGCACTGGCGTGGACCATGTCAGACCTCGACCGATATGCACACAGAATCTCCTCACAGCCCTTCGAACAGATCGGAGTGCCATTCACCAACTCTGTGTCGTATGGCGGAAATCAACCCGAAATATTCCGTACACCAGGCTATCCGGCGCTTTTGGCTGGAGCGGACCGGTTGGAGCCAGGTTTCGCCGTTATGGAAATGGGAAGGTTGCTCCGGCCCTGGCTTTCAGAGCCCCCAGCCTCCTTGAAGATTGTCCTTGCCTTCCAACTCCTGCTCGACCTGCACCTTGTCTTGCTGACATTCTTCCTCGCCCGTGCGATGGCGAGTCACGAGACGGGGCTGCTGGCGGCGCTGCTCCAGGCCGTCTCGCCCCTGGCGGCCGCGGCGAGCTGCCGGATACTCACGGACAGCATCTTTGCCTTCATACTGATCGCGGCCGTGGTGTTGCTTCTCCGCCACTTCCGCACGGGGGGATGGTGGTCACTACTGTTGGCTGCACTCATGATGGGCGCAGCGTGCTACGTCAGGCCGTTGGGGCTGGCGTTCTCAGCCGTCATGGCGATGATAATTATCTGCTCGCGCCGTGGCAGCCATGACACAGATGCCGCCGGTTTGGGTGCCGTGGTTTGCGGAGGTCCGCAGGACCGGAGCAACCACGTCTTGCAGCCTGGAATCTTGACCACGGGCGAGACGCCCGTGGGACTCATGGGCGGGACGCCCATGCCACGGCCAAAGGCACCCTCCTTTGCTGAAACTACGAAGGGCAAGCGTCCAAGACGCCTGCTGCGCACGGCCGCCTTCGCGGCCATGGTGGTCGCATGTATCACACCGTGGGTTATCCGCAACGCCACCGTGGCTGACTACTGGGGTTTTTCCAGCTTCGCCACCGACAGCATGTACTGGTACTCAGCCGCGGAGATTGAAGCCCGGCAGCAATACAAGAGCGTACAGAGCATACGGGAGGAATTCTCCAGCGAAGAAGACTTTGATACACAGGTCATCCTCAAACAGACACGTGATCCCTACCTCACCCCCGGCGGCCTGGCCCGCTACCGCTGGGACAAGGCACGCTCCATAATCCTCGCCCACCCGTGGGAGTTCCTGGACATTCACATGCGGGGCAACGTGGCGTTCTGGCTGCCGGGCGCGCCGGACGCTCTGGAAGTGCTCGGCTACACTTCCGGCGGCAAGGGCACGCTGGATGTTCTGCACCGCCAGGGGCTCGTCGCGGCCGCGAAACATTACTTCGGCGACAACATCATTGCGATGGCCCTTGCCGGCGTGATGGGCGTGCTGCTGCTGGTCCGCTACGCGGGCGTCGTGCTGTGCGGCCTATGGCGGCTACGCCCGCGAATGTCGGCCGGGGGCTGGCTGTGCGTGCTGCTTGTCCTGACGGCCTGGCTGCTGCCGGGACCGGCCAACCATCCGCGGTT
>CAZSBS010000341.1:0-4214 GCA_964605095.1 uncultured Planctomycetaceae bacterium | reverse complement strand
CCTCTGGCGTTCGTAGTGTGCCCGTGAGGGCATATCTTGGGGATAGCGTCTTACGACGCCACTACAAGCGAAGATAGCGTCTTACGACGCCACTACAAACGGCACAGCCTCGCCGGTGGCCGGTGCTCGGGGCCCCCAAGCGCGGGGCCGGGGGTTCTGGCCGGCTTCCGTGTTCACATCCCCTTTGGGCGCATGCAAACGGCGCGGCGCCGACCTTTGCAGGCCAGCGCCACGCCGTTATGCTTTGCCGATTCAACCGCCGCCGCAGCTATTTTCGCGGCCGTGGGCGGCGGATCAATACATATCGTCCATTCCACCACCACCGCCGCCGGCGGAGGCTTTCTTTTTCTCGGGGATATCGCTGACTACCGCGTCGGTCGTCAGGAGCAGACCGGCGACGCTGGCGGCGTTCTGGAGGGCCGTCCGCTCGACCTTCATCGGCACGATCACCCCGGCCTTGACAAGGTCGCAGTACTTGCCGGCAAGGGCGTCGTAGCCGAAGTTCACGTCGTTGGACTCCATGACCTTGGCGGCGACGATGCTGCCGTCCAGGCCGGAGTTCTCGGCGATCTGCTTGATCGGCGAGACCAGGGCCCGGCGGACGATGTCCACTCCGGTCTTCTCGTCGCCGGTTGCCTTGACCTTGTCCAGGACCTTCATTGCCCTGAGCACAGCCACTCCGCCGCCGGGCAGGATGCCTTCCTGGACGGCCGCCCGGCAGGCGTGCAGGGCGTCCTCGACGCGGGCCTTCTTTTCCTTCATCTCGACCTCGGTGGCTGCCCCGACGTTGATCTGGGCGACCCCGCCGGCCAGCTTGGCAAGGCGCTCCTCGAGCTTCTCGCGGTCGTAATCGCTCGTGGTCGCCTCGATCTGGTTCTTGATCATGTCGATGCGGGCCTTGATGTCCTTGGTGGACCCGGCGCCCTCGATGATCGTCGTGGTGTCCTTGTCGGCACGGAGACGCTTGGCCTGGCCGAGGTCGACCATCTGGATGTTCTCCAGGTTGATGCCCATGTCTTCCATGATCGCGTTGCCGCCGGTGAGGATCGCGATGTCGCGCAGCAGGTCCTTACGCCGGTCGCCGAAGCCGGGGGCCTTGACGGCGATGCACTGGAGCGTGCCGCGAAGCTTGTTGACCACCAGGGTCGCCAGGGCCTCGCCCTCGATGTCCTCGGCGATGATTACCAGGGGCCTGCCCGCCTGGGAAACCTTCTCCAGCAGCGGGACCAGATCCTTGATCGCGGAGATCTTCTTCTCGTGGATGAGGATCAGGGGCTTCTCGTAGTCTACCTCCATCGTCTCGGGCTTGTTGATGAAGTGCGGCGAGATGTAGCCGCGGTCGAACTGCATGCCCTCGACCAGGTCCACGAACGTGTCCAGGCCCTTGCCTTCCTCGACGGTGATGACGCCGTCCTTGCCGACCTTCTCCATCGCCTCGGCGATCATCTTGCCGATCTCGGCGTCCTGGTTGGCCGCACACGTGCCGACCTGGGCGATCTCCTTGGTGCTCTTGACCGGCTTGGCCATCTTGCCAAGCTCGTCGACGATGGCGGTGACCGCCATGTCTATGCCACGCTTGAGCGACATCGCCTTGGCGCCGGCGGTGACGTTCTTGAGGCCTTCCTCGAAGATGGCCTCGGCGTAGATGGTGGCCGTGGTCGTGCCGTCGCCGGCCACGTTGGAAGTCTTGCTGGCGACTTCCTTGACCATCTGGGCGCCCATGTTCTCGTTGGCGTCCTCGAGCTCGATCTCCTTGGCTACCGTCACGCCGTCCTTGGTGACCAGCGGGGCGCCGTAGGACTTCTCGATGACCACGACCCGCCCGGTCGGGCCGAGAGTGGACTTGACGGCCTTTGCCAACTGCCTGATGCCGCGACGAATGCCTTCGCGGGCCTCGACGTCGAATACGATCTTCTTCTTAGCCATATTTCCGTGCTCCTACTTTCGGTCTTTCTGAGTTCACGGCATGTCCCCGCTCTTGAACAGCAGCAGGATCCATCGCCTAAATTGGGGGTAACTCTCAAAGGGGATTACGACTCCCTTTGACTTTTCGTATCTAGCGACGATGTTCTCGAAAAGGGCTTGGTTCGCAGCCACGTCATCACGGCCAGGGAAATGGTTGCATCCAGCCGCCGATGCCTCTTGGCGGACTTGGGCAAATATGTCTTTGAGTGCCGCCTCGTCGACAGCAAACTCCCTGAACCAGTCAGGGCCTACTCCGAGAAAATTGCCGGACGCTTTTCTTCCCATGTTCAGTCCAGGATCGCCAGGATGTCCGTCTCGTCTATGAGCAGGTATTCCTCAACGCCGAGCTTCACCTCGGTCCCGCCGTAGGTCGAGAAAAGGACCTTGTCGCCCTTCTTGACCTGGAACTTCGCCCGCGTGCCATCCTTGAGCATCCGCCCGTCGCCGACCGCCAGGACCGTGCCGCGCTGCGGCTTTTCCTTGGCTGTGTCCGGCAGCACGATGCCGCCTCGCGTGACCTGCTCGGCTTCCAAACGCTTTACAAGAACCTTCTCGCCCAAAGGACGAATCTTCGGTGCAGCTTTCGCCATCTCGTGTGCTCCTTCTTGCTTGCCTGTGTATCTATGCCCAATGACAAATGCACAATGCACAATGCACAATGCTCAATGCACAACGCTTCCCGGCGCGCCGGGACTCAATGCCAGGTTCCGGGTTCCGTCTTTTGTCTTTCCCGGCTACCGGCTACTCGTCTTCTTCCCGTCGCAGCATCTCGTCCAGGCGGCACATCATCCGGGCGATCTGCCGGAGAAGCTCTTCCAGTTCCAGCGGGCGGGTGACCACGCTGAAGGCCGTCAATCTGAGGGCGTCCTCCAGCCAGTGCCGGTCCCGCCGGCCGGTGACCACAACCACCGGCAGCGTGCGGTTAACCCGCCGAATCATCCGAAGCAACTGTAGCGCGTCGAGTCGCCATTGTGCGCCATCGTCAAGCACAGCCGCATCGGCCTCGCCGCTGCCGACGAGGTCCAGCAGTTCCCGGTCGTCGCTCACGCGCCTGGAAACAAGATACTCGGCGCCCACGATCTGGTGCAGGGCCGGCAGCCACGTCTCAGCCTCGCCGGTAACCACCAGGTTAAAAGGCAACCGATTTCTGTCCTGCGTAAGCATCATGTCTGCAACTCGCCGGGAAATACGCTCATCCCTCCGCGACCCGAAACGCGGGAAAAGCGCAATACTTCCAACTAACAAGGTGCAACCAAGGTGCCATGGAACACAAGACTTTTTGATACAAGCCCTTAACTATTAAGCTATCCCTGCGGCATCCCCCTTTTCCCTGCCGTAATCGCCCCGCCGCCGCCGGCTGACTGCTCAATTGGCAGACGGCGGGGAACCCCTCGACTTCGCTCGGGGTAAACAGACTTCAGGCGACAGACCTGTTCCCAAACGCGGAACTGGCGAGCATAGGTCCTATAGGCCCTATAAGACCTATGGATTTGTCCCCACGCACGCGTAGTTGCCAGGCTATCCTCCTTCGCCAAGGCTACGGAGGGCTGCGCCGGCTACCGGCTACCGGTTCCTGCCTTCTTCACCGCACAGCCGCAGGCGGGCGCATGTGGCCGCGGAAGAAGTCCATCGCCACCTCGGGCACGCGTGCATGGCCGATGCCGGGGATGACCTTCGTCTCTACCTTGAAACCCTTGGATCGCAGGTACGCGATGGCCGCGTCGGACTGGGCCTGGATGGCCCCCGGATCGTTCTCGGTGTTGTAGACCATCACGCTCTGGCCAAGGGCCTCGGGCGGATACCACCCGTCAAGGTTGTGCTCGCTGAAGTTGCAGCTCCGCGCCACCACGCAGGAGAAAACGCTCGGGTTGCGCAGGCCCACCCAGTACATCGGGAACCCGCCGCCGGAAAAGCCGGTGATCATGATGTTCGAGCGGTCGATGGTGAAGCGATAGCCCAGGAGGCTGATTATGCTCAGGATAAACCGCTCGTCGTCAAGCATGCCGACGATGGGTCCGTCGCCGAAGATCCCGTCCGTGGCGGTCAGTTCCGGCGATATGATTATGCAGTCGTTCTGCTCGCCGAGCATCTTCCACTCGCGGATGTGCATCTCGGCCACGTCGTAAGGCGGCGTGCCATGGCAGGTGACGATGACCGGCCAGGACCGGCTGTGGGTATAGTTGCTGGGCACGTAGATCCAATACGCCCGCCCGCTGACGGGGTCGATCTCCCGCCGCTGGGCCACCGGG
>CAZSBS010000340.1:0-4229 GCA_964605095.1 uncultured Planctomycetaceae bacterium | reverse complement strand
TGTACGTCGAGGGCTCGATCAGGCCGGAGTACAAGTACCTCAAGCGGCTGCTCATGGGCGACCCGAACATCCGCTTCCTGAGCCTGGTGCGAATCGCCGGCAACCGCTTCTGGGCACAGGGCGGCGCGGGCGCGGCCTCGCTGAACCACCTGCCGGAAACGGAAGGCGACTTCAAGCTCTTCGACGTTATCATCCTCGGCGACCTCGACCGCACGTTCATGTCCCGCGAGCAAATGGCCCAGCTCCGCAAGTTTGTAAACGACGGCGGGGGGCTGCTGATGCTCGGTGGGCACAACAGCTTGGGGCCGGGCGGGTACGCGGGCGGCGACGTCGAGGCCGTGCTGCCCGTGACCTGCGGGTCCAGAAGCCAGCCGCAGGAGCCCACCCCATTCATCCCCCAACTCACAGCCGCCGGTGAGGCGCACCCGATCTTCGCGGGCGTGGCGCCGTTTTTCTTCGGCCCGGCCGGGCGAAAGCCGGACGAGAAGCTGCCCAAGCTGGAACCGCTGCTGGGCTGCGTGACGGTCCCGGCAGCAAAGCCCGGCGCATCCGTGCTGGCGATTCACCCGACGCGGCTAATCGACGGCCAGCCGCTGGTGGTGGCGGCGGTCCAGCGATTCGGGGCCGGGCGAAGCGCCGCTTTCACCGCCGACACGACCTGGCAGTGGGACCCGCCCATGCGAGGCATGGGGCGTCAGAGCCCATACGAGCGTTTCTGGGGCCAGCTTATCCGCTGGCTGGCGAACGTGGAAACCAAGAGCCGCGAGGCCAAACCTGCCGTAATGATCCGTCCGGACAAGAACTGCATCCGCATCGGCCAGGGCACCGTGAAGGTCATTGCCCTGGTGCAGGACGACCGTGGCAGGCAGGCCGAAAACTCGCAGGTCACGCTGACGGTCACGCCCACCGCCGGCGAGGGCAAGCCCGAGACGCTCCCCATGTCGCCGCGGACGGGCGAAAAGCTCTTCGAGGCTGAGTACAAGCCCACGCGCGACGGCAGGTTCAAGTTGGAGGCCGTCGCCCTGGACGCCGCCGGGCGGCGGCTCGGTGCGGATGCCCAGCAGCTTATCGTCATGCCGTTTTCCGCCGAGACCGATCGCCTCGGGCGAAACGACGGCCTGCTGGAAATGCTGGCCGAAAAGACCCGCGGGCGAAAGGTGGACATCTCCGGCTTGCCGGACCTGATCGACCATATCGTCCAGCGAATGAAGGATCGCGGCCAACTCGATGAGCCCGCCGCGGCCTCCATCACGCCGCTGTTCAACTTCCCCCTTCTTTTCATCGCCTTTGTGGTCCTGCTGACTGCCGAATGGATCCTCCGTCGGCAGTGGCACCTGAGATGAAAAGAAGGTAGTGGCCAAATATGACGCGCCGCGAACGATTGATGAAAACGCTGAATGGCGAGCCGGTGGACCGCCCGGCGCTGTGCTTCTATGAGCTAAACGGGCTCGATGAGAACCCCGACGACCCTGACCCCTTCAACATCTACTCCCACCCATCGTGGTGGCCGCTGATCGACCTGACGCGCCAGAAGACCGACCGCATCGTCATGCGGTCCGTGCCGATGGTGGACGCCCTGCCCGACCCGGCCGCGGAGTGCATGCGGCACGAGCGGTGGACCGACGCCAACGGCAGCCGGATCTGCCGTACCACCATCCGCGCCGGCGGCAGGACGCTGACGCGGCTGGACCGGACTGACCCCGACGTGCGGACCGTGTGGACCGTCGAGCACCTGCTGAAGGACGAGGACGACCTCGAAGCCTGGCTGGCCCTGCCGCGGGCGCCGCTGTCGGGCAGGCCCGATATCAGCGGCGTGCTGGAAGCCGAGCGGATTATCGGCGATACGGGAATCGTGATGATCGACGTCTCCGACCCGCTTTGCGAGCTGGCTGAGAAGTTCGAAATGGGCCAGTACACGGTTCTGGGCCTGACCAGGCCGGACCTGATGCATCGGGCACTGGAGAAGATCGCCGAGGTCCAGATGCCGCGCATCAAGGCGATCAGCGAGGCCCTTCCGGGCCGGCTGTGGCGGATATACGGGCCCGAGTACGCCTCGCCGCCCTATCTGCCGCCGAGGCTGTTCGCCGAGTACGTCACGCGATATGTCACGCCCATGGTGCAGGCGATCCACAAGCACGGCGGGTTCGCGCGGATTCACTCACACGGGCGGCTTAGGGACATCCTGGACCACATCGCCGCCACCGGCTGCGACGGGCTGGACCCGATCGAGCCGCCGCCGCAGGGCGACGTGTCGCTGTCGTACGTGCGGGAAAAACATGGCCGGCAGATGGTGCTGTTCGGCAACCTGGAGATTGCCGACATCGAGAACCTTCCAACCGGACAGTTCGTGGGCAAGGTCCGCCAGGCTTTGGACGAGGGCATGGCCGGGCAGGGGCGCGGGTTCGTGCTGATGCCCAGCGCCTGCCCGTACGGGCGCGAGTTGGCAGCCTTGACGGTGAGAAACTACGAGGCGATGATCCGATTAGTCGATGAGTGGAGCGCCGCCGGCTGAGCGGCAATTATTGGGAGACTCGCGATGCGGGTAACGAACCTGGACTGGGCAATAGCGATCGGCATCATTGCCGTTCAGTTGGTGATCTGCGGGTTTTTCATTCGCCGGGCGGGCAAGGGGATTTCGGAGTTCTTCGTCTCCGGGCGGTCTCTGCCGTGGTGGCTTGTGGGCACGTCGATGGTGGCAACGACGTTCAGCGCCGACACGCCGAACCTGGTCACGGACATCGTCCGCCAGCATGGCGTGGCGGGCAACTGGGTATGGTGGGCATTCCTGCTTACCGGCATGCTGACTGTGTTCTTCTACGCTCGCCTGTGGCGGCGGTCGGGCGTGCTTACGGACCTCGAGTTCTACGAGATTCGTTACTCGGGCAAGTCCGCCGCGGTCGTCCGGGGCTTCCGGGCGCTGTACCTCGGGCTTTTCTTCAACTGCGTCATCATGGCGTCGGTGACCCTCGCTGCGGTTAAGATCGCCAGCGTAATGCTGGGCTGGCCGGCCTGGCAGACAATCCTATGGTGTACGGCGATCTCGATCGCCCTGACGGTTTCGGCCGGTCTTTGGGGAGTGGTCGTGACCGACCTGATCCAGTTCGTTGTGGCGATGACGGGGGCATTCCTCGCGGCTTACTTCGCGGTGCACAACGACACGGTCGGCGGCCTGTCGGGCCTGCTGTCGAAACTTGGCGAGACCGGCAAGCTGGACCTGATTCCCGACATGGGCAACGCGGAAATCGCCCTTAGCGTGCTGATAATACCGCTGGTTATCCAGTGGTGGTCGGTATGGTACCCGGGGGCCGAGCCTGGCGGCGGCAGCTACATCGCGCAGCGGATGCTGGCGGCAAAGAACGAGAAGCATTCCATGGGCGCGGTGTTGTGGTTCAACGTGGCGCACTACGCCCTTCGCCCCTGGCCGTGGATCATCGTGGGGCTTGCGAGCCTGGTTGTCTACCCGCAGTTGTCCGACATCCAGGCCGCGTTCCCGCAGGTAAGCGAAAAGCTCATCGGGCACGACATAGCATATCCCGCCATGCTCAAGTTCATGCCCGCGGGCCTGCTTGGCCTGATGCTCGGCTCGCTGATGGCGGCATACTTCTCCACGATGAGCACGCACCTGAACTGGGGCGCGTCGTACCTGGTCCACGACTTCTACCAGCGGTTCATCAAGACAAACGGATCGGAAAAGCACTACGTGCTTGTCTCGCGAATTGTCACGACGGCCCTGATGCTACTGGCGGCCCTGACCGTCCCGCTGCTGACCAGCGCCAAGGACAGCTTCGACCTGATGCTCTCGATCGGCGCGGGCACCGGCCTGATATACCTGCTGCGATGGTTCTGGTGGCGGATCAACGCCTGGTCCGAGGTGGCCGCCATGATCAGCTCGTTCACGATCTCGCTGGGCCTGTTCTTCGGCAAGAAGTACGAACTGGCCGGGATGGAGAAACTCTCCACGCACCTGACGCTGGCCGCCAGCGTGGGATTCACGTCGCTGGTCTGGATCGTCGTGACGCTGCTTACACGTCCGACCGACCACAACGTCCTGGTGCGCTTCTACCGCCTGACGCGCCCCTTCGGCCCCGGCTGGAAGCACATCCAGCAGGAAACCCAACTGGGTCCCTCGCCAGACAGCTTGCCGCAGGCGATGCTGGGCTGGGTTCTGTCCGTGATGATGGTCTACGCGGCCATGTTCGGCACGGGCAACTTCATCTACGGCAATCTGG
>CAZSBS010000339.1:0-4248 GCA_964605095.1 uncultured Planctomycetaceae bacterium | reverse complement strand
GGATGTGCGGTTGGCTTCTGAGCGTATGTCTTCACGGGCCACGGTACTGCCCACCTGGCCCCGCCGAGAGGCACAACCTGAGGCTTCGGGGCTGAAAAAGCTTGCAGGATGATGGGAATGACAGAGAATGACAGAATACAGGACTGCGGCGGTCGCGGGTCGATCGCACTTGGGAAATCTTGGATAAGGAGTCTGCCATGGCGATCCGCACGCTTTGCACGTTCGTGATTCTCGGCTTCCTGGCCAGTTTGGCGCTGAGGGCTCAGGCGGCGCCACTGGCCAAAGAAGGCCTAAATATCGTCCCTTGGCCCAAGTCGGTCACCATGCAAGGCGGGACGGTTGCGCTGACAGGCGCCAGCCGCGTCACCACCGCCAGCAACGAACTCATGCCTCTGGCCAAGGTGCTGGCCGAGGAGATATCAGCCGTAACGGGCCTTACGCTCGCTCCGGCGACTGGCGCCGCCAGGCCCGGAGATATCGAACTGAGTCTGGACCCGTCACTCAAGGGCGAGAGCTACAGTCTGAACGTGGGCGATCACGCCATCGTGCGCGGCGGAACGTATGGCGCCGTTGCTTTAGGCACCGTGACTCTGCTGCAGGCGATGGAGGGCGAGGGCGGCAAGGTCTCGCTCCCCCGCCTGATCGTGAGCGATCAGCCCCAGTCGGAGTTTCGCGGGCTGATGATCGACGTGGCCCGCCAGTTCCACTCGATCGAGAATCTCAAGCAGATCGTGCAAATGTGCCGCCTCTACAAGATCCGATACCTGCAACTGCACCTGACCGACGATCCGCTGTTCATGTTCTCCTCGAAGGCCTATCCGCTGTTGGGCACGAAGAACGCCGGCGGCGTCAAGCCCTACACCATCGAGCAGCTCAAAGACCTCTTGGCCTACGCCGACGCCCGGTACGTTACGATCATTCCCGAGTACGAGGTCCCAGGCCACTCCGCCGCCGCCAACCGCTCCATGCCCGACCTCTTCATGATCCGCGGCACCAAGCCCTACGAGCACCACGCGTCCATCAACATCGCCAAGCCCGAGGTTATCAAGGCCGTCACGACTGTCATCGGCGAGATGTGCGAGGTTTTCCAGTCCACTCCTTTCTTCCATATCGGCGGGGACGAGGCGGACATGGCCCTGGCCGATCAGAACGAGCAGTTCAAGGCCGCCGAGAAGAACCTGGGCCTGTCCAACCACAGGGAACTATACCGCTGGTTTGTGGCAACGATGAACGAAGTGGTCAGGAAGAACAAGAAGACGATGATCGTTTGGGAGGGGTTCGGCCGCCACGACAAGCCCAAGATTCCCAAGGATATCATCGTGATGGCGTACGAGATCCGCTTCTACCAGCCCAACGACCTTGTGGCTGACGGGTATCGCGTGATAAACGCCTCCTGGACGCCGCTGTACGTGGTCAACAAAACTGTCTGTTCGCCGGAGGACATCTACAACTGGAACCCATTCCAGTTTAAGCCCTTTGGCGCCAAGAGAGCCGACAAGGGCGTGATCGTCGAGCCCAGCCCGCTGGTCATCGGCGCGCAGATGTGCGCGTGGGAGCAGCCCGAGACGGTGGAAATCCCCAGCCTTCGAGGGCGTGTCCCGGCCATGAGCGAGCGCCTGTGGAATCCCGCCGCAGGCAAGGAGTTCTCCCACTTCGACGCCCGCTTCCGGGCCTGCGACGCGATCTACACCAAACTGCTGAAGGGCCCGAGTACCCCGCCGCCAGCCAACCCGTGACCATCATAAACGGCGGCACAAAACCGTGGCGCTCGGGCGGGCAAGGATTCTGGCCAAAGTGCCGATGTCCGTTACCGGCTCGCTGGGTTGCCGCCCAGCCCGAGCAATTGATGGAAGAGCGGGGGGATGAATCCTGTGACGCCCAGGCCCGTCGTTGCCGGAAACGGCCCGCTCGCCGTGCAACGATTACATCTTGGCGGATGCCAATTTTCGGCGGCTATGCGTCTACGGATGCCCCGTCCGCGCTGGGTTTTTGTTGCAGGGGCAGAGCCTATCCGGTCACGGCGGTCATCTTGCGGTCCGCCGGGCGGCTCTCATAGGCACTGCTTGAAGAGATGCAAGAGGCGAGCCCCTAGGATCCCCGAGGGGAGCCGCACAGGACTATTGGCGTGTCGTCATGAGAGGGAGGCATCTCTCGGAGCAGGTTGACTGAACACGTTCTTCCTGTGCGGGCATCCCTTCGGGGGCCCTTACGAGCTCGCCCTTGGGTTTGCATCATTCAGATTGTCAATTCTCTCGCGGACCAACGGTCCCTTCGTGAGGCCGCGGAAAAGAGAAGATAAGAGTTACTCCTTCTCTGCGCCCTCTGCGATCTCTGCGCGAGGTATTCTGTTTCTTGTTTCGGCCGGATCAGGCCCTACGACGCCGACGGATGACCGCCAACGCGCCGATGGCCAGCAGGCCAAGGGTCGCCGGTTCCGGGGTGTTCACCGCGGGCGCGCCGGTGCCGTTGAGGGCGCCCATCAGAATCTGAAGGTCGCCCCAGTCCACGGTGCCGTTGTTGTCCAGGTCGCCGTATTCCGGCGATGCGCCGGTCATGCCGAAGTTCTGCTTCAGCCAGATGTAGTCGGCCGCGTCAACAATGCCGTCGAGGTTGGCATCCCCAGGCAGTATGTCGCCCACTAAAAGCCTGCCTGTGCCGGTGAAGTATGAGGGGTAGCTGCTCGCGCCGTAGACCCCTGGGCCCTTCGCAACGCCGCCTAAATACAACTCGGCTATCTTATCCATTCCCTCGAAGGCCAGGTCCAGGTAGGCGGTGTCGTTGTTGAATATCGTCACCGTCGAGGCGTCGGCAAGGCTGTCAAGTTGCGTAATGCTTAGCGTTCCTTTTTTGACGGTCGTGTCGCCGGTGTAGGTGTTGTTGCCGGAAAGGATCTGCGTGCCGCTTCCGTCCTTGACAAGGTTGATCGTACCGTAGGATTCGCCACCGACGATCACGCCACTGAAGGTGGTGGGTGTGTCGCTGTCGGAACTCAGGGTCAGCGTGCTTGACTGGGCCGCATTGCTGTTGATGACGCTGCCGCCGCCGTCGGCATCGGCCAGCGAGGCGATCTGCTGGCTCACGCCGTTGAGGTCGAGGGTCGTGCCGGAGGCCATGGTGATGGCCGTGGTGGTCGGCAGGAGATTACTGCCGCCGCCGCCACCGCCGCCGAACCACTTGTCGTTGAGGTATTCCTCCACCGCAAGGCGCTCCTCTTCGCTGAGCACCCGGTCGTAGATGATCACTTCAGCGTGCGATTGATCGCCCGCGTGAGCACCGCCGCGATCCTTATTAAAACTGTCGGCTTGCACCGCGCCGCCGTTGGTTAGGACTTCCACGAGGTTGTAACCGTTGTGGAGGTCGGTGGGCGTGGCGCCGAGGCCGCTGACGAGGACGCCATTCACATAGGTCTGCCCGCCAGTAATGTTACCGTTGGTGTAATTGCACCAGAGAGGGTCGGCCGGATTGGTGTCGCCCAAGTCTGCCCTGTGGAAGTGATATTCGCTCTGGTCAGTGAGTAAGAAAGCGGCGCCTTTGAAGATGGAGAAGACCGTGCGGATGCTGCTGTCCCTCTCGAACGTCAATGCCCCGCTGCTGCTGGCACCGCCGTTCTTGGCGAACTGAAGCGCCGGCAGGCCGGATCCGGTCCCCGCATCAGCGATATAGGTGGGATTGGCGTTCCCGCCGGGCACCGTCGCGTGTTTCTCGTTTACGCTGAGGTCGTTCCACTGCGTGACATCCTGTCCATCGGAGTAGCCCTCGATGCTCGACGCGTCGAACCAGCGAGCATAGTCCTCCACCGGCGGCGAGCCCGCGCTGCCCTGCAACTTCAGCGTGCCGCCGCTGATGACCGTGCCGCCGCCATAAGCCTGGGTCTTGGAGAGTGTCATGATGCCGTCTCCGGCCTTGGTCAGGCTGCCGTCGCCACTGACAACCTTCTTATAGGCCCCGTCGCTCGGCTGGTCGAAGGTCACATTCGCGCTGGCGGCATTCAGGGCAACATCGGTCTTGATGCTATCGACATTGCCTTGCAACGTGCCCGCATTGACGGCCGCACTGGGGAACGAGTTGGTCCCGGTGATGATAAGCGTGCCGGCGCCGGTCTTCGTAAGCGGAGCGGCCCCGCCGATGGGGCCGGAGATGGTTGCGGTTACCGGCACGTCGATTTCGCCGCCGTTGATGGTCACCGGCCGGCTGCTATTGAAGGCCGACCCGGTCAGTTGCAGGGTGCCGCTGCCGAGCGTAACGCCG